>JACCXJ010000341.1 GCA_013697045.1 Gammaproteobacteria bacterium | reverse complement strand
CGCGAGCGCGCCGCCCTCACCGCCACCGTGATCACCTACCGCCCGAAGAGCGCGATCCGCGACGTGGGCAAGGCCCTCGGCCTCGGGCTCGACGAGGTGGACCGGCTGGCCAAGAATGTCTACTGGTGGGACGGGAAGGGCATCGTTCCAGAACGGCTCTCCGAGATCGGGCTGGACCCCGACAACCCGGTCATTGCCCGGCTCATGCGGTTGGTGCGGGGTCACATAAAGGGGTCAGAGCCCTTTACTGATACGCTGTCGGCTGGTCGGTGCTGGGAGGAGTAATAAAGGGCTCTGACCCTTTATGGCTCTGACCCTTTATCAGGGCTCTGACCCCTTTATCTGACCCCTTTATCTGCAGGAGCTCCACGATCCGCCGGATCCCACTCGGCCCCACAATCACAGGGACACCGAGCGGCCCGGTCAGATCGTAGAACTCGCCGGGGCGCACATCGGCTTGCCCCGCCACCAGCACCTCTCGGCCAATCAAGCAGGTTGGTAACCAGATCGACCGTGACATTTGCCGTCGCGCGCACGGTCTTTGCGCCGGAGAAGTGCGTGATGAAGGGCTTCAGAACCACACGGGCATCGGGAGGAAGTGTGTCGATCCACGCGAACGCCTCCGCGACCTGCCCGCCCGCGACCAGCGCTTCCAGGTGGACACGCGCCTGAGCGCAGAGCACGTCGAAGTCCGCCGTCTCCGTGCCGCGTCGGAGCTGGCTGATGATATCCCGGGTCTCCTCCGGCCCGAGACCGTGGATGCTCACGCTCGACCAGATCGGCACCTGCGCGGAACCGTCTACGACGAGGCGGAAGACGATATGGTCCGAGCGAACCCGCCCAAAGTCCCCAACACCTCGACGTCGACATCATCAAAGTTGACCCGGATTCCGAAGCGCTCCTCGACGGCAGCAACCAACTCGACGAAACCGAAAGAATCGAGGATGCCGGCTTCGATGAATCTCAGGTCATCAGGTGGCGCAGTTATCCCAGCGTTGCGCATTTTGTCGCCCAGGTAGTCATTCAAGAATCCTCGAACCTCTTCAAGTCTTGGCATCTTTTTCCTCGAGCATCCGCTTGAGACATAGACGATGAATCTTTCCGCTCGACGTGAGCGGGAGCTGATCGAACTTGATCACGGATTGCGGCACGCAGTGTGGCGGAAGGATCTCTTTCGCCCGGTTCAAAATGTTGCTCGCTAACTCGTCGGTCCCTGCGACGCAGGCGGTGAGTGCAGCCGGACCACTGGGCCCAATCGGATAGGGAAGAACAGCCACGAAATCCGTCTTTGCGGCTTGGCGAAGCGCAAACTCGACTTCTCCAAGCTCGACCCGATACCCGCGAAGCTTGATCTGCTCGTCGCCTCTCCCGCAGAAGATGAGGTTGCCCTTGTCGTTGACAAAGGCAACGTCCCCGGTCCGATACCAGCGCGCGTCCGGCGTCGGATCCCAACTGAGCTTGACGAAGCGTTCTGCGGTCCGCGGGGGGTCGCGCCAATATCCAAGTGCCACTTGCGGACCCGAAATGCAGAGCTCGCCACGTCCGCCTTGCTGCACCGGCGAGAGCAGGTCGTCTACGATCGCAGCTCTCAAACCAGGAAAGGCGGCACCAATCGGCACCGTGCCGTCGACACATTCGGCCGGCGAACCGGAAGGATCCCAACGATACAGCGTGCAGGCGATCGTCGTTTCCGTCGGTCCGTAGAGATTCTCGACAATGGAACCCGGCGCCGCCTCCTGCCATGCGGCCGCTATCTCAGACATCAACCGTTCGCCGCAAAACAAACTGACACGCAACGTCGGAAAGGCGCTCGCCTTCAGCAAGTGCAGCCGGCGCAACATCATCCCAGTCGAAGGAACCGAAAACCACACCGTAAGACCGTGCTCGCGAATGAACCTTGCGGGCATGGAAACCTCGCGCTCGGGCAGGCTGTACAGGCAGGCACCGTTCGTCCAACAGAGAAACATGTCGAACACCGAAAGATCGAAGGTGAGTTCGAACGACTGCGAGAACCTATCCGTTTCGCGGATCGAGTAACGTTCAGCCATGACGTCGAGGTGATGGAGAACGTTGCCAGAGCTGACCATGACACCCTTTGGCGCTCCGGTGCTGCCTGATGTAAATAGGAGATAGGCGATGTCGTCCGCCTGAACGCGATGAGCGTCGAGGAGGGGTCGAGCGTCTTCGATATCCTTTCGACCGACGACGGTGTGCCGTGGATGGCGCGACGCGATCGGCGCAACGTCGTCCTCCTCCGGCAAGAGCACCCATAGGGGCCAAGAGATTTGCGAGAGGATCGCATCGAGGTGATGGATCGCCCTCTTGTCGACGATCAGAGTGTTGGCTCCGCACGCTTCCAGCATCACCATGGTGCGCTCGATTGGGTATTTGGGATTCAAGGGAACGTAGCCACGCCCGGCAAAGGCGGTGGCCAATACGCCCGAGTACGCGGTGAGTGACCGCGCACCGAGAATTGCGCCGAGCCTTCCCTTCGGGGCCTTCTGCAGAAAACTCGCCATGCGCCCCGCACAATCGACGAGCGCGCCATAGGCCCAGTGCTCACCGTCGACGAACAGCGCTGGTCTCTCTGGGAATCGATCTCTCGCGGCGAGGACGCGCAACGCGAGCCCATCAGCGTGCGAATTCGTATCACCTTTTACGATCACAGCGTGTCCGGGCTCGGGGAGCACAGCGGATGGTCATTTGAGGCAACAAGGCACATCGAGATTGCGCTCATGAGTCAACTCCCGAACAGCGCGACGCGAGCTTGCTGCACTTGCGTTTTCGCCCCCTCGAATTCGTCGAACAGTGTAGCGTCGGCAGCTTGCCAACCAGGTCGAATGAGCAGCTCCTCTTGGTTGAAGGCTGCAAGGCTCCGATACACAATGCCCTTCGCGAGCCTTTGAACAACCGTGCGTGCGACATCGAACGGGAAGCGACGAACGCGCTTGAGGTGCGCGCGTATCCGGTAGCGATAGCCTTCGAGCGTACGATCGATGTCCATCGCCTCGAGGTTGTAAGCATAGAGCACGCTGGGCGCTGCGCGTAGTTCTTCCCGAGCAGTAGTAGATAGACACGAGGAAATCAGCATCCTGAGAGCGCCGAAGCTCGCGATCGAATCGCGTTTGTCGAGCGAGGTCGCCTCGCACGATCGAAGGAAGGAAGTTGATGGGCGGTGGAGTCGGCCGATCGAACGGGAACTCGGTGATCTCCGGCGCCTCGACTTTGCCAACGCCCATCATCCAGCTTATGCCGTGCGAGATAGCGACGGAGCCGCTCAATGTGCGGATGCGCTTCCATCGTGGACAGCTTGTTCGGGTACATGAAGCCATCGGCATCTAGGAACGTGATGAGATCGCCCTTGAGCTGTTCGAGAGTTCGCTCGCGCGCCGCGCCGCGTCCCTGGTTTGTTGGAAAGCACTCGATGCGAAAGTGCGAGTCGCGGGCTTGCGCCGCCTGCAGAATCTCCCAGGTTCCATCGGTCGAACCGTCGCGGAGGCATACACATTCCCAATTCGAGTAGGTTTGAGCGAACGCCGACGCGAGGGCGTTACTGAGCGTCTTCTCGAACCTGGTGGCAGGGAAGCATGATCGAGACGAGTGGCGTCGACACGAATCACAACAATAACGTAAAGAAAATCGCGCACTAAATGCGCGTACGTCACTACAAGTGGGAGACGCTACCATGCTTAACGCTTCAGCGGTTCGCGTGCCAGCGCTCCCATTTGATGTCGAGGTCGATTCAGAAGCGAGGCTTGTTCGATGTGGTGGAATCATTGCGAAGACGTCGTGGATGAAACGTCTCAGCGAGCCTCAAGCTGTTAGTTCCTTCTCACGATCCGCAGCGAACCGAGATACAGACGATCGATGCGCACCTTCAGAATCGTTTCGATCGCGATTTCCGGAGATACAATCATTGGCTGCCCGCGGATGTTGAAGGAAGTATTCACCAATGCGTGAATACCGGTTCTCTTGGCGAACTCCTCGATCAGAAGATAGAACAGGCGATTGTTTTCACTGGATACCGTCTGGACACGAGCGGAGCCGTCAACGTGTGTAATGCCGGGAAGTCGTTCGCGCCATTCCGGCCGCACCATCGTCGTTGCGAGCATGTAGTCGAACGGCGACGCTCCATCACCGATCTCGAAGTATCTGCTCGCGTGTTCGGCGGCGACCGCTGGAGCAAAAGGCCGGAACCCTTCTCTCAGTTTGATGATTGCATTCAAGCGTTCTTTGATGTCCGAGATCATCGGGTTCGCAGTGATCGATCGATTCCCCAGCGCGCGAGGGCCGTACTCCATGCGCCCCTGAAACCAAGCAACGATCGCATCCTTCGACAAGGCTTCCGCCGCGTCACTGGCGGCACGCTCCGGGGTTCCGAGGTCGTCGATGATGATCTTGCCGACAAATTTCTCTGCAGCTGCGTTCATTTCCGTTTGCGAGTATTCGGGTCCGAAGAACGGCATTGGCCGCCTTTGAGTGTGAAATTTGTCCGGCTCGAGGTTGTGGCTCGCGAAGAGCGCTGCACCCAGCGCGGTGCCATCGTCACCTGCAGCGGGCTGAATGAAAAGATCTTCGAATAGTTTCTGTTTGATCAGCTTGCCGTTGAGTGTGCAATTGAGCGCCACGCCACCGGTCATGCAGAGATTTTTTTGGCCAGTCTTTGTTGCCCAGTGACACAGGAGTCTCGTGATCGAGTTCTCCAATGCTTCTTGTACGCTCGCAGCCAGATCTTTGTATGGCTGCGAATGCGTTTCCGAGGACTCCGGTCTTGGAAGAACTTCGCGATCGAGATATTCTAATATTTTACGATAATACGGACTATGAAAGGCATTCTCGCCGCAGATGTTCCAATCGATCATATATCGGCCGCCGTCGGTCGGTTTGATTAAGCGCTCGAATAGGCCTCGAAAGCGAGACGGGTCGCCATAAGGCGCAAGCCCCATCAGCTTGTATTCGTCGGCATTGAAAGCGAAACCGAGCTGGCTCGTGATGATCCCGTACAAAATACCTATTGAATTGGGAATCAAAAGAGAGTCGAGTTTCGTGAATTTGCCGCAATTGACTTCGTACAACGTAATGGCATCGACCTCGCCCATTCCGTCACATACGAGGCAAAGCGAGGTTTCGAATCCAGACGGAAAATAGGCGCTCGCAGCATGTGCAAGGTGGTGTTCCACGGTTCCGAACGTGGTCGGGCGAAATTCTTCGCCAAAAACACGCATCCACACGTCCTTCTGGCGCGCTGGATCTAAGACCTGCTCATATCGATCCGTGCCTCGAAATATCGACGCATACTTTTCGTAATTGAAACCGTGTACGATGCGTTCGACCTGGGAGAGGCGCACGTTAGCCGCTTTGAGGCAGTAACGGATCGCGTTTCGCGGGAAACGGTTCGTATGTTTCTCAAGGGAGAATCGCTCCTCTGCGGCCGCAGCAATGACTTCGCCATCGAGCAGGATTGCACAGGCACTGTCGAAGCCCTGAACCATCCGTTCTTCGCCTGGTCGAATACCGGGTTCGCGCCGAGCAAAATCGACAGAGCGATCGAATCCGCTATATCCGAGAACGATCATCGGCAATCGCCTTTGGATGCGTTCCCTGGGCTTGTTGATCGCGGGCACACGAAGGCTAGCATGCCTCGGGTTGAGGCATTGATCTGGCCGATCATCAAGATTCGTCGAGGCAATTTGTTGGGAGTGCAATCGTGGAGGTAGCACCAGGTGGGCGACTTAGGCACGTCGGAAAGCCACACAGAGTGCTACTTAATCGATGGGGATGGCTTCGAATCCAAAGTCTCCGGCTTCCCCGGAGAACGAAATGCTCTCGAGGACGATTGGATCTTTTGCATGAAGGAAGGTACGGGGATGCGTCCTCATGGTGGACCAGCCGCAGCTCCGGAGGCTATGGTTGAACCCAGCATTCGCCGAGAAGGCAAGCATTACGTCGCCCGCAGTGCGAACGACTGAGCTCGCAAAGCCGGCGAGGCGATGTGCAGCGTCATCGCTCGTCGCGTTCCCCGCAATGATCCTTCCGACGTTGAGACCGCGACGTGGCCCGAGCGACACGATCAAGAAATCGAGCACCGACGTCGAATTCTCTGCGTGAATGAGTATGTGTCTGGGAGCGAGTGGATGAAAGAATCGCCATCGCGCGTCGTTGAGTCGCCAGACCGGATGAGCCGTGGCGGATCCGTAGCTAGCATTCAGGCTGCTCGCGATCGCTTCGAGTAGTCGGTCGTTAGGTGCGAGCGAAAAACTCAACTTCCGTTTCCTCGCGAGTGCGGAGAGCACGGTGTCTGAGATCGGAAAGTATCTCGGCGTTGCGGGTCGTTTGAGCAATACGTGCGCTGCGAGTCGGAGTGCACCGCGCACCGGACTGAGTATACGCCGGTACCACTGTCCATCGAGCTCGAGGCACCTGAGCTTGGCAAGCGCGTGCGAAAGCGGACCTACGACACCTGGGATGAGCACGAAGCGCTCGTTTTGCCAGGACGCCATCTGGAGCATTATCCCAAGCCCCGTTCGATGGCTCTCGGACACCATCAAGTTGTGCGTCGCAGGGACACTCGTCTCCTTGCCGTCCACAATCCAGTTGAGGCGCATCTTGTGGATGCAACCCACGATCTCACCTTCCCTTGTGCGTCCGACGAGAAGTGACTGATAGCCTTTTGAGTTGAGCATATTCTCTGCGTACAGCCAGCGAAGAAACCTCTCCTGCGCTTGGAAGCTCATCTCGCCGAACTGCAACTTTGCAAAGGCCCGATACCCGTCGAGATCGCGATCGAAGTTGAACGGCTCGATTCGGGCGTTGGAACCCATTGGGTGTAGCTCTGATACTGAGACGTCAATGCACCGTTTGTTTAGGAAACAGCACGACATTCTCGGGGATCTCGACGGCCCGTTGGTAGGTGCTGGACAAGAACTTCCAGGCACGTGCGAAACGCTCGCGTGGTGGAGGGCGCGCAACACGGCGCAGCAAGCATTAAGCCACGAAATAAGTGTCTTGTCAAGCGGGCAGTGGCTAAGGCGGAACCCAGAGCAAGGGCGTCTGCCGGGCGAAGCTGGCGACGCACCCCCCCTGTCCCCCACGTCACCGTTGCTGCCGTTGGGCGGTCAGGACCGTTACGGTGTCGCCGTCCGTCACGCCTACGACCTTGCCAACGAACTCAATCGCAGCAGTGGGCGTGGCACAGCGCGGGAGCGAGTGCGATGCTCAAGAACAAACAAGGCCGCGTTGCGCCTACGAGGAACGGTGTACCCGCCTGTACATGACGCTTCCCGATAAAGGCGTGTGCGCCGCAAACTCGTCGGCACGGCCGGCGCCACCCGGAGAGACGTAGCCATTGACTGGCGCAGGGGCGAGCTGCGGCGCGAGGCCACCCCAACCCGGTTATTGGGTTGGCGATCCTCATCCCGCCACCACGCCGGCATCGTCACCGCTATCATGGGGTCTTGGCCCCCAATGCCCCGCTGCGTGGGGCGGTGACCGCGCCCACGCGGGGCTCCCGATAGCGGGTTGAGCCGGCCTGCAGGTATAGGAACTTCAAACGCCCTTTTTCGCTGGGAGGAAGAGTACGGATGGACCCGTGGGTTGTCAACGGCGCGAGCGCTCGGTGCGAGCGCTCGGTCCAGGATCGGGGATTTGTCTGGCGATTCATCGGTCCGAGGCGCCCGGATCCGGGGCGTTTTGGCTTCTCGGGCGAGTGCAGGCCAAAGGAGGCTGTCGGCTCGGGGAGTCGAACCGGGTGGGAGGGGGGCGCTGCCTGGGATCAGAAGGCCATTTGGAATCGGTCGAATGGCCGCGCGGGCGATCGGGGCGGTGCCCGGGCGGACAAGCCGAGGTGGGTGAGGATCTTGGCGATCACGGGGGGATCTTCGATGGCGGCGATGAGCTTCAAGGTGCCGCCGCACTGCGGGCTGTCGATCTCGAATACCCGGTTGAGCAACCGGGCCCAGCTCAGGCGCACCGGCGCCACGGCAGGGGGCGCCTCGGCGTGGTCGGCTGAGGGGGTATTGGTGTTGACCGGCACGCTCGGGATGCCAGGCACAGGGATGTGGCCTGCTTGGTGCCCTGAGGATGGAATGATCTCGGGACGCGGCTTGGCATGGGGCGCGAGGACGCCATGGAAGCGGATGAGATGCAGCCTTGGACGGGGGACAAGCGCAGCCAGGCGCTGCATGAGCTCCAGGGGTGACATGACGATGTGGGTGGTCCCGTCGTGGTAGGGGCTCTTGAGCTGCAGCACGACATCGTCGGCACGGTTGCGTGTCAGTCGTTCGTTGGCGACGGCGGGGCGGGTGATGTAGCGGCACAAGTGTTCGAGTTTCTTCCTCTGATGGGCAGCGCAGCACACCTCGGCATGCAGGCTGAAGCCCTGCTCGTTGACACAACGCACGGGGGTCAGTGGCGGCTCTCGTGTCGAGACGGCTTGTAAAATTAAAGTCACCACCTTCTGGCCAGCCCGGGGGCCGAGCGCAATGCGGTAGGTGCTGGCTGCCGCCCACAGGGGCCCGAGCGCGAGATCCGGATCGGTGTCGGCGAGATAGCTCATGCCCTGCTGTTCGATGAGGAAACCCTTGCGCACCAAGAACTTCATGACGCGCGTTACGATGCGAGCGAGTAAGGTCTGGAGCTCTTCCGCGGTCGGCGCGCGCACGGCATGGAACACCGGCACGCCCGCGGTGATGCGATAGACCCCATCGAGCACTAGGCAGTGCAGATGGAATGTTATTTCGGGCTGTCCCTGCCCTTCACCCCGTTGGGGCCAGCCTGCGGCTGTTCAAAATCGCTCCCGGCGATTTTGTGAGCGGCCGAGCCGAAGCGCTGAATGAGGGTGACCGCGCCGCTCTGGGCTTCGGTGCGTTTGAGTCCCGTTGGTTGGATCAGAAATGTGGCAATGACCCGGTGGACGATCTGCAAGACGGGCGCGAGCAGCTCCGGATGTGTAGCGAAGAGCCAACGAAGCGGGATCGGAAACGAGAGCACCCATTGGCGAACCGGTACCCGGGGGATGACGTGGTTCACCAGGTGGGCGGCGGTCTCCACCATGCGCCTGGCGCCACAACTCGGGTAGAAGCCGCGACGCTTGCAACTGAAGGCGACGAGCTTTTCATGGGCACAGTCGGCGCAACGCAGGCGCAGATGGTGTTGCTCTTCGTGAAAGTTTACTGGCATTGACAGTAACATGGGGTTGCCGTTTCGGGCAACCGCCCTGCATTGGGTCGGAGGCGTACGTCACCGGGCTGCGGGCCTACCAAGCGGCACCGGTGAGGTCCTGTAGCCTGCCACGGGCTTGACGACAAAGCGAATCGCAGAGCGGGACGCAAGTCGCATCGTCAGGAGAGATGATATGGACAGGCACGGCCCCCGCCCTGATCCTCCGATCGATCGCTCCCGTACGTTGATTGTGGGCATTGCGAATGCGATCCGCTAGCCGTCGGCGTACCCGGTGAGCTCGAGATAACCCCTGCCGCTCACGGCCACCCCGCGCGCCGTGCCGCGCACCTCGACGGCTCCCTCCCAGTAACGGACCGAGACCTCCAGCTCCTGGTCGGGGAGCCGGGGCGTGACCTCCAGCTCCAGTTCGGCCTTCGGGACCCGCAACCGGGTGCGGGCCGGGTAGCGGTGTCCGCCGCGTGGGCTCACCCAGGTGGACAGCGTGTCGATCACGACCTCCCCGGCCGCGAGTGCCACGGGCGTCCCGTCGCGGAGCACGATCGTCCCGGCGCTGTACGGATCGGTGCTGCCGTCCCGGCGCCGCAGGCGGTAGAACATCAGCTCCTGTCCGTTCGAGAGTTGGAGTGCGTACCAATCCCACCCGATCTGATCCGGGCCCAGGGCACTCGTGCTCCACTCCCGATCCATCCAGCTCAGGCCCGAGACCGTGAAACGCTCCCGGCCGACGGTGACGACGCCTTCGGTCAGCATCCGCGTCAGCGAATAGTAGTACGAGGCGTTGCCGGGTTCCGCGCTCTTCTGGCTCAAGCCGCGATCGCCCTGGGGCACGGGCGGCTTGCCCCGAGCGAGCCGGAGATCGATGGCCACCTCGCCGTGGGCGGCGCGTAGCCGTACCGGAAGCCCTTCGGGGGCGGTCGGGGTGGCCGACCAGTCATCCAGCCATAGATGCAGGGTGCCGGGCTCGGCACCCGCAAGCCCCATAGCCCCCCGGCTCAGGCGCTCGTGGTCGTGGAAGGCACGCTTTGCGATGTCCGAGACGGTGAAGTGCGCCATATACAGCGTGTTGGCGCGCCACGGGGAATCGCGGGACACCGGCTTCGGGCTCTGACCGATCCGCAAAAAGGTCAGTTGATACCCGAAGGGTCGGGCGTAAGATCGGCCAGGCCAGACGCGGCAGGCCGAAAGAGAACCCCCGAGAAGAGATCTCGTAAAGGGCTCTGACCCCTATTTCGGCTCTGACCCCTATTTCTGACCCCTGACCCCTATTTCTGACCCCTATTTCTGACCCCTGACCCCTATTTCTGGACCCCTATTTC
>JACCXJ010000334.1 GCA_013697045.1 Gammaproteobacteria bacterium | reverse complement strand
CGGTTGTCCGCCAGCGGCTGGTAGTGGCCAGCCACCAAGCATCAGACGCAAGGTCTGAATCGCCAGTCACCGATGGACAGTGTGCCCCAGGCGGGCCGCCGTCTTCGACACGGAGTGTTTATGGCGCAAGCAACCCCCTACAGCTACACCGAGCGCAAGCGCATCCGAAAGAGTTTCGGAAAGCGCGAGAACGTCTTGGGCGTGCCTTATCTGCTGACGATGCAGAAGGATTCCTACGTTGCCTTTCTCCAAAAGGACGTGCCGCCCCAAAAGCGCAAAACGGAGGGCTTGCAGGCCGCCTTCGTCTCCGCCTTCCCGATCGTCTCGCACAACGGGTTCGTGGAGATGAAGTTCATCGAATTCAACATGGCGAGGCCCGCGTTCGACACGCGCGAGTGCCAGCAGCGCGGCCTGACCTACGCGTCGGCCGTGCGGGCCAAGCTGCAGATGATCATCTATGACCGCGAAACCTCGACCAGTCAGTCGAAGGTGGTCAAGGAGATCAAGGAGCAGGAGGTCTACATGGGCGAAGTGCCGCTCATGACCGACTACGGCTCCTTCATCGTCAACGGCACCGAGCGCGTCATCGTCTCGCAGTTGCACCGGTCGCCGGGCGTGTTCTTCGAGCACGACAAGGGCAAGACCCATTCCTCGGGCAAGCTCCTGTACTCCGCCCGGGTGATCCCCTACCGCGGTTCGTGGCTCGATTTCGAGTTCGACCACAAGGACCATATCTACGTGCGCATCGATCGCAGACGCAAGATCCCGGCGACGGTGCTGTTGCGTGCCCTCGGCCAGAGCGCCGCGGAGATGCTGGCGACGTTCTTCGAGACCACCGCGTTTTCGCTCTCCCGCCACGGGATCCGCATGGAGCTGCTCCCGGAGCGGCTGCGGGGCGAGACGTTGTCGTTCGACATCACGGACGAGGAGGGCGAGGTCATCGTCGAGAAAGACCGCCGCATCACCATGCGCCACGTGAGCGCCTTGCACAAGGCCGGGCTGCGTGAGGTGCGGGTCCCGCGCGAGTATCTCGTGGGCAAGGTGGTGGCGACCGACGTGGTCGATACGAGCACGGGCGAGATCGTGGTCCAGGCGAATGCCGTGCTCACCGGTGAGACCCTCGATAAGCTCATCGACATCGGGATCCCGGAGGTCAAGACGCTCTATGTCAACGACCTCGATCGAGGCCCGTATGTCTCGGAGACCTTGCGCATCGATACGACGCGTACGGTCCTGGAGGCCCAGGTCGAGATCTACCGCATGATGCGGCCCGGCGAGCCCCCGACCAAGGAGGCCGCCGAGAACCTGTTCAATAACCTGTTCTTCAGCGCCGATCGCTACGATCTCTCGGCGGTAGGTCGAATGAAATTCAATCGCCGCGTCGGGCGGAGCGAATCCACCGGACCCAATGTCCTGTCCAAGGAGGACATCGTCGATGTGCTCAAGGTGCTGATCGGCGTTCGCAACGGCATCGGCACCGTCGATGATATCGATCACCTGGGTAACCGCCGCGTACGCAGCGTCGGGGAGATGGTCGAGAATCAGTTCCGGATCGGTCTCGTGCGCGTGGAGCGTGCGGTCAGGGAGCGTTTGACCCTTGCGGAGTCCGAGGGGACGATGCCCCAGGAGCTAATCAACGCGAAACCGGTGTCGGCCGTGATCAAGGAATTCTTCGGCTCCAGCCAGCTCTCGCAGTTCATGGACCAGAACAACCCGCTCTCGGAAGTCACGCACAAGCGCCGCATCTCCGCGCTCGGGCCCGGCGGCCTGACGCGCGAGCGCGCCGGGTTCGAGGTGCGCGATGTCCACCCGACTCATTACGGGCGCGTGTGTCCCATCGAGACGCCCGAGGGCCCGAACATCGGCCTCATCAATTCGCTCGCCGTATACGCCAAGACCAACCACTACGGCTTTCTCGAGACGCCTTACCGCAAGGTGTCGGCCACCAAGGTCACGGATCGGGTCGAATATCTCTCGGCCATCGAGGAGGGACAGTTCGTGATCGCGCAGGCCAATGCCAAGCTGGACGAGGACGGGAGGCTCATCGACGAGCTCGTCTCGTGCCGTTTCCAGAACGAGTTCATGCTCTCGACGCCGGACAAGGTCCAGTACATGGACGTCTCGCCCAAACAGATCGTATCGGTCGCGGCTTCGCTGATCCCGTTTCTCGAGCATGACGATGCCAACCGCGCGCTCATGGGCTCCAACATGCAACGTCAGGCGGTGCCGACCCTGCGCACCGAAGGGCCGCTGGTCGGTACCGGCATGGAGCGCGCCGTGGCCATCGATTCCGGCGTCGTGGTGATCGCGAGTCGTGCGGGGGTCGTCGATTCCGTGGACGCGAGCCGCATCGTGGTGCGCTGCGAGGAACAGGATACCGGGGCCGGCGAGCCCGGGGTGGATATCTACAATCTCACCAAGTACACGCGCTCCAACCAGAATACCTGCATCAACCAGAAGCCCCTGGTGAAACCGGGCGATCGCATCGCGGGGGGCGACGTGCTGGCCGACGGTCCCGCGACCGATCTCGGCGATCTGGCGCTGGGACAAAACGTATTGGTCGCCTTCATGCCATGGAACGGCTACAACTTCGAGGACTCGATCGTGATCTCGGAGCGTGTCGTCGAGGAGGATCGGTTCACGAGCATCCATATCGAGGAGCTGACCTGCGTCGCCCGGGACACCAAGCTCGGGCCCGAGGAGATCACCGCCGACATTCCCAATGTCAGCGAGGGCGCGCTCTCGAAGCTCGATGAGGCGGGCATCGTGTACGTCGGCGCCGAGGTCGGCGCCGGGGACATCCTGGTCGGCAAGGTCACGCCCAAGGGCGAGACCCAGTTGACGCCCGAGGAGAAACTCCTGCGCGCCATCTTCGGCGAAAAGGCCTCGGACGTGAAAGACACCTCCCTGCGCGTCCCGTCCGGGATGAACGGGACCGTGATCGACGTGCACGTGTTCACCCGAGACGGAGTGGACAAGGATTCGCGCGCGCTCGAGATCGAAAAGGCGGGCTTGACCGGGATCCGGCAGGATCTCGACGATCAGCTCCGTATCCTCGAAGACGACCTCTACGAGCGGGTCGAGCGCCTCATCCTAGGCAAGATCGCGGACGGCGGGCCGGGGGGGCTCAATTCGGGCACGCGCGTGACCAAGTCCTATCTCGGCGAGATCAAGCGTGAAAAATGGTTGTCGATCCGCCTGCGCGACGAGGAGCCACAGTCCCAGCTCGAGGCCTATGCGGCCAAGGTCCAGCAACAGCGGCACGATTTCGATCGACGCTTCGAGGAAAAGAGGGCCAAGCTCACCCAGGGCGACGATCTCGCGCCCGGCGTGCTCAAGATGGTCAAGGTCTACCTGGCGGTCAAGCGCCGCGTGCAACCCGGCGACAAGATGGCAGGACGCCATGGAAACAAGGGTGTCGTATCGACCATCGTCCCAGTCGAGGACATGCCGTTCATGCAGGATGGGACCCCGATCGACATCGTCTTGAACCCGCTGGGTGTGCCCTCGCGCATGAACGTCGGGCAGGTGCTCGAGGCGCATCTGGGCTGGGCCGCCAAGGGCATCGGGGACAAGATCCGAAAGCTGGTCGAGGCCTTCGCCGAGGTGAGCGAGATCCGCGAGCTCCTGGAGCGGGTGTATAACGGCGACGGCCGAGGCGTCGATCTCGACTCGCTCGACGACGACGAGGTGGAAACGCTCGCCAATAATCTGCAAAGCGGTTTGCCGGTGTCCACCCCGGTGTTCGATGGCGCCTCCGATGTCGAGATCAAGGCCATGCTGGAGCTGGCGGGCCTGCCGGTATCGGGGCAGACGATACTGCGTGACGGCCGCACGGGTCAGGCCTTCGATCGGCCGGTCACGGTCGGTTACATGTACATGCTGAAGCTCAACCACCTGGTCGATGACAAGATGCACGCGCGCTCGACCGGCCCTTACAGCCTCGTCACCCAGCAACCGCTCGGCGGAAAGGCCCAGTTCGGGGGACAGCGCTTCGGCGAGATGGAGGTCTGGGCGCTGGAGGCCTACGGCGCCGCGTATACATTACAGGAGATGCTGACGGTCAAGTCCGACGACGTGAGCGGCCGCACCCGGATGTACAAGAACATCGTCGATGGGGACCATCGCATGCAAGCCGGCATGCCCGAGTCGTTCAACGTCCTGCTCAAAGAGCTGCGTTCGCTCGGGATCGACGTCGATCTGGAACAGCGTTGACGGATCGCGCGCTTCGATACGTATACCATGCACGGTCACGAATCGCCCTTTTTTTAACCCCCTCACCCTACCCTCTCCCGGAGGGAGAGGGGATATAAAAAGGCGATTTTTGACCGTGGCCAAGTGTAACTGCGACAGAGGCGCCGTGTTGGCGGAGGGATTATCTTGAAAGACCTACTCAACCTGCTGAAGCAGCAAGGGCTGGCCGAGGACTTCGATGCCATCCACATCGGTCTGGCGTCGCCGGAGAAGATCCGCTCGTGGTCCTATGGCGAGGTCAAAAAGCCCGAGACCATCAACTACCGTACCTTCAAACCGGAGCGCGACGGGCTGTTCTGCGCCAAGATCTTCGGCCCGGTCAAGGACTACGAGTGTCTGTGCGGCAAGTACAAGCGCCTCAAGCACCGCGGCGTCGTGTGTGAAAAATGTGGCGTCGAGGTGACCTTGGCCAAGGTCAGGCGCGAGCGCATGGGGCGTATCGAGCTGGCCAGCCCGGTGGCGCACATCTGGTTCCTCAAATCGCTGCCCTCGCGCATGGGATTGCTGCTCGATCTCACGCTCCGGGAGATCGAGCGCATCCTGTATTTCGAGGCCTATGTGGTCATCGATCCCGGCATGACGCCCTTGCAACGTGGGCAGCTCCTGGCGGAAGAGGCTTACCTGGAAGCGATCGAGCAACATGGAGACGAGTTCGATGCGCGCATGGGAGCCGAGTCGATCCATGAATTACTGCGCACCATCGACCTCCCCGTCGAGATCGCGCGGATCCGCGACGAGCTCAGCGACACCCATTCGGAGACCAAGCTCAAGAAGTTGAATAAACGCTTGAAGCTCATGGAGTCCTTCCTGAGCTCGGGAAACCGGCCCCAGTGGATGGTGTTGACGGTGCTGCCGGTGTTGCCGCCCGAGTTGCGTCCGTTGGTTCCGCTGGACGGCGGCCGATTCGCCACCTCGGATCTGAACGACCTCTACCGGCGCGTGATCAACCGCAACAATCGGCTCAAGAGGCTGCTGGATCTCAGCGCGCCCGACATCATCGTGCGCAACGAGAAGCGCATGTTGCAGGAGGCGGTCGATGCCCTGCTCGACAACGGCCGACGCGGCCGCACCATCACCGGCAGCAACAAGCTGCCGCTGAAATCACTGGCCGACATGATCAAGGGCAAGCAGGGGCGCTTTCGTCAGAACCTCTTGGGCAAGCGCGTCGATTATTCCGGGCGCTCGGTGATCGTCGTGGGCTCGACCTTGAAGCTCCACCAGTGCGGATTGCCAAAGAAGATGGCGCTCGAGCTCTTCAAGCCCTTCATCTTCAGCAAGCTCGAGCGCAACGGCATGGCGACCACCATCAAGGCCGCGAAGAAGATGGTGGAACGCGAGGGGGCGGAGGTATGGGATATCCTCGAAGAGGTGATCCGCGAGCACCCGGTGCTGCTCAATCGCGCCCCGACCCTGCACCGCCTCGGGATCCAGGCCTTCGAGCCGGTGCTCATCGAGGGCAAGGCCATCCAGCTGCACCCGCTGGTGTGCACGGCCTTCAATGCGGACTTCGATGGCGACCAGATGGCCGTGCATGTGCCGCTCTCGATCGAGGGCCAGCTCGAGGCCAGGACGCTCATGATGTCCACCAACAACATCCTGTCCCCGGCCAACGGCGATCCCATCATCGTCCCCACCCAGGACGTGGTCCTGGGACTGTATTATCTGACCCGCGAACGCATCGGCGCGCGCGGCGAGGGGATGGTGTTCGGGGATGTGGATGAGGTCCACCGCGCCTATGAAACGGGTGCCGCGGAGGTGCACGCACGGGTCAGGGTCCGCATCACGGAAACCGTCCAGCGCCCCGGCGGTGAGCGTGTAGCGGAGACGCGCCTGCGCGACACCACGGTAGGCCGGGCGCTCTTGTCTACGATCCTGCCCGAGGTCTTGCCCTTCGATGTCATCAACCGGGACATGAACAAGAAGGCGATCTCCGGTCTCATCAACACCTGCTACCGGCGCGTCGGTCTGAAGGACACGGTGATCTTCGCGGACCGCCTCATGTACATGGGCTTCGCCCATGCCACGCGGGCGGGGATCTCCATCGGCGTGGACGATATGGTGGTGCCCGATGACAAGGGGGCCATCATCAGCCGCGCCGAGGAGGGGGTGAAGGAGATCGAACAGCAATATGCCTCGGGTCTCGTCACCAAGGGCGAGCGCTACAACAAGGTCATCGACATCTGGTCGCACACCAACGATCAGGTGGCCAAGGCGATGATGGACAAACTGGGATCGGAAACGGTGAGCGATGCCACCGGCAGGGAGGTGAGACAGGCGTCGTTCAATTCCATCTTCATGATGGCGGATTCGGGCGCGCGCGGTTCGGCGGCCCAGATCCGACAACTCTCCGGTATGCGCGGGCTCATGGCCAAGCCCGACGGATCGATCATCGAGACCCCGATCACGGCCAACTTCCGCGAGGGCCTGAACGTCCTGCAGTATTTCATCTCGACCCACGGCGCGCGCAAGGGCCTGGCCGACACTGCGCTCAAGACCGCCAATTCGGGTTATCTCACCCGGCGCCTGGTCGATGTCGCGCAGGACCTGGTCGTCACCGAGGACGATTGCCATACCCGCCAGGGTCTCTCGATGGTCGCCGTCATCGAAGGCGGGGACGTGGTGGAGGCCCTGGGTGACCGGGTGCTCGGCCGGGTAATCGCGGAAGACGTGCACCAGGCCGCGACCCACGAGGTGGTGGCGCCCGCCGGGACGCTCATCGACGAGAAGTGGGTGGAGCGCCTGGACGCCGTCGGTATCGATCAGGTCAAGGTGCGTTCGCCGATCACCTGCGAGATACGCTACGGGATCTGCGCCGCCTGCTACGGCCGGGACCTGGCCCGCGGGCATCGGGTCAACGTGGGGGAGGCGGTCGGCGTCATCGCCGCCCAGTCGATCGGTGAACCCGGTACGCAGCTCACCATGCGGACCTTCCACATCGGCGGTGCGGCCTCCCGCGACGCGGCGATCAGCAGCATTGAGGCCAAATCCAGGGGCACGGTCAAGCTCCAGAACCTGAAGGTCTTGAGGCAGGAGAGCAGGACCTTCGTGGCCGTCTCGCGCTCGGGCGAGCTGGCCGTGGTCGATGAGGTCGGGCGCGAGCGCGAGCGCTACAAGGTGCCTTACGGCGCGGTCTTGAGCGTGGCGGGGGGCGATCATATCGAGGCGGGTCAAGTGATCGCCCACTGGGACCCGCACACCCATCCGGTGATCACCGAGGTGGCGGGCACGGTGGCGTTTTCGGATATCATCGAGGGTATGACCGTGGTGCGTCACGTCGATGAGATCACGGGGCTGACCAGCATCGTCATCATGGATCCCAAACAGCGCGCCGCCAGCGCCAAGGACCTGCGACCGGTGGTCAAGCTGGTCGATCTCGAGGGCAATGACCTCCGGATCCCGGGCACCGATATCCCGGCACATTACTTCCTGCCCCCCAAGGCCGTGATCAATGCGGAGGATGGGACCACCGTGAAAGTGGGCGATGTCATCGCCCGCCTGCCCCAGGAGTCGTTCAAGACCCGCGACATCACCGGCGGCTTGCCGAGGGTCGCCGATCTGTTCGAGGCGCGCCGTCCCAAGGAGGCGGCGGTGCTCGCGGAGATCTCGGGGACCGTCAGTTTCGGGAAGGATACCAAGGGCAAACAGCGCCTGATCCTGACCGGGGAAAACGAGCAGGTCGAGGTCCTGATCCCGAAGTGGCGGCAGGTCGCGGTGTTCGAGGGCGAGCACGTCGAGCGCGGGGAGGTCATCGTCGATGGTGCACCGGACTCGCACGACATCCTGCGCCTGCAAGGGGTCCATGCCTTGACCCAGTACATCGTCAACGAGGTCCAGGACGTCTACCGCTTGCAGGGCGTCAGGATCAACGACAAGCACATCGAGGTCATCGTGCGCCAGATGCTTCGCAAGGTGGAGGTGACCGAGCCGGGCGACACGCATTTCCTTACCGGCGAGCAGGTCGAGCGCGAGCGTTTGCAGGAAGCGAATCAGCGTGCCCAGCAAGCCGGAAAAGAAGGGGCAAAGGGCGCGCACGTACTGCTCGGGATCACCAAGGCCTCGCTGGCGACCGAGTCGTTCATCTCGGCGGCATCGTTCCAGGAAACGACCCGGGTATTGACCGAAGCGGCCGTGACCTCGAAGACCGACGAGCTCCGGGGGCTCAAGGAAAACGTCATCGTGGGACGCCTGATCCCGGCCGGTACGGGGTTCTCGTACCACACCGAGCGGCGCAGAAGGCGCGAGCCTCTGTCCGCGCCCCCGCTGTCCGTCGAGCAAGCGGTCGGTGCGGAAGAGGCGGTCGTCTCGGTGCCCGAGCCGCGCGAGGAGCGTACCCAGAGCGCTTGATCCCCCCGTGGGCTTGGTCGTTGCCGGTGCGGTCGATGCCGCTCCTCCCTTCCCCCTGGAAGGGGAAGGATAGGATGGGGGTCGAGTCTCTCAGAACTATGCGACGCTCGACCCCCACCCTCGCCCTCCCCCTGGTAGGGGGAGGGAATACCCCGGTACTCCTTGACAGGCGGTAGGAAAGGTTACTAGAATCGCTTTTCCTTGACGAACTGGCTTTTCTCCGACGGACTGGCGCTTCTCCGACAGGCTGGAGTGATCCCGCCTGTTTTTTTGTCGAACTAGAATGATCCCCCTGGGAATGATCCCGGGGGAATGACCCGGCGGGAAACATCGCTATCTTTCAGCACGCATGACGACCATCAATCAACTGGTGAGAAAACCGCGCAAGCGGCAGCGCGACAAGAGCGCGGTCCCCGCCTTGGCCAGCTGTCCTCAGAAGCGCGGGGTGTGTACCCGTGTCTACACCACGACGCCCAAGAAGCCCAACTCGGCCTTACGCAAGGTGGCCAGGGTGCGTCTGACCAACGGCTTCGAGGTCACGACCTATATTGGCGGGGAAGGCCATAACCTCCAGGAGCATTCCGTGATCCTGATCCGTGGCGGTCGCGTCAAGGACCTGCCCGGGGTTCGCTACCATACGGTGCGCGGGACGCTGGACACCTCGGGCGTCTCGGATCGCCGGCAGGGTCGCTCCAAGTACGGGGCCAAGCGGCCCAAGTCCTGAGCGTAAACTTTCTTTTTCAGTTAGCGTTCGGTACAGGAACCCGCACCATGTCGAGACGCCGAGTTGCTGCCAAAAGGGCGGTGTTGCCGGACCCCAAGTACGGCGACGACACCATCGCCAAGTTCATCAACATGGTGATGTCTGCGGGCAAGAAATCGCTGGCGGAGAAGATCGTCTACGGGGCGCTCGATCACCTGACGACCAAGGGGCACAGCGATCCCTTGGCGGCGTTCAAGCAGGCCCTGGACAACATCCGCCCGAGGGTCGAGGTCAAGTCGCGGCGCGTGGGCGGCGCCACCTACCAGGTGCCGGTCGAGGTGCGTGCCAAGCGCAGGAACACGCTGGCCATGCGCTGGTTGGTCGATATCGCGCGCAAACGTGGGGAAAAGACCATGGGTCTCAGGCTCGCGCTAGAGGTCGCGGATGCCGCCGAGAACAAGGGTGCCGCTGTGAAAAAGCGTGAAGACACGCACCGTATGGCCGAGGCCAACCGGGCCTTCGCGCATTACCGCTGGTGATCGGCCACTGGTGATCAGAAGACCCCCCACTTCGCGGGAATCGAATCGTGCCACGCGCAACGCCCATCGAACGTTACCGGAACATCGGTATCATGGCCCATATCGATGCCGGCAAGACCACGACCACCGAGCGCATCCTGTATTACACGGGTGTGTCCCACAAGCTCGGTGAGGTCCATGACGGGGCGGCCACCATGGATTGGATGGAACAGGAGCAGGAGCGCGGGATCACCATCACGGCCGCCGCCACGACCTGTTTTTGGAGCGGCAGGACGGGCCAGTATCCCGAGCACCGCATCAACATCATCGACACGCCGGGGCACGTGGACTTCACCATCGAGGTCGAGCGTTCCCTGCGGGTCCTGGACGGCGCTGTCGGGGTGTTCTGTGCGGTGGGTGGCGTCGAACCGCAGTCCGAGACCGTCTGGAGGCAGGCCAATAAATACCGGGTGCCGCGCCTTGCCTTCGTGAACAAAATGGATCGGGCCGGGGCCGACTACCTGCGGGTCGTTCAACAGATCCGCGAGCGGCTCGGCAGTCGCGCGATCCCCTTGCAACTCCCCATCGGGGCCGAGGACAAGTTCGAAGGGGCGGTCGATCTCATTCGCATGAAGGCCATCACTTGGGATCGGGATTCCCTGGGGATGCGCACCGAGGAGTGCGAGATCCCGAGCGGCATGGTCGATCTGTGCACGGAGTGGCGCGACCGGCTCCTGGAAGCGGCCGCCGAGGCCAGTGAGACCCTCACCGAGAAGTACCTGGAGGAAGGGACCCTGTTGCCCGAGGAGATCCGGCGCGGCCTCCGGGCCCGCACCTTGAGCAACGAGGTCGTGCCGGTGGTGTGCGGCTCCGCCTTCAAGAACAAGGGCGTCCAATCGCTGCTCGATGCGGTGATCGATTTCCTGCCGGCGCCCGTGGATATCCCGCCGATCAAAGGCATCCTCGAAGATGGCGTGAGTGAGGCCACGAGGCCGGCGACGGACGACGCCCCTTATGCGGCGCTGGCCTTCAAGATCATGAGCGACCCGTTCGTCGGCACCCTGACCTTTTTCCGCGTGTATTCCGGGGTCCTGCAGAGCGGCGATACGGTGTTCAACCCGGTCAAGAGCAAGAAGGAACGCATCGGGCGTCTGTTGCAGATGCACGCCAATTCGCGCGAGGAAATAAAGGAGGTACGCGCCGGCGATATCGCGGCCGCGGTGGGGCTCAAGGATGTCACCACGGGTGATACGCTGTGCACCCCCAATGGTCGCATCACCCTCGAGCGCATGGAGTTCCCCGAGCCCGTGATCGCCGTCGCCGTGGAGCCCAAGACCAAGGCCGATCAGGAGAAGATGGGGCTCGCGCTCTCGAAGCTCGCGAGCGAAGACCCCTCGTTCCGCGTCGCTTGCGATCCGGAGTCCGGCCAGACCATCATCTCCGGGATGGGCGAGCTCCACCTCGAGATCATCGTCGAGCGGATGCGGCGCGAGTTCAAGGTCGAGGCGAATGTCGGTAAGCCGCAGGTGGCGTACCGCGAGACCATCCGCAAGGTGGTGGAAAAGGCCGAAGGCCGCTTCGTCAGGCAGTCCGGCGGGCGCGGGCAATACGGTCACGTGATCCTACGAGTCGAGCCCAGGGAGGCCGGGGCGGGATTCGAGTTCGTGAACGACATCGTGGGTGGGGCGATCCCCAGGGAATACATCCCGGCGATCGAGAAGGGGGTGCGGGAGCAGCTGGGCAACGGTGTGCTCGCGGGCTATCCGGTCGTGGATGTGCGAGTGGCCGTCTACGACGGCTCGTTCCACGAGGTCGATTCCAACGAGATCGCGTTCAAGATCGCGGGCTCGATGGCCTTCAAGGCCGGGGCCGCGCGCGGCAAGCCGGTCCTCTTGGAGCCCGTGATGAAGGTCGAGGTGGTGACCCCGGAGGACTATCTCGGGAGCGTGACCGGGGACCTCAATCGCCGCCGTGGGGTATTGCACGGCACGGAGGGCTCACCCGCCGGGCGTATCATCCGCGCCGAGGTGCCGCTCTCGGAGATGTTCGGTTATGCTACCGATCTGCGCTCCGCGACGCAGGGGCGGGCCACCTATACCATGGAGTTCGGCCGGTATTCGGAAGCGCCAGCCGGCATCTCCGAAGCAGTGATCAAACAGAACAAATAGCTAGCACGAGGTGCATCGTGGCCAAGAGCAAATTCCAGCGGACCAAGCCCCATGTGAATGTCGGGACCATCGGTCATGTGGATCATGGGAAGACGACGCTGACGGCGGCGATGACGTTGGTGATGTCGAAGAAGTTCGGGGGTGA
>JACCXJ010000333.1 GCA_013697045.1 Gammaproteobacteria bacterium | reverse complement strand
GACATTCTTGGCCAGCCGGTCCACCTCGTCGAGCCCGAGGCCGAGGGCCTTGCCCACGTCGCGGATCGCGCTCTTCGGGCGGTAGGTGATCACGGTGGCGGTGAGGGCGGCGCGCTCGCGGCCGTACTTCCCGTAGAGGTACTGGATCACGGCCTCGCGGCGCTCGTGCTCGAAATCGACATCGATGTCGGGGGGCTCGTGGCGCTCCTTGGAGATGAAACGCTCGAACAGCACCTCGATGCGCGCGGGGTCCACCTCGGTGATCCCGAGGCAATAGCAGACCGCCGAGTTGGCCGCCGAGCCCCGCCCCTGGCACAGGATCCCCTGGGTGCGGGCGTAGCGGACGATGTCCTCGACCGTCAAGAAATAGGGCTCATAGCGAAGCTCCGCGATGAGCACGAGCTCGTGCTCCACCTGGGCCCGGACCTTGGCCGGCACCCCGCCCGGCCAGCGCCTGGCCATACCGGCATGGGTCAGGGACCGGAGGTGACTCGCCGGCGTCTCGCCCGCCGGCACTAACTCCTCCGGATACTCGTAGCGGAGCTCATCGAGCGAGAACCGGCAGCGCCGCGCGATCTCGATGGTCTCGCTCAAGAGCCTCTCGGGATAAAGACGGGCCAGCGTCTCCCGATCGCGGAGATGGCGCTCGCCGTTCGGGTACAGCGCATGCCCCGCGGCCTCGAGCGGGGTCCCGAGCCGGATGGCCGTGAGCGTATCCTGCAGCGGCCGCCGCTCGCGGCCGTGCATGTGTACATCCCCGGCCGCGCAGAGCGGCAGGCCCAGGCCTTCGAGCCTGCGTAGCCGCGCCCGGTCCGCCCCCCCGCGCATGAGCTCGACCGCGATCCAGGCCCGCCCCGGGAAGCGCCGGTCGAGCCACCGGGCTTCCTCTTCGTCCCTTTGCGTACCCTCAGGGAGGAGCAGCGCGAGGCAAGCGCATAGACCCGTCTCCAGATCCGCACGGCACAAGTGATAACGGCCCTTCCCGGTCCGCCGGCGCCCGGCGGTGATCAAGGCCGAAAGGTCCCCGTAGGCATCCCGATCGGTCGCGAGCAGGACCAGTCTCGGGCCGTCGGCGATCCTCACCTCGGTGCCGATGAGGAGCGCAAGCCCGCAGGTCTTGGCGGCCACATAAGCACGCACCACCCCCGCGAGCGAGCACTCGTCGGTGAGCGCGAGCGCCTCATACCCGAGCGCATGGGCCCGGGCGACGAGCTCCTCGGGGTGCGAGGCGCCGCGCAGGAAGGTGAAGTTGCTGAGACAGTGCAGCTCGGCGTAGGGAGGGGGCATGGTCCGGCCTCTGGACTGATGTGATATACAGTCTATGCCGGCGGCCGGCGCTTGTCACCCCGTGCCGGTCTTCACGCACGGCGCGGCGGACAGCGCTCAATGACCGATCCGCACCGTGGGCACCAATGGCCACGTGCAGTGCCATTGCCAGAGGCGGCAACCGCATGCTACTGTCAATGGCGTAGACCGCCGCCCACCTGGTCGAGCACGTCATCCCCCGGGTGCCGGTGCGCCAATGGGTGCTCTCGTTTCCGATCCCGCTTCGCTTGCTGTTCGCTACACATCCCCAGCTGCTCGCGCCCGTCATGCAGATCGTCCACCGGGTCATTGCCACATTTCTGATCCAACAAATGGGGCTCCAACGCACCGAGGCCAAGACCGGCGCCGTCACGCTCATCCAGCGTTTCGGCTCGGCCGCCAATCTCAACATCCATCTGCATTGCCTCATGCTCAATGGGGTCTACCGCACCACCGAGGGCCTGCCGGTATTCCACACCGTGCACGCCCCGACCGCCACAGAGCTGCAGGCATTACTCAACCGGATCATAAAGCGCAATGGCCTGATCCCGGCCGCGACCCCCTCCCATCAGGTTCCACTCCCTGAGCCGACAGCCCCCTTTGGCCTGCTTTCGCGTGAGAGGCCAAAACGCCCCGGATCCGGTCGCCTCGCACCGATGAATCGCCCGAAAAATCCCCGATCCTGGACTGACGGCTCGCGTACTTGACAACCCACAGGTCCATCCGTACTCTTCTTCTCGCCGAAAAAGGGCGTTTGAAATTCTTATACCCCACAGGGTGCACTCCATGAGAGGCGCGGTCACGCGACGATCCTCGACGTTTGCAGCGCCGATTCGTGCTGCATACCTCGGATGTTTGATTCTCGCTGCCGGTTGCCGGCCGTACGAGGTTCCAGATCGAGTGAGCGTCGTTGAAGAGGCGCACCGCCCGCTCATCGGAGCACCCGAAGCATTCGAGCGCCCCGTGTTCCAACGCTTCTGGGTCTCGCCCGCAGGTCCCGTAACCGAAGCTGGTGACAGTCGGGATCCACGTCGCGTTCGAGAGCTCGACCGCGCGGTCGAGCGAACCCTTGGGGCCGGTTGGTCAGTACAACAGATTGCTGGCAGTGGCGCCTACGAGATTCTGCCCGAGCGCGGTGTTGCAGAGTCCAGCATTCGAATGGGCACCGTCTGGGACGAGGCCTACGCGCTGCGTGATGTACCCGGCATCGAACACGCTTCGCCGCATTTCATTGTCGAACGGGAGTCGGGCGAACAGCCCGGTGGAGAGGTTTGCCGTCTTGCCGCCGCAGTCGAGTCTGATGTCGGTCGGGCGCAAGACCTTCCGGAGGCGGCAACTAATCCGGAGTGGAGTCTCGGCCCGGCGGGCGCCAATGTGCTTGCCGCGCACGCGCGCTTCGAAACCGTCGGTCACGAGCCCGGGACGGGCCAGCGCCTTGGCCATCCGGACACGGGCTACCGTCCTTACCCGGAGATCTGGCCGCGCAACGGCCTGCCGGTCCCGATTCTCGCTGAGAACGGTTGGGATTTCCTGGACGACAACGCGGATCCGACTGACGATCTCGTCTTTCTGTGGCCAGGACATGGGACGAAGACGGCGAGCGTCATCGTCAGCCCAAAGGGCCCGCAACTCGTCGCCAATGCAGGCGCCTGGGTGTCGGGCGTCGCGCCCGGTGCACGCCTCATCCCGCTCCGGGTCACGCGCAGCGTGGCGCTCCATGACATGACGGCCCTAGTGCAAGCCGTGGAACGTGCGGCAGGCTTGGGTCCAAATGGCAATGCGGACCGCGTCGATGTCGTGTCAATCAGCCTCGGAGGCTTACCAGACCGCGCACTGCGACGCGCAATCCGTGAGGCATGGCGACGAAACGTGATTGTGCTCGCGGCTGCAGGCAATTCCGTACGGACGGTTGTGTGGCCTGCGCGGTACCGCGAGGTCATTGCCGTTGCCGCGACAAATGTGCGGAGCGACCCGTGGGCTGGTTCCTCTCGCGGCGCTGCCGTAGACATTGCCGCACCGGGTCAATCCGTTTGGTGCGCTGGCACGCGAAAGCACGATGGCGAGGTCATCGACTGCATCGGGATGAGCAGTGGCACGTCGTTCGCCGTTGCGACAACGGCGGGCGTCGCGCTCTTGTGGCTTGATTGGCATCACGACGACACACGCCTCGCGGACCTACGGCGTCATCCTGGTGCTGTCCCGTCAGCGTTCCGTAACACTGTGCGAAACGCGGCGCGAAGGCCGAGTGGGTGGGACAGCGAGCGGTTTGGCGCAGGTATCGTGGATGCACTTGGCACGATTGAAACTCCCCTTCCGGCACCGCGGGCAGTACCGGAAGCACTTGCCAAAGAGGCTCCATGCCAGGAAGACCTTGCGACGCTGCTCTCTGTGTTTGAGGGCCTGCCCGACGCGCGTCTGCGGGTTACGCGTCTTTTGGGGACTACGAACCCGGCTCTCTGTGAAGTCTCGCGTGTCGCCGATGAGATCGCTTTGCACTATGCTCTCGACGCGCTTGTACGCGACACCATCGATGCCCTCGCGACCCGTGAGCCACCCGGCGAGGATCGATATGCAGCCGCGCGTACAGCTCTACTCGGCTCAGACATCTCGCGGCGCCTCCGCGTGACCTTGGAGGATCAGTGAAGCTCGCTTTTGTTCGTGCATGTGTCACGACTGCCTGTGCGGCAGCAGTCTTATCGGGAGCAGCACCAAGATCAGCCCTCAGCCAACCTGACTCCGACGTGCCTATTCGGCTGGCAGCGGATTCTCCGCTCGCGGCCGAACTGCGCGACGGCAAGCCGGTTCGGGTTTTCGCTGTGGCAGAGGACCACCGCACTATAGTCGCCCGGCCGTCCGATCTCTCCGCTCCGTGGACCGTTTTATGGCGAGGTGGAGCAGAGCTTCAAATCAGCGGTCTCGCATCGAAAGACGATAGTCTCTTTCTTGCAGACAGTGCCTCCGCCGCTGTGTATCGGCTTTCACTGCCCGAGGGTACACACGAGCTCTTGCATCGCGGTAGTCCACTGGTGCACCCGACGGCGTTGGCCGTCGATGAGGTCTTGTTCGTGGCCGACACGGACGCCGGAGCTATTTTGCGGATAACGCTTGAAACCCCCGCTCGGGACATGGGGAGTGTGGAGGGAGTGGGAGGGCTAGGAGAGAGTGTTGCTCTTGGCGTGTCCGACGGAACTCTGATTGTAAGTGTCCGCGAGCGAGGGCAGATACTCCGGATTCTCCACGCCGCACGCCCAGCGGAGGCGGAAGCGAAGGTACTCCAGGCACCAGTGGACGGGCCGGCACGCGAGACGCTGAGCGAACGCGGCACAGAACCGCGTTCCGTATACGTCCGTGGAAAGGACACGACCTCGGAGTACCCGACCGTGGCACGCCCCGGTGCCGTCACCGCGTACCGCGGTATCGTGTACGTTGTCGATGGGGACGGACGCGTCGTCTCAACGCCACGACGCCAAGCGCGTCCCATACCGAGCCATGTCACCGCGCCCCCTGTGGGACGAGCGGAGAGCATTCTTGCAACGGCGACGGACCTGTTTGTGCTCGATCGCGAAACGCGCGAGGTTGTGCGTTGGCCGCGGCCCGTGCCTACTGAGTTCATCTTCGAAGGCGATCGCCCGAGTGAATGCATGGCGAGCTTCTACGCCTACCTGGAAAAGCGCGCCATGCTCCAGCCGCGAGAGGTCTCGTTTGACGAGACCTTCGAGAAGACGCTTCGCAACGAAGGTGCTCTTCGGTCTCGATGGGTAGCTGGATTGAACGCGCCTATCTGTCACCTGAACTCCTCGCTCTGCCGCGATGAGATACCCAAGCCTATCGAGCCCAATGCGCGCGTTCAGATCCCTGCTTTGTTTGTTGAGAGCACGCTTAAGATGGATAGCGTGGACCTCCGTCCCGGAGAGTCTCTCCTCGCTCGGGCGGAGCGTGAGATCACGAGTGCAGAGCTCGCCTGGGCAGCCGAAGCGCAGAGCTTATGTAAACTCAATCCTGGACTCGCGCCTGACGTTGCAGCGTGCGAGCGACTGGTCTCAAGGCCGCTCCAGGGACGGTGTATCGTTCCTAAGGAAGTGGTTCGATACGTCGCGGCCGTACCCGAGTCTGACGTGCGGGAGGGCGTGCTGAGTGCGGACATCGAGCAGGTTGTTAAGACGTGCGGCGCTGAAAGCACCTACGTTAACCCGCTTGAGCGCCGTCTCGCGACGAGCGCCCAGACACCGGTACCGGCCGATTGGGCGGTGCTCGACGCAGCGTACGAGCAGATACTGAGCAACGTCGTCGCGTATGACAAGTCGCTCGTGCCTCGCACCGCGGGTCCGGTGTACGTCGGAGTCGTCGAAAAGACGATCGATTACCGGCATGAGGACTTTTCGGATGGAGCGAGACATGCGTTCCTCGATACGGATCCAACACCTGCGCCGTCCCACGCCTTCGCTCAACGGCCATGGTCGGACGGTGATCACGGGACTTCGGTGGCGTGGTTGATCGCGGGCCAACGACGACGGGGTTCCAACAGCACCGCAGGGCTTGCACCGTTTGCGACACTCGTTTCTTTTCGGATGGAGCTCAACGAGCTGAACGCTGCAATTGTAAATTCGCCCAAGTGGCTGGAGCTGAGTGTCATCAACCTGAGTCTCAAAGCGCCGACCGATAACGAGAGCGGCTTGAAACAGATCGCGCGTCAAAATCGGCATGTTCTGTTCGTCGCTGTCGCCGGCAATGGGGGGCGTGACGACACGACCCGCGAAGTGTGCGAGGAGTTCTTGGTATTTCCAGCATGTCTGGATGAGGAGGAGAATGTGCTCGTCGTGACGGCAACCGACGCGCACGGCGAAGCGTTACTGCCAAGCTCAGAGACCGAAGAGGGCGCAAATTGGAGTCCGAAGCATGTCCACCTCGCGGCACCGGGTGCGGGGTTTGTCGCGGCGGGTTTTGACCAGGCGTACGTGCCGGTTCGGGGTACATCATTCGCCGCACCATTGGTCTCAGCTACTGCCGCCGCACTCGTCGCTCAAGGTGTCGGCCGCGGCGGTCCCGCACAGATCAAGCGCCGACTGATCGCGACGTCTGACTACGCGACCACGCTCACCGGACAGAAGGTTGTCGCGGGCCGCCTCAACTACAAGCGGGCGGTGTATGCGCCGAAGGTTACAGTCGTGAAGACGAGATCAGGCGAGGAACGCCGGATCGACGTGATCGACAACCCCGCACTCCTCTTGCGCTTTGCCAATGATCGGGAGCATACGCGCGACCTACGCGACGTGCTGCGACTCCAGTCAGAGGGTGACCACTACTGGATGATTTACATGGACGAGGAGACGAATATAGGGGTCGCAACGGAAGTGCGAAAACCGGCAGGCGCCAATTGGTCATTCAAGTACCGCGACTGCCCGTCAGGCGTGTGTGGCGCCCCGATAAAGACTGCAAGCCTCGACGAGTTCGAGGACTACGTAGCGTCAGTGCGATAACGGAGGACATATGCGAATGTTGAGTCGGATGCTTCTCGTAGGCGGAATCGGTGGTCTATGTGTGTTCGTTGGTATCGGACGCGCAGACGAAGGCTTTCGCGTACCCCGGAAGGAGGTGATGGAGTTTCTCAAGACGGTTGCGGTTGACCCGCCGAAGAAGCCGGCCGTGTCGCCCGGCGTGGTGTGGAAGGCACAGGTGACGCATCCAAGCGCGGTCGCGGCTATTCGACTCCATTTCGATCGGAAGCCCCTGGGTGCCTCCCCGGCGTGGCGGCTTGTCGTGCGCAGCAGCACCGGTGCGGCCGTGGAGACTATCGAGAGAACGTCTCCCATCGCCGCAGGCAAGGAGTTCTGGACTGCAGCGGTGCCGGGAAGCACGGCAAAGGTGGAACTCACAGTCGAGGGAGACCCGAATGCCACGGGGCTTGTCCTTGATCGCTATGCGGTCGACACAACTGAGGCTAAGCAGCAGGGTACCGTCGGGCCCGATCAGAAGATCCCGATCGGGCAGGCGAACGCGGCTATTCAGAGGTGGGGGCATCCTGTAGCGCGTCTGCTGATTGGCACTCAGGAAGGCGCGCTGGGGTACTGCACCGGCTTCACACTCAATGACACGCTCGTGATGACGAATCAGCACTGCATTGCAAATGCCGATGAGGCACGCATCACCACCGTAGAGTTCGGCTTCGATGCGAACGCGGCCCAGCCAGACCGATACGCGGTCACGGCCCTTGAGGCCGTGGATCCAAGTCTCGATTTCGCGATCGTGCGAACTTCTGGCAGTCCCGGTACCAAGCATGGCCATGTGACACTTGACCCGCAGCGCGCTATTACGCGGGACCTCGCGTTGGTCGTCGTTCAGCACCCGAGTGGCTTGCCGAAAATGGCGTCGATCGCCGACTGCACGGTTAAGGCGCCAAGCCTTGTCGGGGTCGGAGCGAGAGAAACCGACTTCGGGCACGGATGCGATACATTGCCAGGCAGCTCGGGGTCGCCAATCTCAGATAGTACGTCTGGCTCGGTTGTCGGTCTGCACCATCTTGGCTTCCCGCCAGGGTCGGCGAATCCGCAAAATCAGGGCGTGCGCATCGCGGAGATCGTCACGTTCCTGAACGCGAGCGCAAAACCCATTCACGACGAGCTCGGCCTCTGAGGGGACGGAGGCGCAGGCACACAGCCGCATGTGCGGAAGAACATCTCCGTGCTCTCTGCGGCAGAGCTAGCGTCCTTGCGCTGGGGCATCGCGGCGATGAAGGCGCGGCCCGCGAGCGATCCGACTAGCTGGATGTAGCAGGCGACAAACGCAGCCTGATGGGCCATGGGCAGGGTCATCGCGGTCACCAACCAGAAAGGGGGCGTCGGCAAGACGACCACCAGCGTGAATCTTGCGGCCTCGCTCGCGGCCACGCGGCGGCGCGTGCTCCTCATCGATCTCGATCCCCAGGGCAACGCCACCATGGGGTGCGGGGTCGACAAGCGCAGCCTCGCGGCCTCGGCCTACGACCTCCTCATCAATGGCCGGCGGGTGGCGAGCGTCGCCGTCCCGCTGCCGAACCAGGGCTTCGACCTCGTCCCGAGCAATGGGGACCTCACCGGCGCCGAGGTCGCGCTGCTGTCGGTGGACGGGCGCGAACAACGCCTGCGGCGGGCGCTCGAGCCGGTCGTTGCGGATTACGACTATGTCCTGATCGACTGCCCGCCGGCGCTCAATATGCTCACGGTCAACGCGCTGTGCGCCGCCCATTCCGTGATCATCCCGATGCAATGTGAGTATTATGCCCTGGAGGGCCTGAGCGCCTTGATCGAGATCATCGAACGCATCCGCAAGGTCCAGAACCCGGCGCTCCAGATCGAGGGACTGCTGCGCACCATGTTCGACGCCCGCAACAACCTCGCAAGCCAGGTCTCGGCCCAGCTCCTGACGCATTTCGGCGCCAAGGTCTACCGCACCACGATCCCGCGCAACGTGCGCCTGGCCGAGGCCCCGAGCCACGGGTTGCCGGCGCTCTACTACGACAAGACCTCGAGCGGGGCGATCGCGTATCTGGCGCTGGCCGGGGAGATGCTGCGCCGGGACGGCGCGCACAACGAGGCCGCCGCATGAGCGTCAAGAAACGCGGGCTGGGACGCGGTCTCGACGCCTTACTGGGCCTGGCCGGGGATGCGGCGTTGGAAGAGCCGGCGGCGCCGCGGGCGGTCGAGCACATCGGCATCGATCGGATCCGCAAGGGCCGCTATCAGCCGCGGCGGGACCTGCGCCCCGAGGGTCTGCAAGAGCTGGCGGACTCGATCCGGGCGCAGGGGGTGGTGCAGCCCGTGGTGGTGCGCCCCCTGGGGGACGGGCGCGACGGCTACGAGCTCATCGCCGGCGAACGGCGCTGGCGCGCGGCACGGCTCGCCGGCCTCGACGCCATCCCGGCCTTGATCCGCGAGGTCCCGGACGCGGCCGCGCTCAGCATCGCGCTTATCGAAAACATCCAGCGCGAGGACCTGAGCCCCCTCGACGAGGCCACGGCGTTCTCGAAGCTGGTCGAGGAGTTCGGCATGACCCACCAGGAGGTCGCAGACGCCGTGGGCCGCTCCCGCGCCTCGGTGAGCAACCTCCTGCGGCTCTTGGATCTGGAAGGAGAGGTCAAGGGCTTCCTGGAACGGGGTGAGATCGAGATGGGCCACGCACGTGCCCTGCTCGCCCTGTCGGGCGGGGCGCAGCTCGAGGCTGCTCGCGCCATCGTCGCAAAGGGGCTGTCGGTGCGCGAGGCGGAGAAACTGGTGCGCCGCGCCCTCGAAGCGGCCCCCACGGCGGAGCCGGCAGCGAAGAGACCGGCGGATCCGGATGTCACGCGACTCGAAGGAGACCTGAGCGAGCGGCTCGGCGCGCGCGTGCAATTGCGCCACAACGGCCGGGGGCGGGGCAGCCTCGTCATCCACTATAGCTCGCTGGACGAGCTGGACGGGATCCTGGGACACATCCAGTGACCCGTCGGGCGCTTCAACGGCGGGCATGCCCCGCGCAGGTGAGGTTTGGCAGCGCCGGGCGGTGAGCCAGGGCGCCACCGCGTGAAGCGCGTCTACACCGCCCGCCATCCCATCGATGCCCACCTCGTGCGGGGCCTCTTGGAGGCCGAGGGGATCCCCGCCGAGGTGCGCGGGGAGGTGCTGTTCGGCGCGCGCGGGGAGATCCCGATGACCGAGGACACCTTGCCCTCCGTCTGGGTGCTGGACGAGCGGGCGGCCGCACGTGCGCTGTCGATCGTGCAAACGCATCAAGAGGGTGCAGCGCCGGCCGCCGGTCCGGCCTGGCAGTGTCCGGCATGCGGCGAGGAGTTGGAGCCACAGTTCTCTGCATGCTGGCGCTGCAGCCCCGATGTCGCGTGACGGTGTGGGGGCGCCGATCGGCGTGGTCGCGGCCCTGCCGGCCGAGGCCCGTTGCCTGACCGGCGGGGGCGGGCGCGGAGGTCCCGAAGAATGTGTTCGAGTGTCCCTCTCGGGGATGGGACAGGCGCGCGCCTACCGAGCCGCACGCTCCCTCGCCGGGCGCGGGGTGTCCGCGCTGGTCAGCTTCGGCACCGCCGGGGCTCTGGCGCCGGGGCTCGGGGCCGGCGATGTGGTGCTCAGCACCGCGGTCCTGTTCGACCGGGAGATCATCGAAGCCGATCCGGACTGGCCATCGCGGCTTGCGGGAAAGCTCGACGGGCGCGTGCGCGTCGAGAAGGGAAGGATCCTGCACGCCGAGGCCGTGGTCGCGTCCCCTGCGGATAAATCGCGGCTATTCCTATCCACAGCCGCGCTGGCAGTGGACATGGAAACCGCCGGGGTCGCGCGGGCCGCCGCCGAGCACGGACTCCCGTGGCTTGCGATACGCGCCATCGTCGATGAACAAGGCGTGTCGATCCCCCGGCTCGCCCTGGACGCGCTCTCGGCCTCCGGCCGCCCCCGCCTCGGCAAGCTCTTGGCCGGCATCACCCGCGCGCCTGCCGAGATCCCCCGGCTCCTGCGCCTCGGCCGGGATTTCCGCGCGGCACGGTCGGCCCTGAAGACCGTGGTGCGCCTGGCAGGGTACGGGCTCTGCTACGGCCGCTAGCCGCATTGCTAACCACCATGCTGCTGCGACCAATGCCGACTTAATCTGCGACCAGTTCACCCACGAAAAACCGGCCTCCTGCAGCCATCGCGGCAGTTCCTCCGACTCGGCCAGCACCCGCTCGGGACGCCCCATGCGCAGCCGGCGGAACCGTTCGACGGTCATAACGACGTCCTTAAGTTACCTTATCCTCTTATACTCAATGGGTTACTGCACGATCTCGGTGGCAGCGATAGGGGAAGATCTGTCTGAATATGTCGAACGCCGAGGCATCTTGAGGCTGGTTGCCGCGACGTTCGACATAACGAGAGAGAGAATTGCAAAGAATAGTAGCAATCACGCCTTCACATGAATCTCGGCGCCGCCCCTCTTGAACCCTTCCGCTTTCTCGCGTCATGAGGCTCCGACTGGCGCAGGCAGGTTATCAGATACTCGGTGCGCCCTTAACGGGAGGTGCTGCGCTATGCAGCCCGCATGGAGCGCCCGGGGGATCGGGGGTCGAGAACACGGCCCTGACGCAGGGCTACACTCTATTCGCTCCGGTGCTATGCCGGCGGGTACGCCACAATCACCTCTCAGCGCCCGAGCAGGCCGAGCACGGCGTCGGCGGCCGTGCGGCTGGCATTACGACAGAGCGACCGCGCTATCGCGGCCAGATCACCTTCCAGGAGCGCGACCTCCTCGCCGCCGCCGAGCAAGCGCAGGAGCTCGGGTCCCAGGCGCTCGGCCCGCACCTCGCCCTGTAAGAACTCGGGGACCAGCCGCCGGCCGGCGAGCAGGTTCGGTAGGGAGAAATACGGGACTCGCACCAGAAGCCGCGCGACCAGATAACTCACCGCCGCCATGCGGTAGGTCACCACCATGGGCCTGTGCGCCAAGAGGCACTCGAGGGCGGCCGTCCCCGATACGGTCAGGACCGCATCCGCCGCGGCTATCACCTCACGCGCCCGCCCGAGGATGACGGTCGCCGGAAGCCCGGGGGCCAACCGGGAGAATGCCTTTTCGAACGCGGTGCGCGCCTCTTCGGATACCGCCGCCACCGCGAAGCGCAGTCCCGTGTGTCGATCATGCAGCCAGGCGGCGGTCTCGATGAAGGGCGTCACATGGTAACGCCATTCGTTGCTGCGGCTGCCCGGCAAGAGCGTGAGGAGCGAACCCTTTCGAGACAGCCCCAGAGCCTCGCGCAGGTCGGCCTGATCGAGTGCCACGGCCGGTTCATCGGCCAGCGGGTGGCCGACGTAGCGGACCGGAACCCGGTGATTTCGGTAATACACCTCCTCGAAGGGAAACAACACCAGCATGAGATCTACGGCGCGCGCGATGAGCCTCATCCGCCCCTCGCGCCAGGCCCATACCTGCGGGCTCACGTACTGCACCGTCCGTATGCCGCGCGCGCGGAGATGCGCCAAGAGCCGCAGGTTGAACTCCGGGGCATCGACCCCGATGAAGCAGTCCGGAGGATGCGCGGTGAAATGCCCGATGAGCGCGCGTCGCATGCGGGATAGCTCGGCATAACGCCGCACCACCTCCGGGATCCCCATCACCGCCAGCCGCTCGGAGGGGTAGAGGGCCCGACATCCCTCGGCGATCATGGCCGGCCCGGCGACGCCCTCGACCTCAATCGCCCCAAAGCGTGCGCGCATAGCGGCGATGAGGCCGGCCGCGAGCCGATCGCCGGAGGCCTCGCCGGCGACGATGCCGATCCGGATCATGGGGCGATCCGGATCATAGCCCGATCCCGATCATGGCCAATTTCGGATCATGGCCCGACAGGGGCCGGCGCCGCCCCCGTTCAAGGGCGCTGTCGCGCGAAACCGCGCGACGAGCCCTGGATGAACTCCACCCACTCCCGCACCAGCGGGGATGACTGCTCCGAGAGCGCCGCCACGGCCTCGCGCGTGGCGCTCGCCTCTGCGAACAAGCGCTGGAAGGCGCGCTTGAGATCCGCGATGGCCTCGGGGTCCATGCCGGCGCGCTTGAGCCCGACCTTGTTGAGTCCGACCACCCGCGCCGGGGCCCCGGTGACTATGGTGAAGGGCAGGCAGTCCATGTTGACCCCGGCGAGCCCGGAAACCATGCACAACCGCCCGATGCGGCAGAACTGATGGACCGCGACGGCGGCCGATAGAAAGGCGCGCTCCCCGACCGAGACATGCCCGCCCAGGCACGCCCCGTTGGCGAGCACCACATGGTTGCCGACCGTGCAATCGTGGGCGACGTGGGAATAGGCCATGAGGAAAGTGCAGTCACCGATGCGTGTGCAGTGGCCCTCGCGGGTGGCCCGATGCAGGGTCACGCCCTCGCGTATGATGTTGCCGTCGCCGATCTCGAGGCCGCTAGAGACGCCCTGGAAGGCCAGGTCCTGCGGCGTCCCGCCGAGCACCGCGTGCTCGTGGACCCGGTTGCCGCGGCCCATCCGCGTGTAGCGTTTGATCACGGCATGGGCCGCGATCCGGCAGTCCGGACCGATCTCGACGTCGGCCTCGATGACGGCGTAGGGGCCGACCTCGACGCCCTCGGCGAGGCGCGCGCCGGGATCGACGATGGCGCTCGGGTGGATGCGGGGCCCAAACCTATCGGATCCAAGCGTGCTCACGGGATCGACGGGACCGCAAAACGCGCCATGTACATTTATGAAGACGATGGGGCCTCGGTTCCGACCGTCGACCGGCTAGAGTGGGTTCTCCGGCACGAAGACGCCGCGCGCCCGGAACGCGGCCTCCTGGTCCCGGATGGCCTCGGAGATGGCGAGCGCCACCGCCAGTGCGGCCCGGCCCTCTTCGCCGGTAACGGCGGCCGGCGTACCCTCGCGGACCGCCTGGACGAAGGACTGGATCTCCATGAGCAGGGCATCCTGCTTCTCGAAGTCCAATCCCTCAGTAGTGATCCGGAAGCCCTCCGGACCGCCCACCCGGCGGCATACGGTGACGCGACGACTCAAGTAGTCGATCGAGACATAGCCGTCCCGTTGAAACACCCGTATCTTGCGCAGCGGCTCCCGGCTCACGCGGCTTGCGGTCACGTTGGCCACGCAACCACTCGCGAATTCGAGCCGCGCGTGGGCGATGTCCACCTCGCCGCTCAGGACCGGCAGTCCCGTGGGGCGGATGGCCGTCACCGGACTCTTCACGATGTTCAAGATGATATCGATGTCGTGGATCATGAGGTCCAGGACCACGCTCACCTCGAGGCCGCGCGGCCCGAAGGCGGCGATGCGATGGGACTCGATGAAGAGCGGTTGGTTCAGGATCCCGCCGAGTGCGAGCAGGGCGGGGTTGAAACGCTCCAGGTGTCCGATCTGCAACACCAGGCCCGCGCGCCTGGCCAGCTCGATCATATGGTCGGCCTCCGCCAGACTGGCGGCCATCGGTTTCTCGACCAGGACATGCACCCCGGATCCGAGGAGCGCGCAGGCGATGGGGAAATGGGCACCGATTGGCACCACGACCGAGGCGATCTGGACCTCGCCGAGCAACTCGCGGACGTCTGTGGCGCCACGCGCCCCGTGCATCGAGGCCAGCGCCTCGGCGCGCCCTTCATCGACATCCACCACCGCCACGAGCTCGACTTCGGGCAGCGCCGCGTACTTCTCGGCGTGAAAACGACCGAGATAGCCCGCGCCGATCACCGCGGCCTTGAGCCTTTTCACCTGCTACTGACGGGGGGCTCTCAGCGGATGATGCCACGCGTCGACTGGGCCACGAAATCGACCAGCCTTTGCACCTCGGGGCATTCCTCGACCATCTCGCTGAGGCGTGCGAGCGACTCGGCCACGCTCAGGTTTTCCCGGTACAGGATGCGGTAGGCGCGCCGCAGAAGATTGACGGTCTTGGGGTTGCAGCCGTGGCGTTTCAAACCCTCCCGATTGAGGCCATGGGCCTTGGCCGACTCGCGGGACACCATCATATAGGGCGGGAGGTCCTTGGCGATGGTCGAGGAGAACGCCGAGAAGCTGTAGGCGCCTATCCGGCAGAACTGATGGACCAGGGTGAAGCCGCCCAGGATCGCGTGGTCCTCGACCACCACATGACCGGCGAGCGAGGCGCCGTTCGCGAATACCGTACGGTTCCCGATGATGCAATCGTGCGCGATGTGGACATAGGCCATGATCCAGTTGTCGTCGCCGATGCGGGTCACTCCCCCGCCCTGCACCGTGCCCCGGTTCATGGTGCAATATTCACGGATGGTGTTCCGATCCCCGATCTGGAGGCGGGTCTCGGCGCGCTCCCCGCGGTATTTCTTGTCCTGCGGGTCGTCGCCGAGGGAGCAGAACTGATGGATCCGGTTGTCGCACCCGATGCGCGTCGGGCCGTTCAGGACCACGTGCGGGCCGATCCAGCTGCCCTCCCCGATCTCGACGTCCGGGCCGATGACGGAGTAAGGCCCGACATGGACACGGGCGGCGATCTTGGCGTCTGGATCGATCACCGCGCGGGGGTCGATCACCGCACGGGCGTCGGCGGCCGCGCGGGGATCGATGTCCGCTTGCGGCTCGATCAACGATAGTGGGTCGTGCAACGGGTTGATCAATGCCAGGGGGTCGATCAACGCCAGGCGTCGATCAAGGCGGGCTGGACGCCTGCATGGCCATGATCTCCGCGCTGGCGACCAACTTGCCATCGACCCTGGCCTCTGCTTCGAAGCGACAGATCCCTCGGATCTCGCGCGTCAGCCGCGCCTCCATCAGCAACTGATCACCCGGTACCACGGGCTTCTTGAACCGGGCCTTATCCACCCCCACGAGATAATAGAGGGTATCGGGCCGGGATCCCCCGGGTTCGGAGCCGAACGCCAGCAAGGCCGTGGTTTGGGCCATGGCCTCCAGGATCATGACCCCGGGCATCACCGGCCGGCCGGGAAAATGCCCGGGGAAGAAGGGTTCATTGTAAGAGACGTTTTTCACCGCCAGGATGGACTGACCGGTCCGGCACTCGATCACCTTATCCACTAGCAAAAACGGATAGCGGTGGGGGAGGCGCTGGAGGATCTGCTGGATATCAAGCAACATCGTCGCGGGATGTTCGAAGAGATTTGAATGTGCCCATCAGCGACGCGGGGACGGCGTCCCCCGTCAATCTTCGTCGCCGGCGGGAGAGACCGGCTCACCCGCCGGGGGATCACCGGTATTGCGGCGGCCGAGACGGTTGAAGCGCCCGACGCTACGCCGCCATTCCAGGGCCTCTCTGGCGGGCCATACCGACGAATAGGTCCCGGGTTTCCGGATCGACTTGGTCACCGAGGTCGCTCCGCCGATCACGACGTCGTCACAGATCTCGATATGCCCCGCGAACCCCGCGCCGCCGCCGATCGTGCAACGCTTGCCGATGCGCGTGCTACCGGAGATCCCGACACAGCCTGCGACGGCGGTGTGCGCGCCGATGCGTACATTATGGCCTATCTGGATCTGGTTATCGAGCTTGACCCCGTCCTCGATCACCGTGTCTTTCAAGGCGCCCCGGTCGATGGTGGTGTTGGCGCCGATCTCGACATCGTCCCCGATATGCACGCTGCCGATCTGCGGGATCTTGATCCACACCCCGCGTTCCCGTGCCAGACCGAAGCCGTCCGCGCCGATCACGGTGCCGGGGTGGACGAGGCAGCGGCGGCCCAGGGTGGCCTCGGCCAGCACCGTCACCCGCGCGACCAAACGCGTATACGCCCCGATGCGTACCCCCGGCCCGATGACACACCCGGGCCCGAGGTCGGCACATGCCCCGATGATCGCGCCCGCTCCCACGACCGTATAGGCGCCGATGGCGGCGCTGTCGTCGACCTCGGCCCCATTGCCCACCTCGGCCGTGGCATGCACCCCCGGCACCACACAAGGGCCAGGATAGAGCAGGGCGGCGGCCCGTGCATAGCCGAGATAAGGGTTCTCGGTCACGAGCGCGGCTGCGGGACAGGCCGCCAGATCGGCACGTCCCAGGATCACCGCCGAGGCGCCGGTCACCTGCAGGAACCTCCGATAACGGCGGTTGAAGAGGAACGAGACATCGCCGCCCCCAGCGCTGTCCAGGGTCGCGACGCGATGAACGAGCACATCGGCATCCCCGTGTAGCTCGGCCCCGAGGTGCTCGGCCAGCGCTCCGAGGCGGGTGGGCATGTGCGTGCGAGGGACCCGATAGACTAGTAGTCAGTCAAAGATTATTCAAACAAGCACGTCATTCCGGCATGGATTGCCGGAATCCAGAGCACATGGACGTAGGTGCTGTCCTGCATCCTGGACCCCGGCAATCCCCCGTATCAAGTACGGGGCAGGCTCTGCCGGGGTGACGAATCACTTCGATTCAACATGACTGACTACTAAAACAAGTCCGGGGCAGGGATTACTTCGGCTTGCCGCCGCGCTTCAGCCGTTCGACGACCTTGGCCGTGACATCGACCTTGTCGTTGGCATAGACCACGCCTTCACCCACGATGATGTCGAAACCCTCCTCCTTGGCGAAGGCCTGGATGGTCTCGACCACCTGGCGCTGGATCTTGCCGAACTCTTCGTTGCGCCGCACGGTGAAGTCCTCGCGGAACTCGTCCTGATCGCGCTTGAGCTCGCGTTTCTCGTTGATGATGTTACGCTCCAGCGTGCGGCGCTCGGTCTCGCCCATGCCGGGCCCGTCCTTGGCCAGTTTGTCCTCCAGGCCCTTGACCTTCTTCTGCCTGGCGACGATGGTCTTGTCGCGCGGCTGAAACTCGCGCTCCAGGCGCTTGCGCGCGTCGTCGGCCTGCGGTGCGGCCTCCAGCACCTTGATGGGATTGACCACCCCGAGGCGGAAGTCGGCGGGCCGGGCAAGGGTCGGAAATGCGATGCCGACACAGGTCAGACAGAAAACCACGCACCAAAGATCCCGTGAGTTATTCAAGATCAGGCTCCTGTTAGAAGTTTGTACCGAAGGTGAATTGGAAAGGCTGGGGGTCGTCCCCCTTCTGTTTATTGAAGGGTTGGGCGACGCTCACGGTGAGCACCCCGAAGGGCGATACCCAAAGGCCCGAGATCCCGGCGGAGTAGCGGAGCTTCCCGAGGTCGATGCTTTCGTCCGGGCCATAGACGTTGCCGGCATCCACGAAGGCGGTCACGCGCACGGACTTGAGGTCCTGGAGGAACGGGACGGGGAGGATGACATCGGCGTTGCCGACCAGGAGGAAGTTCCCCCCGAGCGCCCGGCGTTGCGCCGTGTTGTCCTTGGGGCCCAAGGTGTTCTCTTTGTAACCGCGCACCGTGCGCGGTCCGCCGGCATAGAAGTTCTCGAAGAACGGCAGCGTGTCCGTGTCGCCGTACCCGTCCCCGTAACCCACTTGGCCTTGCAAGGCGAGCACATAGTCCTCCGTCAGGGGATAGAACCAGCGGGTGTCGTAATCGACCTTATAATACTGTAGCTCGGGGCCGGGCACGGAGACCTGGGTTCGGAAGCGTTGAAAGGCGCCCCGATCGGGCAGGAGGGCCTTGTTGCGGGTGTCGTAGGCGAAGCTCCCGGTCAGGCGTATCTCATCGAAAGTGTCTCCGTTTCCGTCTATGGGGTCAATGAAATCGCAGATCTGCTGCGCCGTTCTGCCCGTTGTCGTGCAGTCTGCGTCGATCTTGGTCCTCTCGTAGGACATTCCGAGGTTCAGGAAATTGAATTCCGATACGGGGATCCCGAACTGCAACCCGGCGCTCGCGACCTTGGAGTCGTACCTGGAAATATTGCCACGGGCGGCGTCGGTCTCGCGATACGAGAGGTCGAAGCCCTGACTGATGCCGTCGACCGTGAAGTAAGGGTTCGTATAGCCGAGGGCGAACACCCGGTTGACCTCGCTGTTGTTGAAAGCGAAGTTGACCCGGTTGCCGCTGCCGAGAAAGTTGTCCTGGACCACGCTGGCGTTGAGGATGAGCCCCTGGGTCTGAGAAAAACCGAGCCCGAACAATAGATTCCCGGAGGGCCGCTCGGTCACGGCGAAGTTGGTGTCCACCTGATCCGGCGTGTCGGGGACCGCGGGGGTCTCGACATTGACCTCCTCGAAGTAGCCGAGCTTTTGCAACCTCGCCTTGGAACGATTGACCTTGCTGGTCGAGAACCACCCGCCCTCCAACTGGCGCATCTCGCGTCTCAGCACCTCGTCGCGGGTCTTGGTGTTGCCGGCGAAGTTGATGCGGCGGACATAGGCGCGCTTGCCGGGGTCGATGAAATACGTCAGGGCCACGGTCTTGCCCGCATTGTCGATCTCGGGGACGGGGTTGACGTTGGCGAAGGCATAGCCTTCGTCCCCCAGGCGGTCGCTGAGATTGGTGCTGGTCTGGGTCACCGCCTTGCGCGAGAAGATGTCGCCGCGCTTGGTGGCGACGAGTGGAAACAGATCGTCGGCCGGGATGATCAGATCGCCGGCCAGCTTGACGCTCGCGAGGCGATAGCGGTCGCCCTCGGTCACGTTGATGGTGATATAGACCTCGCTCTTGTCTGGGGTGATGGCGACCTGGGTCGAATCGATGCTGAAATTGATGTAACCCCGGTCGAGGTAATACGAGCGCAGGTTCTCGAGGTCCCCCGCGAGCTTCTGTTTGGAATACTGGTCGGACTTGGTGAAGAACGAGATCAGCGTGGGGGTCGTCAGCTCGAACTGCTTGACCAGATCGTCGTCGGCGTAGGCCTTGTTCCCGACCACGTTGATGGACTTGATCTTGGCCGCGCGGCCCTCCTTGATGGTGATGCCCACCGCCACGCGATTGCCGCCCAGCGACTCGACCAGGGATTTGATCTCGACGCCGTACTTGCCCTGAGAAAAGTACTGGCGCCGAAGCTCCTGCTCCACGCGATCGAGGACCGAACGATCGAACACCTCGCCTTCCGCGAACCCGATCGGTTTCAAGGCCGTGAGCAGGTCTTCGGTCTTGATGTCGCTGTTGCCGGTGATCGAGATCTGCGAAAGGGTCTCGCGCTCGGAGACGATGACGATCAAGACGTCGCCGTCGCGCTCGATGCGGACATCCCGGAAAAGCCCGGTCTTGAAAAGCGCCCGGATGGCGTCGCCCGAGCGGCCTTCGTCGAACTCATCGCCGATCTTGACCGGCAGGGCGTTGAACACGGTGCCGGGCGACAGTCGCCTTAGGCCCTGCACGCGGATGTCCTCGATGACGAAGCGCTCCCCCCGGGGATCCAGCTCCCCGAATACGGGATACGCCCAAAGGCCGAATAGGAGGCCGAGCGCCGCCGCACCTCCCCTTTTCGTCTTCCCCAGAGACACGCTGTGCTATCCAGATCGTTTTTAATGGAGACACTCGCGCGCCCTCCTGCTCGTGAACCAGTCCTAGCCGAGCATGCGCACGATGTCGTTATAGATCGCGATGATCATGAGGCCGGCCAGGATCACCATCCCCACCTGCTGCGCCACCTGCTGCATGGCGACCGAGACCGGTCGGCGACTAACGAGCTCTATAAGGTAATACAACAAGTGCCCGCCATCCAGTAGCGGGATCGGCAGGAGGTTCAGCACCGCGAGGCTCACGCTCACGATGCCGAGAAATTGCAGAAACGGCACCACCCCGAGGCTCGCCGACTGGCCGGCGAACTGGGCGATGCTGAGGGGGCCGCTGAGGTTCTGGACCGAGGCCTGTCCGGCCAGCATCTTCCCGAACACCTTGAGGGTGAAGGCCGACACCTCCCAGGTCTTTTCTACGCCCCGCACCATTCCCTCCCAGGGCCCGTAGCGCTCCACGGCGAACAGCGTCCGGTCGGCATCCGCAGGAGGCCGCGGGCCCGCACCGATGCGGCCGATGACTCGCTCGCCGGCCTTCTGGGGTTCCGGGGTGAGGGTGATGCCGAGCCGCTCTCCGCGCCGCAGTACCTCGACCTGGATGGGCCGACCCGGCCGCGCCTGCACATACTCGACCCAGCGGTCCCAGGACTCGATCGCGACGCCGTCGGCCTTCAGCACCTCATCGCCGGCCTTGAGCCCGCTCTTCTCGGCCGCTTCGCCCGCGACCAGGTCGCCGATGATGGGTGGGAGGGTCGGGCGGTATTGCCGGATGCCGAGCCGTTCGAGGAGGTTGCCTCGGTTCAGATCGTCGACGCCGAGCGAGCCGAGATCGAGGACGAGCTGCCGCTCCGCACCGCGTGCGTCGCGCGCGGTGACGGTCAGGGCCCCGCCGTCGATGACCTCGGGGATCCCGGCGTAGACCACCGCCTCCCAGGTCGGGGTGGGCCGCGACTCGACCGCCACGATCTCGTCACCGCCCTGGAGCCCGGCGCGCTCGGCGATGGAGCCCGCCGTGACCTCGCCGATCAGGGGCCGGAGCCCCGTGACGCCGATCACGAATATGGCCCAGTAGGCCAGAACGGCGAACAGCACATTGAAGAGCGGACCGGCGGACACGATCGCGGCCCGCACCGCCAGCGGCTGGCGGTTGAACTCGCGGTGGGCATCGGCGTCCGGGACCGGGCCCTCGCGCTCGTCGAGCATCTTGACATAGCCCCCGAGCGGCACCGCCGCCACCACGAACTCGGTCTCGTCGCGGCCCAGACGCCGGCGCCACAGCGGCCTGCCGAATCCGACCGAGAACCGCAGGATTTTTACCCCCGACAGGCGCGCCACCCAGAAGTGCCCGAGCTCGTGCACCACGACCAGGAGGCCGATGGCCACGATGAACGCCAAGAGGGAGTAGAAGAATCCGATCACAGCGGACGCGCTCTGACCGCCGAAGTGGCCGCGATGCGCGCGGCGGCATCGGCCGTCAGGACCGCCTCCAGGGAGGACCCCGCGTGGTTCGGCACCCGCGCCAGCGTGTCTTCGACCACCGCCGGGATGTCGAGGAAGCTCAACTGCCGGTCCAGGAAGGCGGCGACGGCCACTTCGTTGCTCGCGTTCAGGACCGCGGTGGCGGTCCCGCCGGCCGCGAGCGCCTCGCGCGCCAGCCGCAAGCAGGGAAAGCGCGTGACATCGGGGGGCTCGAAGTCGAGCCTGGCGACTGTGAAGAGATCGAGGGGCGCGACGCCCGAGGCGATGCGCTCCGGCCAGGCCAGGGCGTGGGCGATGGGGGTGCGCATATCGGGATTGCCGAGCTCGGCGAGCACCGATCCATCCGTGTATTCGACCAGCGAATGAACGATGCTCTGGGGGTGCAGCACCACCACGACCCGGTCCGGCCCGGTGTCGAACAGCCAGCACGCCTCGACGATCTCCAGGCCCTTGTTCATGAGCGTCGCGGAGTCCACGGAGATCTTGCGTCCCATGACCCAGTTGGGGTGGGCACAGGCCTCGTCGGGGCTCACGTGACGGAGCGCGGACAGCGGCCGGGTGCGAAACGGTCCGCCCGACGCGGTCAACAAGATGCGCCGCACGCCTAGGTGGTCGAGGCCTCCCCGAGAACTGATGGGCAGACATTGGGTGGGCAGACATTGAAAGATCGCGTTGTGCTCGCTATCGATGGGCAGAAGCTCGGCGCCATTGGCGCGCACGGCCTCCATGAACAGTGTGCCGGCCATGACCAGCGCCTCTTTGTTGGCCAGCAACACCCGTTTGCCGGCGCGCGCGGCGGCCAAGGTCGGCAGGAGCCCCGCGGCGCCGACGATGGCGGCCATCACATAATCGGTCTCCGGGGCACGGGCGACCTCTTCGAGGCCGGAAGCGCCGCCGAGCACCGTGACCTCGGGGCAGATGGGGCGTAGCGCGGTATCCAGCGCGGCCGCACAGTCTTCATCCGCCATCACGGCGTAGCGCGGTCGCCAGCGCTCACATTGGGTCTTGAGCCCGTCCACGTCCCGGTTCGCCGTCAGCGCCACGACCTCGAAGCGGTCCGGGTGGCGGGCCGCGACATCCAGGGTATTTACACCGATGGAGCCGGTCGACCCGAGCAGGGCGAGCCCGATCACAACGGCACCCCGACCACCACCATCCCGAGCGCGAACACCGGTGCCGCTGCGGTGAGGCTGTCGATGCGGTCCAGTAGCCCGCCATGGCCGGGCAACAGGCGGCCGCTGTCCTTGACCCCCGCCTGGCGTTTGACGAGGCTCTCGAAGAGATCGCCCAGGACCGAGAACAGCACTGTGACCACGCACACGAACACGAACACGAGCCGCTCGCGGGGCCGGAGTGCCAGGGGCGCCGAGCACAGGAGGGCCACCGAAGCACCCGCCAGGAGCCCACCGACGAGGCCCTCCCAGGTCTTGCCGGGGCTCACCCGATCCGCCAGCCGGTGGCGGCCATAGCGCCGACCCACGAAGAACGCCCCGGTATCCGCGGACCATACGATCAAGAGCAGCAACACGACGAGATAGCCCCGTGCATCGATGGCCCCGTGCAGGCGCACGATCGCCGCCCAGGCCGGCACCACGACCAGGAGCCCGGCCATCGTCAGGAGGGGCCGCGAGCGCGGGATGCCGAGGCCCTGGCGCTGGTAATCGAACAACCAGTATCCGCAGAGACCCCACCACGACAGCAGCAAGGCCGAAACACCGAAGAGCCCGGCGCCGTCCCAGGGCAGGCGGAGGAGGGTGTAGGTGAGCCACAGGCAGGCCCCGATCACCAGGCAATATAGGACCCGCGAAGACGGTTCCGACCATCCCGCGAGACTGGCCCATTCCCAGGCGCCGATCCCCGCAAACACGGCGAACACCACCGCGATGGCCGGGGTCGGCAGCAGCAGGAGGCCCGCGAGCAGCGGCGGGATCAGGCAGCCGGCCGTGATGAGGCGATGCTTAAGCATGCTCTGCGGGCTCGAGCTGGTCGCCCGTGCGCCCGAAGCGGCGCTGGCGCGTGGCAAAGGCGTGCAGTGCGTCCTCGAGCTCGGCGGGGCTGAAATCCGGCCACATGCACTCGGCGAAGTACAGCTCGGTGTAGGCCAGCTGCCACAGTAGAAAATTGCTGATGCGTTGCTCCCCGCCGGTGCGCACGAAGAGGTCGGGCTCGGGGAGCCCGTAGAGGCACAGCTCTCTGGCCAGTAACGTCTCATCGATCGCCTCGGGCTCCAGATCGCCGCCCGCGGCCCTCTGGGCCAGGGCGCGTGCCGCCTGGGTGAGGTCCCAGCGGCCACCATAATTCGCTGCGATGATCAGCAAGAGCCCGCCGTTCCGGCGGGTGACGCGTTCGGCCTCCGCGATGGCTTCGCGGAGCCTTTGGGGAAAAAGCGTTTGATCGCCGATGAACCGCACCCGTACATCGTGCTCGTCGAGGCGGCTCGCTTCTTCCTGCAGGCTCGTCATGAACAGCTCCATGAGCAGGCCGACCTCACGTTGCGGGCGCCGCCAGTTCTCGCTGCTGAAGGCGAAGAGGGTGAGCACCTCGACGCCGCGCTCGGCGCACGCGAGCACCACCCCCCGCGCCGCCTCGACCCCCGCTCGATGGCCGGCGATCCGGGGCAGTCGGCGCCTTTCGGCCCAGCGGCCGTTGCCGTCCATGATGATGGCGATGTGGCGCGGGGGCCCGGAACGGTGGTGCGGCGCGCTCGCGCTCGCGACGTCTTGATCACGCACGTGGGATCACGAGCGGGATCACGCACCGGATCTCGCCAGGGGGGTCTCCCCAAGGGCAGTACCCAGTTCGGGCAGATCCGTGGAGCAAATTATTATGATTGAGATCGGCACGCGCTAGATCTCCAGGAGCTCCTTCTCTTTGGTGGCGAGGGCCACCTCGACCCGAGCGATGTGTTCGTCGGTCATGCGCTGGGTCTTTTCCTCGGCGCGCCGCTCGTCATCCTCGGAGACGTCCTTATCCTTGACCAATTCCTTGAGCTGATGGTTGGCATCGCGCCGGATGTTGCGGATCGCAACGCGCGCCTGCTCGACCTCGTGGCGGACCACGCGGATGAGGTCGCGACGGCGCTCTTCGGTCAGGGGCGGGAGCGGGATACGGATCACGTCCCCCGCGACCGCCGGGTTGAGCCCGAGGTCGGACTGGCGGATGGCCTTCTCCAGGGCCTTGGTCATCCCCTTGTCCCACGCCGATACCGAGAGCGTCCTGGCATCGACCACCGAGATGGTCGCCGCCTGGCTGATCGGCACCTCCGAGCCGTAATACTCGACCTTGATATGGTCGAGGAGGCTCGTGTGGGCGCGTCCCGTGCGGACCTTGGCCAACTCGTGCTGCAAGGCCTCGATGGCCTTGTCCATGCGGGTCCCCGCATCGCGGAGGATGTCGTCGATGGGTGTCATCCGTTATAGGGCCTTCCGCGAGTGGCCGTGCTCGTGACCAGCGTGCCCTCGGGCTCGCCCATGACCGCGCGCATCATCGCCCCTGGCTTGGTCATGTCCAGGACCCTCAAGGGCACGGCGTTGTCACGGCACAGCACCACGGCCGTGGCGTCCATCACACCGAGCCGCTCCATGAGGACCTGGTCGTAGTCCAGATGCTCGTAACGGCGCGCGTCGCGATCCTGCCGCGGGTCCGCGGAATAGACCCCATCCACCTTGGTGGCCTTGATCATGAGATCGGCGTCGATCTCGATGGCCCTCAAGCTCGCGGCCGAATCGGTGGTGAAGAACGGGTTGCCGGTGCCCGCCGCGAACACCACCACGCGCCCCTTCTCGAGGTGTCGGACGGCGCGGCGCCGGATGTACTCCTCGCAGATCTGGTGAACGCGGATGGCGGACATCACCCGTGCGTAGAGGCCGATCCGCTCGAGCGCGTCCTGCAGCGCCAGGGCGTTGATCAAGGTCCCGAGCATGCCCATCTGGTCGGCCGTAACGCGGTCCATGCCCTTGGCCGCGAGCCCCTGTCCGCGCAGCAGGTTGCCGCCGCCGATCACGATGCCTACCTGGATGCCGCAGATCACCAGCTCCTTGACCTCCTCCGCCAGACGCTGAATGACGTCGGGGTCTATGCCGTAATCGCTCGCCCCCATGAGCGCCTCGCCGCTCATCTTGATCAGCACCCGCCGATAGGCCGGCATCCGCTGCGTGTCCGGTGCGCCCAAGCTATTCGCCCCGGGCTTGTGCCATGACCTCGGCTGCGAAGGTATCGGCCTTTTTGGGGATACCCTCGCCGACCTCGAAGCGCTCGAATCCCGTCACCCTTGCCTTGGCATCGGCCAGGAGCTTGGCCACCGGTGTCTTATCTGCGGCCTTCACGAACGGCTGGCCGAGGAGGGTGGCCTCCTTGAGGAAATCCTTGACCTTTCCAGCCACGATCCTTTCGACGATCTGTGGGGGCTTCCCGGTCTCGGCGGCCTGGGCCTTGAAGATCTCGCGCTCGCGTTCCATGAGGGCCGGCGGCATATCCGCTTCACTGATACACACCGGCCGGCTCCAAGCGATGTGCATGGCGATATCCTTGGCCAGATCCGTCGCGACATCGCCACCCTCGAGCGCCACCAACACGCCGATGCGGGTGCCGTGGCGGTAGACGCCCACCCGGCCGTCCTCCCGCGCACTCATGACGGCGAAACGCCGCACGGTGATGTTCTCGCCGATCTTGGCGATGAGCCCGCCGCGGGCCGCCTCGACGCTGTCACCGCCCTCGCCGAGCGGCAACGCCAGGAGGGCCGCGAGATCGATCGGCCGGTGCCGGAGGACACAGGCGGCCACGGCCTCCGCGAAGGCCTGGAAGTCATCGCCGCGGGATACGAAGTCGGTCTCGCAATTGACCTCGACCATGGCTGCGAGGCCCGGTGCCCCTCTTTGATGATCGTGGCTCAGCGCGATCACGCCCTCCGCGGCGATGCGGTTGGCCTTGATGGCGGCCTTCGCGATCCCGGAGGTGCGCATTAGATCGATAGCCTTTTCGATGTCTCCGGCCGTCGTGATGAGTGCCTTCTTGCACTCCATCATCCCCGCCCCAGTGCGCTCCCGGAGGGTCTTGACCGTCGTCGCGCTGATCTCCATCGCCCTGTCGCTCCGGCTCAAGCGTCGGCGGGCAGCGCCGGTTCACCGGCCTCTGGCAGGGTCTCTGCCCCCCAGGCGGCCTCGCCGCCGGCGACATCGGCCGCGGGCGCTTCCGCGGCGGCATCACTCGCGGGCCCCTGCGCCACGCGCCTCTTGTTATCGATCACGCGCCTGCGCACCGGGGGCTTCTTCCGGACCGCGGCACGCCCGTCCTCCACGTCGGGACCCACGATGGGCTCGCCGGATTCGTTGAGCTCGACGAATTCGTCGCCGCCCCCCTCCATCGGCTCGGGGATGGACTCGCGCCCGTCCAGGATCGCGTCGGCCGCGCTCCTGAGATAAAGCTCGATCGAGCGGGTGGCGTCGTCATTGCCCGGGATGATGTAATCGATGCCCTCCGGGCAACTGTTGGTATCGACCACCGCCACGACCCGGATACCGAGCTTGCGCGCCTCCGCCACGGCGTTCTTTTCGTGCATCACATCGACGACGAACATCGCGTCGGGCTGCGCCTCCATGTCCTTGATGCCACCGAGGCCACGTTCCAGCTTGTCGAGCTCGCGCCGGTATCTCAAGAGCTCTTTTTTGGTGAGCTTGCCGGCATTCTCTTCGCCGCAGATCGACTCGAGCTCGCGCAGGCGTTGCGCGGAGCGCCGTACCGTGCGGAAATTGGTGAGGGTCCCCCCCATCCAGCGCCGGTTGACGTAAGGCATACCGCAACGGGCGCCTTCGGCCTTGACGACCTCCTGGGCGGCGCGCTTGGTGCCGACCAGGAGGATGACCCCCTTGCGCGCCGCCATCTTGCGCAGAAAGGCCATTGCCTCGTTGAAGAGGGGCAGGGTCTTCTCGAGATTGATGATGTGGATCTTGTTGCGTTCCCCGAAGATGTACGGGGCCATCTGGGGGTGCCAGTAGCGGGTCTGGTGGCCGAAATGGACACCCGCCTCCAGCATCTGGCGCATGCTGACGTCTGACATGAACGACTCCGAAAGACTGGGGTTGGGACCTCCACTCGGTGCATAGATCCTGGGGTGCATCGACCCTGGATCGACCCAGGGGGCACCGGTCTCGGCCCCGGTCTCAGTAAGGACCGCACCCGGATGCACGTAAACGTGTGTGAGTGGTTTGCTACGAAAGCCCGCGCTTTATACCATACCTCCCTGCCGCCAACAATTCGGCATCGGAGCAGGGTCACCGCCCACCATCGAGTACCCGGAGTCCGAAGACCGCCATCCGGGCCCGGCCAATCCCGGCCGATCAATGTTGATGGGTTCCCATGGCCTATTCCATCAAGACCGGCGAAGAGATCGACAAGATGCGCACCGCGGGGAGGCTGGCCGCCGAGGTCCTGCGCATGGTGGAGCCCTATGTCGTGGCCGGGACCACGACCGCCGAAATCGACCGCATCTGCCACGACTATATCGTGGACACCCAGGCCGCCATCCCGGCACCGCTCCACTACCGGGGATTCCCGAAATCGATCTGCACCTCGGTCAACCACGTGGTCTGCCACGGCATACCGGGGGACAAGACCCTGAAACCCGGGGACATCGTCAACATCGATGTGACCGTCATCAAGGACGGCTACCACGGCGATACCAGCCGCATGTTCTTCGTCGGCACGCCGCCCCTGCGCGCCCGCCGCCTGGTCGAGGTGTGCCGCGAATGCCTGGTGCGGGGCATCCAGGCGGTGCGGCCGGGTGTCCGGCTCGGGGACATCGGGCATACCGTGCAGCGCCACGCCGAGACCAACGGTTTCTCCGTGGTACGCGAGTATTGCGGCCACGGCATCGGGCGCGAATTCCACGAAGAGCCGCAGGTCCTGCACTACGGCAAACCGGGGACTGGATTGGAGCTGGTGCCCGGCATGGCCTTCACCATAGAACCGATGATCAACGCCGGCAAGCGCCACGTGAAGCTGCTCCCGGACCAGTGGACGGTGGTTACCAAGGATCGCAGTCTCTCCGCCCAATGGGAACATACGTTGCTCGTCACCGACACGGGTTGCGAGGTCTTGACCCTGCAACCCGGGGAGCATATCTGAGCCATGGCAGCGACTTTGGAATTGATGCACTTGGCCGCGCCAGACCCGGCGCTCTTCGACGCGAGGCGTTTGGAGGGCGAGATCCGGAGGGGAGCCCCCCCGGTCGCGGCCTACCGTGAGGCACTCGCGCTCGGGCGCGAGCACTTGAAGCAAGCGTTCGACATGGGGGCCGGGATCGACGGGCTCTGTGCCCAGCGCGCCTGGCTGATCGATCAGATCCTCGTGTCTGCGTGGCGCGAGGCGGGACTCGATCCAGGGCGTTTCGCCTTGCTGGCGGTGGGCGGCTACGGGCGCGGCGAGCTTCACCCCGGCTCCGATGTCGACGTCGCGATCCTGACGGGCACAGAGACCCTTGACGAAGAGCACCAGCGCATCGCCGGCTACGTGCGTTTCCTGTGGGACATCGGCCTGGACATCGGCCACAGCGTGCGTACGGTCGAAGACTGCGGGACCGAGGCCGGGTCCGACATCACGGTCATGACCAACCTCATGGAGGCGCGCCTCCTATCAGGCTCGCCGGCACTGTACCGGGGCATGCGGGAGGCCACCGCGCCCGACCGCATCTGGCCACCGGCCGCCTTCTTCGAGGCCAAGCTCGCCGAGCAGACGGCGCGACACGCCAGATTCCACGGTACCGCCCACAACCTCGAGCCCAACATCAAGCTAGGACCGGGCGGGCTGCGGGATATCCATACCATCGCGTGGGTGGCGAAGCGCCAGTTCGGGGCCGAGTCTCTGCGGGGGCTCCTCGACCACGGCTTCCTGAGCGAGGATGAGCAGAGGGTCCTGAGCGCCGTCCAGTCCTTCCTGTGGCGCGTACGTTTTGCCCTGCACCTGCTCGCGGGCCGCCGCGAGGACCGGCTGCTGTTCGACTACCAGCGCCATGTCGCGGCGCGCTTCGGGTATGGCGACCAGGAGGGCGTGCAGCTCGGCGTCGAGCGTTTCATGAAGCACTACTACCGCATGGCGATGGAGCTCCGGCAACTGAACGAGATGCTCCTGCAGTTGTTTCGGGAGGCGATCCTGGAATCTCAGCGGGAGGCCCGGATCGAGCCGCTCAACAAGCGCTTCCAGGTCCGCAACGGCTACCTCGACGCCCGTCACGATCAGGTCTTCGAGCGCTACCCCTGTGCCCTGCTCGAGGTGTTCCTGCTCCTCCAGCAACACCGCGAGATCGAAGGCGTACGCGCCAGCACCATCCGCTTGATCCGCGACCACCGTCATCTCATCGACGACAAGTTCCGCAAGAACCTCAAGTCGCGCGCGTTGTTCATGGAGATCATCCGCCAGCCGCGTGGCATCGGCCATGAGCTCGCACGCATGCACCGCTACGGGGTGCTGGGCGCCTACCTGCCGGTATTCGGGGCCGTTGCCGGGCTCATGCAGTTCGATCTGTTCCATGTCTACACCGTCGATGTCCATACGCTTTTCGTGGTGCAGAACCTGCGGCGCTTTTCCGACCCGGAGTCCGCCGAGGCCACCGAAATGTGCCGGCGCATCATGGCCCAGCTCCCCAAGCCCGAGCTGCTCTATATCGCCGGGCTCTATCATGACATCGCCAAGGGCCGGGGCGCCGATCATTCCGAGCTCGGAGGTCGCTACGCCGCCGAGTTCTGTAATGATCACGGGCTCAGCCACTTCGATGCCCGGCTCGTGGCCTGGCTCGTCGAGCACCACCTGCTCATGTCCATGACCGCCCAGCGCCGCGACATCTCGGACCCCGAGGTCATCAACGAATTCGCGCGCGCGGTCGGGGATCGGGTGCGTCTCGATTACCTCTATCTGCTCACCATCGCCGACATTCGCGGCACCAACCCCTCGCTCTGGAACAGCTGGAAGGATGCCTTGCTGACCGAGCTCTATGACGGCACCCTGCGGGCGCTCCGGCGCGGGGTGCGCAACCCCCTGGAACGCGAGGAATGGATCGCGGAGACCAAGGGCGAGGCCCTGGCTACCCTCATGCGCTCGGACCTCCGCAAGGAGGCGATCCTGTCGGTGTGGCGGATACTCGGCGAGGAGTATTTCGTGCGGCACTGGCCCGACGAGATCACCTGGCACACGGAGGCCATCGCGAGGGCGCGGGAAGAGGACCTGCCGTTGGTCCTGATCCGCGAGATGACCCGGCGTGGCGGCACGGAGATTTTCATCTACGGCAAGGATCACGACCACGTGTTCGCCACCACCACCTGGGTCCTCGATCATCTAGGGATCACGATCATGGATGCCCGCATCATCCGCTCCCCGGACGGCTACAGCCTCGATACCTACATCGTGCTCGAAGCCGGGACCCACCAGGCGATCCAGAGCGAAGGCTACAGCCGGGAGATCGTGACGGTCCTCCGGGAACGACTGCGCGGCGCCGCCCCCGTGGAGCTCAAGGTCAACCGCCGGTTGGACCGCCAGCTCAGGCACTTCCGGATCCCGACCGAGGTCTCGTTCAGCGACGACCCGGCCAATGCCCGCACCGCCATGGAGGTGATCGCGACCGACAGGCCCGGGGTCCTGGCCCAGATCGCGAGGGCCATGCGTTTCTGCGGCGTCCGGCTCCAGAGCGCCAAGGTCGCGACCTTCGGAGAGCGGGTCGAGGACATCTTCTATATCACCGACGCCCATGACCGCCCCGTCGAAGACCCGCTGAAGCTCGAGTGCCTGCGGTATTCCATCACCACGGCCCTGGCACAGCCGTGACGAGCGACGGAGTCGTGCAGCGATCCCACGTAGGTACTGAAGGTTTCCGGTCGCGCGCCACGGACAACGTGAAGACGTACCCCGCTGCACGCACGGACTTTATGAGCACGGGCCCGTTCCGCGTCCGACTCGATCTTCCGGCGCAGCCGCCCGACCTGCGCGTCGATACTGCGGTCGAACGGACCCGCCTCACGGTGGCGAGCGGGGCACTTGCTTTTCCATTGCGCTCTCCTGACACACTAACTATATAATGGTCATTGATGCCTTAACAGTCGCTTCCGAAGTGGAATTCAGGCTTGCAGCCGCGAAGATCTTCGATCGGCAGCGTCTGAGCGAGCTTAGCGGTCGCAGCGTGATCCTGACGAAGGGTTCATTTGACATCGTCCACGCCGGCCACCTTGCACTAATCTCCTATTGCTCAAGGCTACGGAATGCCCACGAAAGTGGTGCACTCGTGGTGATTGTGGAATCCGATGCCAGTATGCGTCATCGAAAGGGGAAGGCACGTCCCATCCAAGATGAATCATTGCGAGCCCTTCAGATCGCGCTTCAGCCCATGGTGGACGCTGTACTCACATCGGACTACGCGGACTTGGGGAAACTCATTCAGGAGATTAAGCTAATTTGCTACGTCAAAGGAATGGATACTGCAGTGAATACTAGAAACTTGGCCAACACGCCAAACCTTACTCTCGACTTGAAACGCAATCCCGAGATGAGCCTACCCCACGCAAGCTGCAAGATAGTCGTCTTTACAGACAATGGAGAGATCTCAACATCCGCGTTGATCGAGAAGATCAAAACCCCAACCAATTGATTTAAAGCCCTCCGTCACCTCATAGGCTGTGAATTCATGACATCACTACTTCTGGGCGCGTTGTCTGGCACGCTGCTATCCGCGCTGCTTTATCTGGCACTAAGTACCGCTCATCGGCGCAGCGCCAAACAGTTCAGTGTGTTGCTGTTCGGTGGAGTAACTATTGCGTACGCAGCAGTAGGCGGTTTTCGCTCGGCAGTTCGTTCCGATTGGTCTCAGACGACCCTACTGTTACTCGCTATTCTCCTGTTGTGTTACCTCACTTATTTCAATTGGTCGCAGAATGGGCGACCTGCGCCTCTTGTGTGGGGTTCTTCGGATCACCACCTCCTGCCACTGGCGGTCGCAGGTAGCCTCTTCTTCATCAATGTCCCGTTCCCGTTTGTGGATATGCAAGTGTGGCAGCGACTAATTGCTGCCCGATCCATAGAGGAGTTTCGCGCTGGCAGTTTGCTTGCCACTGCCGCTTTTGCTACTACTTGGACAATACTAATTCTTCTCGCGATCTATATCGCGCCAGGACTCCCCCAAGGCGCAGAGCCGCTTTCAGTTCTAATGGGCGCGGCTCAGATGCATGCCAGCTCTATTGCATTCCTATTAGGGTTTTTCCTAGTTCCTGGACTTTTCGCAGCCATGTTTTCCTCAGCAGATGGATTCTTGAACTCGGCTGCTGCGACGTTCTCTTTGGATTTGGCTAATACCCAACACGTAGATACGACGGCCGACATCTCAGGTACTGCGCCCCTTCATGTCGTGGGACTCGGCATCGGCGCCCTGGTTACCGCGCTAGTTCTGCGTGTATCTGGATTTAGCATTGTCGACCTCGTCTTTGCTGTTTCTGCTGGTCAGTTGGCGCTCTTGCCTGCAGTGCTGGGCGCGTTATCCCGCAATTCGGCCTTCGCTCGACCGGACCTACGGTATTGGGCGACTGCTTCGGTGGTGGGAGGCTTTTTCGCTGCTTGGCTAAACGGCTTCTACAGTGTCTCGTCATCTCAATCCACGTTTGTTTTGTGGCAGTGGCTCGAAGCATTCATCCCCCGTGACACATTTAGAAGCCCGATCTACGCAGTAGCCGTAAGCGCATCCGTCTTCGTGTTAGGCATCGCGCAGAAATAACTTGATAAAGTGTGAGAGATGTGCTTTAAAGCGGGATGCAGATTGCGTCCACGGTAGAGCAGATCGAGTCGAAGTACCGATCGCTTGTGTCGGTGTTGGATGAAC
>JACCXJ010000016.1 GCA_013697045.1 Gammaproteobacteria bacterium | reverse complement strand
ACTTTAAGTTGGCAGGCTAGCACGTTGGGCTCACTTATACAAGCTTTTTTTGAGAAGGAAGGATAGATTCTATAAAAGGTCCCTTGATTGCCCTCCCGAAGGATAAGGGGTAATAAATTCAATGCGGGCTAGCAATAGCAATGTCTTGGTTGGTCGCGGTTAGGGGGCGCCTGTGGGCCTTAGGAGGGTGGCGACCCTTCCTTTAGGGAGAGCCCGACGCCGTTTCAAGTGCCCAGTTGCGCTTCTTGGAGAGACAGTGAGGGGTGCGCGGGCGTCGGTGGGCGGTGGGCCGGGGCCGATCATGCGGACCCTGATGGCTCATACACGCGCGAGTGGCTCGTAAAGCTCTTGGCGACTGCCGGAGGATCCCCGTGCGACCGAAATCCAGGCACAGCCGTTACCGGCATCCGCGAGGGCCAGACGCACGGGCGTATTCCCGCCGGCCAACACCTCGCGACCGGCGCACTCGCCCCAAGGCACCGGATGCCGACCTCCGATTCACCCCAGAGCCCGCAAACCCCACTGGGGGCACCGGCGCTTTCCGCCCCGGCGCGGACCGCGCGCGCCCGGCCCGCGCGACGAGGCCCGTTGCGAAAGGGCATTAAACGTCCTATACTTTGTCTCTTGCGCGTAGACAGGAAAGCGCCTGGTGTCCCCATAACAACGCGATTGGCGGGGATGCGCTATTGCGGTCCTATCGCCGTCTTGGTACAACAGGGTAGTATAATGTTGAATCATCAGAACATTCTTGACAATGGTCGTGTTCGTTTGCTGGCGGACCCTGATCCTGCATACCGCCCAGTCTTGGCGCCTTTCTTCCTCGGCTTTGTCGCACCCTTTCCACATCCATGTGAATCCGTTCCAGATCGTCAGCGTGAAAGATAAAATCACCAAGAAAGAAATCACCACCGGCGAATATGAGGGTATGAAAGGCGTATGGAAAGACACGATCTTCGTGGAGGGAGACCCGAACGGAGTACAGTCGTGGCTAAAAACGTTCGGTTGAAGAGCGGCGCCGCCAGATGAGTACCACCTACTGGCGCCCGGCCAGACCGTCCGGGCATCCGCCACGGCTGCTCATGGCGGTAGGGCTGCACGAGGGAGCGACGACACCGGCATGTTGACGAGAGCCGTGGATACGCGGCTGCCGACCGACTTCGGCGAGTTCCTGCTACGCGCTTATACGGACAGCGGATCGCAGCACCTCCACCTGGCTCTGGTGAAAGGAGCGGTGGAAGGTCTCGACGCGCCCCTGGTGCGCATCCATTCCGAGTGCATGACGGGTGACGTCTTCTCGTCTCAGCGCTGCGACTGCGGGATCCAACTGGAAGTGAGTTTGCAGGCCATCGGGCTCGAGGGATCGGGGGTGCTCATTTATCTGCGGCAGGAGGGGAGGGGGATCGGTCTGCTCAACAAGCTCCGCGCCTACAGCCTTCAGGACGGTGGGCTCGATACCGTCGAGGCAAACTTGCACCTCGGGTTCGGGGCCGATCAGCGCGAGTACTCGGCCGCAATCGCCATCCTCGAGGATCTAGGCGTCAACGCGCTGCGACTGCTCACCAATAACCCGGCGAAGGTCCGTGCGGTCGAGCGCTCGTCGATCCGCATGGTCGCCAGAGTGCCTCTGGTGGTGCCGCCGACGGACCACAACCGCGGGTACCTGACGGTCAAGCGGCTGCGTCTGGGGCACCTCCTCGAGGACCTCGGGCAGTGACGACGCGGCAAGAGATCGTCGAGCCCCACGCGGCAGCCGCCTGCTGGCGCGCCTTGACGCTGCTGGCAGAAGCGGTCCGCGGCCACGGCGCGCCGATCCGTCGCTGCTCGCTGCTCATCGGCGACGCTCCAGCGGTATGCCTGGACTCGCTCACGCCCCCGGCGGGTGACGGCTGGCGGATCTCTCTCTGCCTCGACGGCGAGTCCGCCTCGAACGGTCCGCCGGCGGGCGCAGGCGAAAGCCGCTACCGGCTAGACGACCTGATCGTGCTGCGGAGGCTCACCGATAGCACGCTGCCATCGGACGCCGCGGCGCTGCTCGAGATCTACCTGCCCTACTGCATGGCGCCCGTTCACGCCCGGCGGGTGCGGCGGTCGTTCACCGTCAGTCACTTTGCCCAGTCGCTCGATGGCAGGATCGCCACGGACCTCGGTGACTCCCGGTGGATCGGCTGCACCGAGAACCTGGTGCATGCCCACCGAATGCGTGCCCTCTGCGACGGCATCCTGATAGGCGCCCGCACCTTGCGCACGGACCATCCGGCGCTGACCGTGCGCCATGCCGAAGGGTCGGACCCGATCCGGATCGTCGTCGGCGGCGGCGTCGATGTCGACATCGACTGCCTCGCGCGCGCGGGCCCCGGTCGGATCCTCTTGATCGGCGAGGGCAAGGAACCAGCGTCGCCGCAGGTCGAACGCCTCGCGCTGCCGACCGAGAACGGGCGCATCGGCACCACTGCGATCCTCCGCGAGCTGTACCGCCGCGACATCCTCTCCGTGTACATCGAGGGGGGCGCCGCCACCACCTCGGCCTTCCTCGCCGAGAACAACATCGACGTCTTGCAGCTGCACATCTCGCCGCTCATCATCGGCCCCGGGATCAGTTCGTTCCAAAAACCGGCGATCCGGTCCGTCGCCGAATCGGTGCGCTTCGACAGCCATGTCTACCGGTCGGTCGGCGACGGCATGCTGTTCGTCGGAAGAGCCGCGTCGTGACCCGGCGGGTCTTGCTGGTTTCCGCCGCGAGCCCGTACCCCGTCGTTACCAATGGCTGCGCCCGGCTGGTGAGCGACTATTTGACGCACCTGTTCCCCGCCGATAGGGTCTACCTTCTCCTCACCCGTCCGGGTGACTGGGCCCCTCTGGGGCTCTATTTCGGCCATCAGCCCGTGGCCGGCGACCTGGATGTCTCGGGTCTCCTCGCCCACGATTTCGCTTTCGTCCTTTTCATCGGATTCAAAGAGACCGAATTCACGGTAGAGCTCGCTCGCTCACTAGCCTCCTTCTGTCTCACCGATACCTATCCTCATCCCGATGTGCCCCAAGGGCTCTTCCGCGGCATCCTGTCCCATCGCAGCGACGACCCGCACCCGCACCTGCTCATCGTCGGCGGTTCCTACGACGATGAGGTGTTCTATTCCGATCGAGCGGGGCCCGATCGAGCCGGGCCCGATCGAGGCGGCGAGGAGTTGGTGCTTAGCGTGGGGAGGATCCATCCGGACAAGCACCAGCTCGAGCTTTGCGAAGGCTACCGGGAGCGGATCTTCGAGGAGTACGGACTCCCGCTCTATCTGGCGGGAGGTGTCGCCGACATGGCCTATTTCCGCGAGGTGGAGCCGTACATCGACGGCGTCAGCGTCGTCTCGAGCATCGATCCGGGGCAGCCGCTCGCCAGTTCCAACTGGCGCTCGGCCCGGGAGATTGCCTTGCTCTGCCACCGGGCACGGCTTTGCGTCCTGGCCTCGCCGAAGGAGAGCTTCGGCCTGGCGCTGATCGAGGCGATGGCGTGCGGCACCACCTGTGTCGTCAATGGCGACTACCGGGGCTTCGCCGAGTTGGATCTGCGGCCGCACGTTTACGGCAACATCACCGGCAAGCGAGGCTCGGTGGTCGATCTCGCGGCCAGGGCGCTCTGCGACGACGTTCGGATCGACGCTTCCGAGTGGGCCAGGAAGTACGCACTACGCGAGACCCGTCGGGCCCTGTCGCGGTTTATCGATAACCGCCTGTAGGTCGATGACCGCCTGTAGACGGTCCCTGTACTTCGTCGCACCCCACCGGGTGGCGGTGCGGGAAGAGCCACTGTCTCCGCCCGCCGCCGGAGAGGTGGTGGTCGAGACCGTCGTATCCGCGATCAGCCCGGGCACCGAGATGCTGGTCTATCGCGGCCGGGTGCCGGCCGACATGCCCCTCGACTCGACCATCCCCGCCCTCGCCGAGGCGTTCGCCTTCCCCCTCAAGTACGGCTACGCCGCCGTGGGTCGGATCACGACCTTGGGCGCGGGCGTCGGCCGAGAGTGGCTGGGAGAGTTGGTGATGGGCTTCCATCCGCACGAAAGCCATTTTCTGACAAGGCCGGCCGAGCTGGTCCTCGTTCCCGCCGGGCTCTCGCCCGAGGCCGCGGCCTTCCTGCCCAACGTCGAAACGGCAGTCACGTTCTTGATGGACGGCCAACCGATCGTGGGCGAGCACGTCGCGGTGTTCGGGCAGGGCGTGGTGGGGCTGCTCACCACGGCGTTGCTGGCGCGCATCCCCCTCTCCGATCTGGTGACTTTGGACCGTCATTCCCTGCGGCGCGGGCGGTCGCTCGACCTGGGTGCGCATCAAGCCGTGGACCCGGCGGCGGCCGGCGAGCTGGAGCGTTTGCGCTCGTCCTTCGACCTGACCTACGAGCTTTCCGGCAGCCCGGCCGTTCTCGACGAGGCCATCGCCGTCACCGGCTTCGACGGCCGAGTCGTGATCGGGTCGTGGTATGGCGACCGGCCCGCCCACCTGCGCTTGGGCGGGTCCTTTCACCGCAGTCGCATGTGCCTCATCAGCAGCCAAGTCAGCACCATCGCCCCCCGCTTTGCGGGACGCTGGAGCCAGGCTCGCCGCCGGGAGGTGGCCTGGCGGATGCTCGCCGAGATCGACCCCGCCCGCCTCATCACCCATCGTTTTCCCGTGTCCCGCGCGGACGAGGCCTACGACTTGCTCGATCGGTGCCCGCAAGAGGCCGTGCAGGTGATGCTCACCTATTGAGCGTGATGCGAGTCGGGCTCGTGATCTACGCCAGCATCGAGACCACGGATTGACGCCCTGCGGCGTCGAGATTCAATCCAACGGGTACATCCATGCCTTTGCGGATGCGCTGCCCTACCCGGCAAGCTGGACGAGGACTTTCCTGTCGGCATCCCTGGCCGCCAGCCACGCTGGCAGCTCGTGCGCGGGCATCGGGCGCGCGAAGAAGAAACCCTGAAATTCGTCGCAGTCGGCGCCACGCAGGATGTCGACCTCCTGCGCGGTCTCCACGCCCTCGGCAACCACCTTCAGGCCGAGAGTGTGACCGAGCCCGATGATGGCGCGCGTGATTGCGAGATCGGTCGGGTCGTCGAGCATGTCGTGCACGAACGAGCGGTCCACCTTGAGCTTGTCGAGCGGAAAGCGGTTCAGATAGTTCAGGCTCGAATAGCCGGTGCCGAAATCATCGATGGCCAGCCCGACGCCGAGCCGGCGGATGGCCTGCAGCTTCTGAAGATTGGCCTCCACGCTTTCCATCAGCGTCGATTCGGTGATCTCTATTTCCAGCACACCGTTCGGGATGGCGTGCCGGCGCAGGCTCGCTTCCAGCGCATCGACCAGGCCGCTATCGCGCAACTGCAGCGCCGACAGGTTGATCGACACCTCGATATCGCCGAGACCCTCCTGGCGCTACAACGCTATCTGCGCGCAAGCCTGTTCGATCACCCACTTGCCGATCGGTACGATGAGCCCGGTCTCCTCGGCGATCGGGATGTACTGAGCCGGACTCACTACGCCGAGCTCGGCGCTGGTCCATCGCAGCAGACCCTCGGCGCCGGCCATCGCGCCAGTGCGCGCATCCACGCGGGGCTGATAGTGCAGGCGCAGCTCGTCCTGCTCGATGGCGTGGCGCAGGCGCGATTCTATCTGCAGCCGTTGCTGCGCGCGCTCCGTCATTTTGGCGTTGAAGAATTGCGCGCTGTTGCGGCCCTCGGCCTTGGCCTGGTACATCGCCACGTCGGCGTGGCGCATCAGCTCGTCGATGTCGGCGCCGTCGTCGGGGTAGATTGCGATGCCCACGCTGCAGGAGACGTGGATCTCGGCACCCTCCACTTCGTGTGGATCCCGCACCCGCGGGATCAGCCGGCGCTGGACGATGTACGCCACCTCGTCGCTGTCTTCCACGCCGTTCAACACGACGATGAACTCGTCGCCGCCAAGGCGGCTCACCGTGTCGCCGGTGCGCACGGTATCCGTAAGGCGCCGCGCGACCGAGCGCAGCAGCCCGTCGCCGATGTGGTGGCCGAGCGAATCGTTGATGTTCTTGAAGCGGTCCAGGTCGATGAACAGCACCGCCACTTTTTTTCTGGAGCGCTGCGCCTGCTGCAGCGCGATGCGCAGCCGCTCGATGCACAGTGATCGATTGGGCAGCTCGGTGAGCACGTCGTGCTGTGCCAGAAACTGGATGCGTTCCTGGCTCTTCTTGCGGTCGGTGATGTCGATCGAAGTGCAGATGTAGTACGACAGCTCACCCTGCGCCTCGCGCACCGCGCTAATCATCAGCCATGCTGGAAAGAACTCGCCGTTGTGCGCCGCAGTTTCGCCTCGCCCTGCCAGGCGTCGCGCTGCTGCACCGTGGTCCACAGGCTGTGGAAGAACGGCGCGGCGGCCGGGCCGGGCACCAGGAACTCGGGCCGCTGCCCGACTACGTCCTGGAACTCGTAGCCGGTGGCGCGCACGAAAGCGCGGTTGACGCTCAGGATGCGCTCGTCGGCGTGCACTATCATGATGCCCTCGGACGAGGCCTCGAACACCTTGGCCCACAATTCGAGCCGTTGCTCCATCAGCTTCAGGTGGTTGATAGGCGCGAAGGCGGTAAGCACCGCGTCCTGTCCCTGGTACTGCAGCCGCCTTGCCGAGAGCACTGCCCAGGCGGGCTCGTTGCCCGCTTTCCAGCGCACCTCGAACTCATCGACGGCATCGCGATCGGCCAATTGCTGGAAGAATCGCGAGCGCACACCGGGCTCCAGGCCCACGGCCCAGGGATCGGACTTGCGGCCCGCAAGCCAATGCTGCGCCGGCTGATTGGCGTGCAGCACCTCATGGCCCGGAACGGCGGTCACCACCATCGGAATCGGCAAGGCTTCGACCAGCGTCTGCTGCGCTTCGGCGGCACGCGCGTTGGCGGCGAGCTCCTTCTGCACCTCGCGCTCGCGATCGAGCTGCGCCAGCATGTCGTTGAAGCCGAGCACCAGGCGGCCGCTCGTCCTCGCTCTGCCACTTTGCGCGTAGCGTGTGGTCACCGGTGCGCCGCACGGTGTCCGTCACGTCGGACAGGTGGCGCAACGGCACTGCGATTTGCCGCGCCACGCGATACACCATCGTCAGGATTGCCATCAGCAGAAACAAGGCCGTGCCCAGGTGCAGCCACATGCGTGAGAACAAATCGTCGATGCGCACGTCGAGCAGCCGGTCGAGCTCGACGCCAGAGCTTGTCCACGCCTGGCGCAGTTGCTCCAACAACGCCCGCTGCGCGCTATCGAGCCCGTCCATTGCCGCGGTGCCCGGTCCGAGGTCGATGAATGTGCGCGCTGCCTGCCGGAAGGCTTCGATGCCGGCCGCAAGCTTTTGCTGGTCCGGCGTCAGGGCTGCCTTTACCAGCGCGCCCCCGGCGGCAACCGCTTCGGCAAAGTCCGACTCTATACCTTTGGCCGCGGCATCGAGCCGCCCTTCGAGAATGAGGTACTGCGTGCGTGTGTCGCTGCCGCGGCCTCCGTCGCCACGGCTCTCTTTTTGCCGCTGGGCGCCGATCCCGTGCACCAGCTCGATCAGCTCGGGGTAGCGCAGCACGATGAGCGACATCGTGTAGTAACTGTCGAGATCGGGGTCCAGGATCAGCTTGGACTGGTTGCCGACGCGGGTGACGAGCTCGCGGCCGTGCGCGAGCGCGTCGCCGACCGCAACCATTTCGTCTGGCGGGCTGGCGGCCACCACGCCAAGGCTCTTGACCAGCGCCGCGTTCAACTCCGCGCTGCCCATGTCCTCGCCCAGGCGCTGCTCCACCGCGGACAGCGCAGCTCCCCTAGCCCGAACTTCTTTGGGGGTGGCAACGTAACCTATTGGTAGAATGGGATAATTGTAAAATCCTGTAGGCGTCTACTGGGTACGTTACCGCTTGACGCCGAGGAGGTCGAATGCTCTCC
>JACCXJ010000293.1 GCA_013697045.1 Gammaproteobacteria bacterium | reverse complement strand
TGATGTACAAGAAGCCGTCTTTGCCGAAATGCAGGTCTCCGGCGTTGTGATTGCCATTCGGTGAAGGCATGTTGTCGACCAGGACGAATTCGTCGCTAAGGACGTTGCCTTCGGACCAGACGAAGCGCGACACGCGATTGACGCACGAATCGGCGTTCCCGGCGGTATAGTAAACCTTATGGTTGCATAAGTCACCCACTTCGGATGCAGGAACCCCAAGTTTTCATCGACTCCCATGGGCTTCCCGACGCGAATCCTGAAATGCACCGTTGGAGGGTTCCAGAAATATCCGGACGCTGCAAGCAAACACTGCAAATAGAAGCTTCAACTCCGCATCCACCAGCGAATTTATGCAACGTTAGGGTAAAGATACACGTAAGACGTGACCGCAAACCCCGGATGGACCGCGACGCCCAGGAGCCCGCGCTCCCTGTCGGTGCAGATCCGCCCCGTCAGATCCAACGCCGGAGTGGGCGACAGCACGCCGTTCTGATAGACCCACAATCGACCAGGCTTCACCGCGATCAACAAACGACCCTCCGGTGTAAAGGCCAAGGCGGTGGGAGACGCGACCTCCGCGACAGCGGTGTCGCTGAAACCCGGTGGCAAGGTGATCCCTTCGACCTTCGGTGCGGCTCCGAGGAGGAGCACACCGGTCAGCAAAACCCAAATAGGCCTTTCCATTTACTCATTGAGGTTCGGCCTCGGTCATGCAGAGGTTCCTCTCCGCTCATGTGCTTGAGGAGAAGGGTCGCGACGCGACGTGCAGCATCGACGACCACGCTTGCCGGAATCCAGCCTAGGACGCTTCTGTCCGTACGCTGGATCCCGGCAGGCGGCATGTACCCGATTCGAAAAAGTTGGTTACCACCACCGCCACGAGCTCCGACCCCATCCCATGAGGATACTAAGGACGAATAGGATTAGGAAGAGCCAAAATAGGACCCGAGCGATCCCCGCGGCGCTGGCGGCGATCCCACCAAACCTAAGAGGGCGGCAATTAATGCAATGATTAGAAACAACGCGGCGTAACTTAGCATCTGTAAAACCTCCTCTCCCCGTCGGGGATACGTCAAACTATTAATTCGGCTCGACGAACAGTGCCCGAAAGGCCAGCTCGCCGCACACCCATACCCCGCGGCAGCAATGACTGTGCCACACCGGCAACCTCAGATTAAGTCACGGTTTGCCTTACTAAAGATTTTGTTCTCACGCCACCGTGAAGGACTTCACTGTCAGTAAGTATATACCGGGCGACGTAAAGCTTACCGGCCTCATACTTGAAAAAGATAGCGAATGGCGTGCAATTGCCCCCGGCCGGAGCCGCGAGCGCCAACCGATCGTTCTCGGAAAAGAACTCGAACGGCCGGTGGGATTTGAGAAAGTCGGCGACGCGCTGGCAGATGAGCGAGGTCGTCAGCGGCATTGGCCGGAAAAAAGCGCCCGCCGACGCCGCGCCCAGCATCGGCGCGCGGCCTTAACGACCCGTCCCTCATCCCCACCCTAAACGGCAGCCCTGGCGCCCGCCATGGGCGTAGAGCCTCATCGCGAGATGACGGAGAAATGCGAGCGGGCGCTGTCCTCTCCGTTCTCGCTCTCTATCCGGTGCTCCACCGTGTAACGCCCCGGCGCCATGCCCGCAGGGAGGGTAAGCGCGGTCGACAGGCTGCCGTCCCCGGCCTTCGCGAAGACCGACGTGGCGCCTGGTTGCCCGAGGCTTCGGCCATCACGTTTGAGCACCCAGGTTGCCTCCACATAGGCGCCCCCCCGCCCGGGCGGGGGGGCGAGGTGGAAGCGGGTATAAAACTCGATCGTGTCCCCGGGCCTCGCCAGCGCTTGCGTCGGGGTCGCTGCCAGGATCTCGACCGCCCTGGCCTGGCCGGTCGACTCAGGCGAAACACCCACAGGTCCAGGTGCTGGTGTAGGCACGGCTTGCTCCCCGCGTACGCTCTCCAGCTCTCGCGGCAGCTTTTCGATCTCGCGTTCTTGTTCCGTGACGGAGGGTTCAGAGGCTACCGGGGCCGCCATGGGCTTTCGCGGCGTCTCCGCAGGGCTTGCAAGGCGCTTCTCGAGCTCGCGAGCCTCCGTGCGGGCTGCAAGGGCGGCTTCCTCGGCCCGCTTCTGCTCGGCCTGCCGCTCTTGCTCCTGCCTTTGCCGCTCAAGCCCGGCACGCCGCTGCTCCTCTTGCGCGATTCGAGCCCTCACATCGGCCAGCTTCGCCTGCGGCAAGCTGTGCTGCTGAACCAGCGCACGTGCGCCTTGTGCCTGGGTCTTCGCCGCCGCGAGATCGCCGTGGGTGAGGGCGTCCTCGGCGTCCTTGACCATACCTTCCACCGCGTCGCTCAGGACTTGTCGGGCCTCGGCGCTTTCCGGCGCGAGGCCCAAGGCTTCCTGGGCTTGCGCCACGGCTTCACGCAAGCGGCCGGCATCGAGGGCCCCGCGCCCTTGTTCGATAACAGCGGCGATGTGTTTTCCTCTTTGTTCTTCGGTCTCTTTTTGGCGAACGATCGCCGCTCGCCGCGCTTCCTCGGCCACGATGCGCTTCTTGAGCGTCGCGACCTCTTTCTTGCCTGCCGCATACTTCACCGCGAGCCGCCGAGCTTCGGCCCAGTGCAGCTTTGCCTCGGGGAGCTCACCCTGTTTGACCGACGATTCACCGGCTTCCACCAGCCGAGCGACCACGTCCGCCAACAACTTTCTGGCCTCGCCTTGCTCCGGTGCGAGCTGCAACGCCTCTTCCACATATGTCGCGGCCGTGTCGCCTCCCGGTCCGCTGATCTTGCCGGCCGCCAAAGCCTCCGCGCCCCGCTGCATTAGCCAGGCAATTCGCAGCGAATCGGGTAGCGGCGAGAATGTCCCGTTCAGGATGGCGATCGTCAAGCCCGCGGCCAAAAGGATTGCGAAGCCAAATACCCACCGCGCCACTCCTGCCCGGGACCTGCCGGCGGCGCGCGGCGAATCCCTATCCACCGCGCGATGCTCCGTCGGCGTTTCGTCGCGCGATGCGGACGTCATTGGCCGGGGATCTTCCCGTTGAGGGGCCATCCTCGCCGAGCGTCTGCCAGGCGGTTGTGCCGGGAGCTCTCTTTCCAGCGCCAATAGCGATTGGATGATGGGATCCGCCATTGCTCCTGGTTTTATAGGTTGTCGCGCTTTCCTCCGCGGTGCATCGTAGGGCGGTGACCGCACGGGCGGTGGCTCGACAGGCGCCTCGACCGGTCCCCGTCCCAGGGGCGGCGGCTTCCATGCCGGGAGGGGCTCAGGAACGATATCGATCTCTGTGGGAGTCGATGCGTCATCCGTTCCGCGGCGCCCGCGGTCGATCAGCCCCGAAATCTCGGTCGGGGCGCGGGCGAGATTTCCCGCGATGTCTAGCCGTGGGCGGACCGAAGCGCTTTTACTCCGGAGGGATTTGGTGCGCACATTCCATGGTGGGGCCCCTCCAACGAACCCGCCGGCATCTTTGCGCAACGCTTGCTGAACCGCATCGATGAGCTCGGCGGCAGTCTGGAAGCGGTCGTTCGGGGACTTCGCGAGGGCTTGCAGCACCGCATCCTCGACCGCCCGCGGTACCTCCGGGACGATCTCGCGAAGGGGTGATGGACGCTCCTCGAGCTGGGCCCGCATGAGCTCGAACTCGCCCTCCGCCGCAAATGGCATCCGTCCGCTCAGCATCTTGTATAAGACGATCCCCAGCGAATAGATATCGGAACGCGCGTCGGTATCGCGGCCGCGGATCTGCTCGGGCGACATGTATTTCAACGTGCCGACGAGGAGACCCACGCGCGTCAGGTGCGCCGATCCGAGCACGCGGGCGATCCCGAAATCCAGGACTTTCAGGATATCCCTGTCGTTCACCATCATGTTGGACGGCTTGACATCGCGGTGGACGATGTCGAGGTTGTGGGCGTGCTCGATGGCATGCAGCGCATCCAGGAAAAGCTCTAGCGACCGCCGCCACGGGAGCCCATTCGGGTGGCGGTCAATGATCACGTCGAGGGTCCGGCCATGGGCGAATTCCATGACCATGAAATAGCGATCGCCGTGGTGAACGAAGTTATACAGCGTGGCGATATTGGGATGGTTGAGCTTGGCGAGCACCACCGCCTCTTTGCGGAAGCGCGCGACGATCTCCGACTTACCCGCAAGCTCGGGACGCAGTACCTTGATGGCGACCTCGCGCTCGAGCATGACATCGATGGCCTTGAACACCTCGCCCATGCCGCCCTCGCCGATTTTGCCGAGGATCTTGTAGTTACCGACGACTTCGTTGAGCATAGACGGTTTAGGGCTGCTCATCGCGAACGGCCGTGCCGGGTATCGCGATGACTTCCTGGTCCCGTAGCTCGGGCTCCTTCTGCCGCCGGTCCCCCGAGCGACGGCCACGAAGACTCGTATAGAAGGCTTGTATATATGTCGTCAGCACTAGAAATCGACGTCCTGGGACGGCGCCCCGGAGGTCCCCGGCCGATCGGGGGGTGATGCGGCCGGACCCTCTGCCGGGCCCACTATAATCTCGAAGAGCTTCGGCCACCACTTGCCGGTCACGAATAGGCGCTCGCGGCCGGGATCATAGGCGATGCCGTTCAGGACATCGACCGGGTGGCGTAGGTCGGCCGCGCTCAGGAGCCCTGTGAGGTCGATCCAGCCCAGGACCGCGCCGGTCTCGGGGGAGACGCGGGCCACCCGATCGCTCTGCCATACGTTGGCGTAGACCTCGCCGCGGACGTATTCGAGCTCGTTCAGGCGTGGCACCGCCCGGCCCTCGTCATGCACCGGGAGCCGCCCGATCTCGCGAAACGTCTCGGGATCGAGGAAGCGCAGCACCGCGGTGCCGTCACTGAGGATGAGCCGCCGGCCGTCATGGGTCAGCCCCCAGCCCTCGCCGGCGTAGCGGAATGTCCCGCTCACCGCGAGGCTAGCGCGCTCGTAGATGAAGCCGCGCATGCCGGTCCAGGTGAGTTGTAGGAGACGCTTGCCCCAGTCGGTGAGCCCCTCCCCGAACTCGTCTGGCCCGAGCACCCGCTGGCGGATGACCTTGCCGGTCTCCAGATCGACCTGTCGCAGCGATGAAGCGCCCTCGAGCCCGGTGCTCTCGTAGAGATGACCGTCCACGTACACCAGCCCCTGGGTGAAGGCCGAAGGGTCGTGCGGGTATTCCCGCACCACCCGGTATCCGTAGACCGGCGCGTCGGCCGGGGACAGCGGTGCCGCCACGGCAAGGATGCCAAAGAGGGCACCTCCGACGAGCCGGTCGATGGTCCAGCGGTGACGTGCTCTCAGAGTATTGTGTTCCGAGACTATACTGGATGGTCCCGATCCGGAGCGTGGAGACCCGCACATGGACTCCGATCCTGCGCAAGAACCCCGCACAGATACCCGCCTCTCCCAGCGTATCATCGATGCGGCGATCGATCTCGCCGAGCAGGGCTCATGGGAGATCGTGAGGTTACATGCGGTGGCCGCACGCCTCGGGGTCTCGCTCGACGAGATCCGCGGCGTCTTCCGGGAAAAGGAGGACATCGTGGAGGCGTTCTTCGATCGTGCCGATGAGGCGATGCTGCACGCGGCCGAGGCCCCCGGCTTTCTCGATCTGCCGACGCGCGTCCGGCTGCACCGGGTGATCATGGCCTGGCTCGAGGCGCTCGCCCCTCACCGCCGGGTGACCCGTCAGATGATCGGGGGTAAGCTCGAACCCGGACATCTGCACATCCAGATCCCGGGGCTCTTACGCATCAGCCGCACGGTGCAGTGGATGCGCGAGGCCGCGTACCGCGACGCCTCCTACCTCCGGCGGGCGCTCGAAGAGGTGGCGACGACCAGCATCTATCTCGCGACCTTCTGCTATTGGATGGGCGATGGATCGCCCGACTCGGCCGACACCCGCCGGTTCCTGGACCGATTGCTCGGGATCGCGGAAGGGGCCTCTCACGCCGTGTTCGGCCCGGGCGCCCACTCGCACACCGCCTTGCCGGGGAACCGGGCTCCTAGGCCGCCCATGGAGATATAGAGTAAACACCGGGGTTCGATGCGCCACCCCGGCTCGGCCACCCCCGATCGGTGGATACCCTGACCCACGCCTTGAGCGGCGCCCTGCTCGCCAGCGCCACGCTGGGTCGTGCACCGCAAACGCCCGCAGGGGAACGCGTGCGGGTGGCGTTCCTGGCCGCGGCCTTTCCGGACATCGACTATCTGGTGTCCTGGATCGACCCGCTCATTTACTTGAATTCGCACCAGGGGCTGACCCATTCGCTCGTCCTCATGCCCGTCTGGGCCGCGTTCCTGGCAAGCTTGGCGGCGCGCTGGTACGGGCGCCGGTGGCGCGACTTCTACGGGCCCGCGCTCTTGGGGGTCCTGGCACACATCGCCGGGGACCTGATCACGGCCTACGGGACCGAGGTCTTCGCCCCGCTGTCCTTCGAGCGCTATGCATATCCTATCGCCTTCGTCCTCGACCCGTATTTCACGGCCGTCACCGCCGGGGGTCTGTGGCTCTCGGTGCATCGCAACAGCCGATTGGCGGCCCAGATCGGGCTCGCGGCCCTCCTGGCGTACGTGGGTTTCCTCGCCACGCTGCGCGCCGAGGCCCTCGACATGGGCCTCGACGTCGCAAACGAGCGCGGACTCGGTACGCGAGGCGTCGCGGCCCTGCCCCAGCCCTTTACGCCGCTCAACTGGAAGTTGCTGATTTCGGAGGGATCGACCATCCACGAGGCGCACCTGCGGCTTCGGCGGCGCTTCCCACCCGCCCTCGGCGCACTGTGGTTCCCCGAGACCGCAGCCGCCTTCCGCCCCCCCGCCGACGTGGATCTCGTCGCCTACCCGCGCTTCGGAACGGATCCCCAGTGGACGCCCGTCGCCCGTGAGGTGTGGCGGCAACCGGACTTCGCGGGCTTCCGCCGATTCGCCCGCTACCCGGCCCTGCACCGCATCGATACCGACGGGGCAGAGACGTGTCTGTGGTTCACGGATCTGCGCTTCGCGCTGCCGCACCTCTTCCCGGCCTTTCGCTTCGGGATGTGCCGGGGCTCGCCCGAGAGCGCCTGGCGTTTGTACCGTCTGCGCTTCTGGAGCGCCAATGAGCGGCAGCGGCTAGGTTGAGCGCGGGGCCCTTGCACACAGCCCGCACCGCTCTAGGCGCATCGGTAGGCCCTCAGGGGGCAGTGCTGCTGACGATATCGGCCTTAAAGGAGGCCATGAGGTCCATCAGCTCTTTCTTGTCGGCCTCGGCCACGCCCTTCTCGTCGAGCGTCTTGCCGATCGTTTCCATCATGGCATCGAAGTCCTCCGAGCTCACCTGCAGACTCTTGTGTACTCTCTTGATCTCGCCGCCCGTGTAGGTGCACGGTCCGCCGGTCTTCTCGCACAGGAACGCCACATTGTTGGTCTTGAACCGTACCTGATCCAGGTTGTTGAAATAGCGTTTGATGCGGCTGTCGCCACCGATGTTGACCAGGAGCGCCTCGACCAGCGCCTCGAGCCCCTCCTTGCCGCCGAGCCGTTCGTATAGATTCTTGGAAGCAGCCGGAGCCTGCTGGGGAGCAGCCGGAGCCTGCTGGGGAGCACCCGGAGCCGGGGCGCCCGCCACGGGCGTCGGCGCCTTGTCCTCGCCGCACCCGACCACGGCCAAGAGCGTGATCAGGAGCGTGGTCGCTAGCGATTTCGTAGGTCTTGTCATTGTTGGTTTCCTCGCGTGGGTAGCTGATGTGAGCGGTCGCCCGCCCGTCACATGATAGCGCGAACCATGATACCGCGGATGGGAGTGCGATAAGCGCAAGCGCATTCCGGGCCCCGTCCCGGTAAAGCACCCGCCCCGTGGTAAAGTCCACCTGGTACAGTCCACGCCGCGCTCCCCCCGCAGAGGGCAATGATAACCCCAGTCGCCGGCCTTTTCTCCCGGCGGGACGCGTGAAGACGCCACTCCTTTCGTGAACCTCCTGATCCTCGGCATTTGCGGCACCTTCATGGGCGGGCTCGCCCTCATCGCCAGGGCGCTCGGACATGAGGTGCGGGGTTGCGATGCGGGTGTCTATCCGCCCATGAGCACCCTGCTCGAGCGCGAGGGGATCGAGGTCCTCCGCGGCTACCGCGAAACCCACCTCCGCCCGGCGCCCGATCTGGTCCTCTGCGGCAATGTCCTGTCGCGCGGCAACCCCTGCGTGGAATATGTCTTGGACCACGGGATCCCTTATACCTCGGGACCCCAATGGCTCGCCGAGACGGTGCTTCGAGGGCGCTACGTGTTGGCGGTCTCGGGGACGCACGGCAAGACCACGACCGCGAGCCTCCTGGCGTTCCTCCTCGAGGCCGCGGGACAGGCGCCCGGGTTCCTCATCGGGGGCGTGCCCCGGGACTTCGGCGTCTCGGCACGGCTCGGGAGCGGTACCGCGTTCGTCGTCGAGGCCGACGAGTACGACACCGCGTTCTTCGACAAGCGCTCGAAGTTTGTCCACTATCGCCCGCTCGGCCTCATCATCACGAACATCGAATTCGACCACGGCGATATCTTCCCGAACCTCGAAGCGATCGAACGCCAGTTCCATCACCTGGTCCGCACCATCCCGGGTCGCGGGATCATCGTCCGGCCCGTGCCCGATCCGGTCGTGGACGAGGTCCTGGCCATGGGCCTGTGGAGCCCGGTGACCACCTTCGGTGAAGGCGGGGGGTCGGACTGGTGCTGCCGGGCGGTATCCCCGGACCACAGCGCCTTCGAGGTGTCCTTCCAAGGCCAGGATCTCGGCACCGTGGCGTGGTCGCAGGCCGGCGCCCACAATGCCCGCAATGCCCTCTGCGCACTCGCGATGGCACGGCACTTCGGCATCGCACCCTCTGAATCGATCACGGCGCTCAACCGTTTCCAGGGCGTCAAACGCCGGCTCGAACGGCTCGCCGTGGCGCGCGGGGTCACCGTGTACGACGACTTCGCCCACCACCCGACCGAGATCGCCGCGACCCTGTCCGCACTGCGCCGGCAGGGCGGCCAAAATGTAGAAACAAAGCGGACGCGCATCATCGCCGTCTTCGAGCCACGCTCGCAGACGATGCGGCTGGGTCTGCACGCGGGCGCACTGGCCGGCGCCTTCCACGATGCCGATCTGATCTTCCTGTACTCCCCGCCCGATCTCTCTTGGGACATCGCGGCGGAAACCGTTGCTCTCGGCACCCGCCGCCGCGTGTCCGGGGATATCGCCGCGATCGTTACGCAGATCGCCGACCTGGCCCGCCCCGGCGACCAGGTGGTGGTGATGAGCAACGGGGGTTTCGGGGGGATCCAGGAGCGGCTCATCGCCGCCCTGGGCTGAGCTTCGATCTCGCCGAGGCGCAGAACAATCTCGCCCACCTCGACAAGCTCCGACCGCGCGCCGCCCGCTTGCGCCGCTTGCTGGAAAAGGCCGACGATGGCGAGACGGCGCTCGGCAGCGACGTGATGAGCGCGGCGTTGGAAGGCTATGCCTTGCTCAAGGTGTCCGGCAAAGGCGCGGGCCTGGACGCACTCCGGCAGGGCATGTCCGCCCGCTTCACCCGCAAGGCCAAGATCAAGGCCCTGCCCGCCGCCGCCTAGCAATAAACACCGTCGAACCCGCCTCGCCGGGGCCGAAAGCTCGCGACCGAGGCGCGGAGCTCCGGCCGCAAGGCTTTTTGGCTCGTGCGCAAGGCTCAAAGCCTTGCGCACAAGCCCCGGAACCTCGCGCGCAAGGCGCTCCGCCCGGCGCGCGAGCCCCGGAACCTCGCCCGCGAAGCCCAGGTGCCCGCGGCCGGAGATAGGGTGGGCACCGCCCACCGTTGATGGTTTGGCTGGGCGATGCCCACCCTGCGAGCGCTTGGCATGGGCATCAAAAGGTGAGCGGGTGAGCGGGTGGTCTACTCACTTCCCAAACCGCGCCGAGGACGCAGCGCCAGGCTCCGTCCCGAGATCATCCCGAGCGTGCCGCTCAACGCCCATCCCCCCTCAGCCGACCCCGGCGAGGCACCCCCTCCTGCGGCGCCTGCCCGCCTGAGCTGGGCCCGATGGCTCAAACGGGTGTTCAATATCGGCGATATTGAACACTGTCCCCACTGCGGCGGCCCCTTGACGTTGATTCGGGGCTTAAAATCATTCGTACCCTTCAGGCCCGTAGATTTACTCGCCACCCAGACCGCTCCCACCGCAGTGCTCTCGCACCGGGCAGCTGTGGCTTTTGCGTCCGCGCCTATCACGGTTCGTTACCTCCCCGTGCAGCGGATATGTTAACCGTCTGAATCGGGTAACTGACGGTAAGAGGACTTCCACCTCTCAAGATTCGCAGCCTAGTCGGCTGCTCCCATCACGAGCATAGCGACACCCCGAGTCAATCAATAACCCAAACTTAGCACCTGGGTCTAGGCTCTACCCCTTCCAGTTTTAACAGCACGCTTAGGACATGACCGCGCAACCGGCGCGGTGATAGGCGGTGGTTTCTCCGGCTCCGCGGCGGCGCTTTGGGTTATTGAGCGAACTGTCGCGAGCCAGGCATACAGTCGCGTAGCGACGTCATCTTGGTAATATCTCACAGAGTCCATGTGAAATATCGCACAGCAATCACGGCGCAAAGCTCGTACTGTGAAGCCCATTCCGATTCCTTGCGTTGGAACGAGGGATCGGAAGCAAGTGCGTCAATGGTTCCAATTGTATGCTAAGCGCGTAGAAGATTTTGTTAAACGTTCTGTTGGGAGAGTTTGAATGCCTATTGATCACGATACTTCCGGTGCCGAGCAAGCCCGGCACGCTGAACTCATCGACGTGCTGCCGATCCAGCGGTCGCGACTCGAGTCCTCTCTTTCTCTAACCAGGCACTCTGCCGATCGGAGAGGTGAGTCGTGGCTGAATTCCCTCACGGTGCGATCCGTCATCGGACAGGACCCGGTGACATGAGCACCGTGTCCCAGCGCTGCAACGCGTTCCTAATGGGCAGCGATCAGGCCGGCCGCGACGCGGTTCGGCAGCTCGAAGCGATCGGACGCAACGACGAGCGGCTGCATACCTACAACAGGTCCCCCCTGCTCAACCGTCCCGGATTGCTCCAGGCCGCCGACGTCGCCACTCTGGAACAGGACCTGGCGACACTCCTCGAAGTGTTGACCAGCCTGCCTGACCGCCTCTTCGATGGGCGGACGGCTGCGATGTGCGAGCGGGTCGGCATCAACGGTCCCGCTCGCCAGGCAGTGCTCGACACGGTCGACGAGTTCTCCGTCCTGCTGGCCCGCGCGGACGTCGTGTGGTCGGTACACGGGCCGAAAGCGATCGAGTTCAACATCCACAGCAGTCTCGGCGGGATGGACATCGGGCCGCTCAACGAGACCTTCCTGAAGCTGCCGGTCTACGGCGACTTCCTGCGCGCGGAATCGCTGAGGTACCACGATCCCTTGGACTCGATTCTCGCGGAGATCCTGCAGGCGGCGACTGATCGAGGCATGACCGGGACACCGACCGTCGCGCTCGTCGACTGGCCGACGTCGTACCCGATCTACGAACAGGTGCTGGAGCGGGTGTGCGCGCTGATGCGGGCCCGGGGCATCGACGCGATACACACCCACGTGGGTCGACTCGAGGAACGCAATGGGTACCTCTGGTACGGCAAGGTCAGGATCGACGTCCTCTACCGGATTTTCATGCTTGAGGACATTCCCGAGCAGCCGGACCTGATCACACCGATTATCGACGTGCACCGTGCCGGCAACGTCTTGCTGGCAATGAGTTTTTTCGCGGAACTGGTCGGGAACAAGGCCAGTCTCGCCCTGCTCTCCGAACCTACGAACCCGGATTTCCTGACCGCAGAGGAACGGGCAACCGTCGATCGCATCCTCCCGCAGACCCGCCTTCTGCGTCACGGCAGGGCCACCTGGGACGGCGAGTGGTGCGATGTCACCGATGTGGCCATCGCCAGGAAGAACGAGCTGATAATGAAGCCGGCGATCGGACACGGGACGCTCGGTGTGATCCCCGGCTGGGCCGTCACCGAGAAGGAATGGCGCCAGGCCCTGGGGGATGCCGACGGCGACATGTTCGTGCTGCAGGAACGCGTGGCAGCCGCCCCGGAGCAGATACCGACCCTCGACGACGACGAGTGGCGCACCTGTGACTACGACGTGAACTGGGGCGTCTTCATCCACCAGCGGCGGTACGCCGGTGCCATGCTGCGCGCACTGCCGAGTTCACGTCCCGGCGTCATCAGCCTGGGTGCGGGCGGAGCAGTCGGCTGCTGCTTCCACCAGGACGCACCGAGTGACGGCGATGAGTAGCGAGTCCGCGGTGCTCGACGCCATCGCCGAAGAGGGCCCGCTCGACGCATTGGCACGACCTCCGGCGCAGGACGCGGCCTCGCCATCCGACGAGCCGCAGATGAAGACGTCCTCCGGGCGTCACGCCTTCGCTGCGATGTGGACCGCGGCCGCCTTGTCGTACTGCGGCGACGGGGTAATGCTCGCCGCCGCACCGCTCGCCGCGGCCACGCTGACCTCCGACCCCCGGCTGATCTCTGGACTCACCGTGGCCGCCACGCTGCCCTGGGCGCTGTTCTGCCTGGTCAGCGGCGCCGTCGTCGACCGCGTCGACCGTATCCGCCTGATGTGGCGCATCGATCTTCTCCGCGCCTGCCTGATGATCGTGCTGGCGCTGTCGTTCGCCCTGGGGTCGCCGAGCATTTACCTGCTGTTCGTCGCGTTCTTCTGCCTCGGCACGGCGGAGACGTTCTTCGCAAACGCGGCGCAAGCTGCGCTCCCGTCGGTGGTGCCCGCGAGCGCGCTCCGGTCCGCCAACGCCAAGCTGCAGTCCACCGAGCTCGTCCTCGCCCAGTTCGCGGGTCCTCCTTTGGGAGGCCTGTTGTTCACCGTCGCGGCCAGTCTGCCCTTCGTGGTGGACTCGACGTCCTTCCTGCTCTCGGCGGCGCTGCTGCTCCTGATCCGGCGACGCCCGCAGCCTGCCGCCCCTCGGCCGGCAGGTCGAGAACCTCTTCGGCGGCAGATCGCTGAAGGTCTTGCGTGGCTATGGAAGCACCCCCAGCTCCGGGTGCTCGCCATGTTCACCGGGCTCGTCAACCTGTTGACCGAGGCAACGCTGTCGCTCCTCGTCATCTTCAGCCGTGACGACCTCGGCATGGGAAATGTCGGGTTCGGCTACCTCTTGGCGGTCGCGGCGCTCGGCGGGGTCGTCGCAAGCGTCGTCGGTCCGAGACTGAGTAGCCGGCTGGGTGACCGCTGCACCCTGATCGCCGTCCTCGGCATCCAGAGCGTCACGCAGATCGTCATCTTCTGCTCGTCGTCGTTCGCGCTCGTCGCCGCCGCCCTCGCGCTCGCGGCGTTCGGCATCGTCGTGTGGAACATCGTCACGATCTCGCTTCGTCAGACGATCGTCCCTGACCACCTGCTCGGCAGGGTCAATAGCGTCTACCGCTTCGTCGCCTGGGGCACGATCCCGCTGGGCGCCGCCGCCGGCGGCATCGTCGCAGCTGCCGTCGGAACGCGGTCGCTGTTCCTGGTCAGTGGGCTGCTGCTCGCGGGTGTTTCCGTCCTCGCAATCTTTCTCCTGCGCACTGCATCGAGCGAGGGCTCGCACTCAGCAGTCCCGAAGATATTCACGACTTAGCTATATGGGCAAGGTGGGCACAATGACACATCCGCACGTAGCATCGGTTACGACCGAATCCGAGAACGGTCGCTTCCTCGGGTCGGGTCGGTTCATCGACTCACCCCTGCAGGCGAACATGGACGACTGCTTTCTGCGACTCGACGGTTTCGGCACCGGCAAGGTCTATCTCAAACTCGAGGGACTCAATCCGGCCGGGTCGGTGAAATTGCGACCGGCGATCTGGATGGTCGAGACACTCGAAGCGCAGGGTCGGATCCGTCCTGGCTACCACCACATCGTCGAGTCGTCGTCGGGCAATCTGGGAATCGCGCTCGCACTCGTCTGCAAGGTCAAGGGTTACAGGTTTACCTGCGTCACCGACCCGAACGTCAACCCGTGGGCCGTGAAGGTCATGCAGGCGTACGGTGCGACGGTCGTCGTCGTCCGGGAGCGCGACGCCGAGGGTGGCTATCTCGGCACCCGGATCGGCCGGATCCGCCGGATGCTGGACGCCGATCCGCACCTGGTTTGGACCAACCAGTATGCGAATCCGGCCAACGCAGGTGCTCACGACGCTGTGACCGCGCCCGAGATACACCGGGCGTTCCCCGACCTCGACTACCTCTTCGTCGGCGCCGGAACCACCGGGACGTTCGTCGGCTGCGCCAGGTACTTCGCCCGGCACAACCCGAAGACGAAGGTCATCGCGGTCGACGCGGTCGGCTCGGTGACCTTCGGCGGACCCGCCGGACCGCGTCACATCCCTGGCCTCGGGACGAGCCGGCGACCGGAGATCGCCGATCTGCACGAGCCCGACAAGATCGTTTTCGTTCCGGAGCGAGACGCCGTTCGTATGTGCCAGCGTCTGCTCGACAGCTACGGGCTGCTCGCCGGTGGCTCGACCGGCAGCGTGCTCTCGGCGGTCGAGCACTACCCCTTCCCACCGGACAGCACGGTCGTCGCCATCAGCCCCGACTTCGGCGACCGTTACGTCGACACGCTGTACGACCCGGAATGGGTCGACGCACGCTTCCCGGCGACGGCGGAGTTGTGCGGCGCCGGCCGGTCACTCGCCCGTACCGCTTAGGACCCGCCCGGCACGACCGGCGTCACCGCCCGACTCAGGATTCCTGCCAGTCATCAAGGAGCACACCCGCTCATGTTCCCGTTCAGCGTCGTCCCCGGTTCCAGCGTGCGCCGCATCCTCTCGACCGCACGACCGGATGTCGTCGAGACCGTCCGACGCGCCTACCTGCTCCACCACGAGGGCGAGACGGTCAACCCACCCAGCCAGTTCCTGCGGTTCCCCGATAAGCCCTCCGCGCGCATCATCGGATTGCCCGCGTATCTCGGCGGCGAGTACCGCGTCGCCGGTATGAAGTGGATCGCCAGCTTTCCGACCAACGTCGCGCAGAACGTGCCCCGCGCGTCCGCCGTTCTCCTGCTCAACGACTACGACACCGGTTACCCGTTCGCGTGCCTGGAGGCGTCCCAGATCAGCGCCGCCCGTACCGCCGCCTCCGCGGTGCTCGGCGCCGAGCAGCTCGCCGGCGACGGCAGCGTCGGCAGGGTCACCTTCATCGGATGCGGCATCATCGCGCGGAACATCCTAGAATATATGGTCGCCCGCCACTGGCGTATCGATCGAATTTCCACGCATGACATGGCGCCCTCCTACGCCCAGTCGTTCGCGACCTTCGCGGAGCAGAATCTGGGACTCGCAGCGCGCGTGACGTCCAGTCTCGAAGACGCGATCACCGGGGCGGACGTCGTCGTGCTGGCGACCACGGCCGCCAACCCGTACATCCGCGACCGGGGGATCTTCGCGCCCGGGCAGGTGGTGCTGAACATCTCGCTGCGCGATCTCGATCCCGTAGTCGTCGCAGAAGCGCACAACATCGTCGACGACGTCGACCACTGCCTAACGGCGAACACCTCGGTGCACCTGACGGAACAGGCGCTCGGCACTCGCGACTTCATCAAGGGCACACTCGCCGAGCTGATGGTCGGGAACGTGAAATTCGGAACCGACCGGCCGCGCATCTTCTCGCCCTTCGGACTGGGCGTACTCGACCTCGCCGTCGGAATGTTCGTCTACCGCGCTGCCGCTGGAGCGCGCGACACGGAGCAGGTCGCGGACTTCTTCGCGGAGACGACTCGCTGGAACTGAATCCTCGCAATCCACGCGCACCTTCTGAGGAGATCGATCACCCATGACAGCATCCCCGCTCCCCGGAGTCGACCCACTCGCGCAGCAGGCACCGTCCCTGCTTCCTACGGGCAGACTCCGCGCGCCACTTCTCGGGCCGCCGCTCTACCGGCACTACTGGCCGCCGGTATCAGACCATGCGGGTGTCGACCGCGACTTCACGAAATTCGTCGATGCATCCGTCGAGGAGCAGAGGCAACGACTGGCCGAGTCGCGGGCGGATTCTGAGGCCCACGGCCGGGTCCTGCACGGCTACCTCGGATCGCTATACGCCGATTCCTTCGGCTACCGCGACAGTCCGGTCGCCTTCGCCGTCGATGACCAGGCCGAACTGGCGCGCTTCCGTGCCCGACTCCAGCTCGAGCGGGAACTGTTCGAGCACTGGGTCGACGCTGAACCGCTGCCCGAGCTCCGCGATCAGGTTTCCGTCGCGGAGTACCTCGACGACCTGGCGGCGGACAACCCTGGCGTCAACCACCCACTGTTCGCCTACCTCCGTGACCATGCGCCTCGTGAGCAGCTGGAGCTCTTTCTGCAGTGCGACCTCATCCGCAACGAGGTCGTGGACGACGAGGTCGCACTTCTCATGGTCGGTCTGCAGGGAATGCAGAAGGCCGTCGCCGCCGCCAACCTCTGGGACGAGTGCGGTCGCGGCAAACTCGAGAACTTCCACACGTACTGGTTGCGACGTCTGCTCGAAGCGTCGGACGGCTGGGACCGTCTGTATCAGTACCGACAGCAGTATCCGTGGTTCGCCAAGATCACGTCGAACCTCTTCACCGCGCTGCTCACCCGTCCGTCCCGCAAGCAGATGGCCTATGGCTGCTTCCTCGTCTTCGAGAGCTGGGTGGAACCACACTTCCGGGCGATCCTCGGTGGAATGAGACGGGTCGGACTGACGTCGGACGACCTGACGATCTACTTTGAAGCACACGTCGCGATCGACCCACGCCACAGTCGCGAGCTCTCCGACGCGCTCCGCGTGCAACAACCCCGCTTGGACGCTCGCGAGCTGGGCGACGTCGTGTATGGCGCGCACCTGGCCGCGAGCGCCGGTAAACGGCAATTCGACCACATGCTGGACTACCTGATCCTCCCGCCGGTGACAGCACATCGGAACGACGAGGCGTTTCGTCAATGAGCGTTCTTCCGCTTGACTCGCGCACCACTGTCCGGCGGCGGCCCGACCCTGGCGAGAGACGTACCGAACGGTTCGACCGGCCGGTGCTCCTCCTCGTCGACAACCGCCCGTCCGACTTCACGCGCTACGTCCTCGGCCGTACCGACGTCAGCGTCGTCCTGCTGCGCTTCGACGACTTCGCCGACCTGCCCAACTGGCCGTCGTGGGGGCGACTTCCCCGGTGGTATCGGGACGCGACGGCCGACGTCCCGGCATTCGACGTCCGCGCGGATCGACCGCTCGAGGAGGAAGCCGCGCGATACTCGGCGTGGGTGGCGTCTCTGGCGGCCCCACCGCAGTTCTTCTGCAATCCCGAGGAGCACGTCCAGGATCTCTCGCAGCGCTTCGCTGGCCTCGTCGGCTTGCCGCACCTGACGGATCAGCAGGTGCGGTGGGTCCGCAACAAGGCGAAGATGAAGGACAAGTTCGCGGAGCTGGGTATCGCCTCGGCTCACTATCGTCGCGTCACGACCGTCGGCGAGATCCGGCAGTTCGCGCAGGCGCATGGCTGGCCGGTCGTCCTCAAGCCGGTCGACTCCTTCGCGACCATCGACACCCACCGCATCGACAGTGCTGACCAACTCGAGCAGCTCGCGCCGTCGCTGCCGTCTCGCGAGTGGATGGTCGAGGAGTTCGTCGCCGGCAAGGAATATCAGCTGTGCGCCCTCGTGGCGCGCGGTCGCGTCCTCGACACGTTCATCTCAATCAATCCGAGTCCGCTCCTCGAGACACTGGACGGCTCGATGAACGCAGACGTTACGGTGGGTCCGCACTGCGCGGAGTACTCCCTGCGGACGGTCGTCCGGGATCTGGTCCAGCGCCTGGTCGACGGTATGCACCTGGAAATCGGCTACCTGCACATGGAGTTCTTCGTATCCCCCGACGGGACCATCCGCATGAGTGAGATCGGCGCGCGACTGGCAGGCTGCGGCATACCGAGCAACCACGGTCTCGCGTTCGGGTTCGACATCTTCGGTGCCACGCTGGACGTGTACCTGCAGCGGGTGCCGAAGCTCCGCTACACGAACGACAGGTGTGTCGGCGATCTGCTCCTGCCAACTCGGGCCGGCCGAGTCATGGATGTGACACCGCTCGACGACCTGCTGCGACTACCCGGCGTCATCTCCGGGCAGCTCGAGGTGGCGGTAGGCGACGTCGTCCCCGGGCGCCGAGCGTCGAACGCACGCTCCGGCTTGGTGCACGTCGAGGGCGCCTCGGTCGACGAGGTCTTGAAGCGGATGCAGACCGTCCTCGACGCATTCGAGCTGACGGTCGAATAGGCGCCGGAGGACACGGTGGACCACGTACAGATGCAGGTGGAGACGAGCATCGCTCGCATCAACTCGGCCGAGTGGACCAGGCTCGAGAACGGACGCAGCCTGTACCAGAGTCACCCCTGGCTCTCCTGGGCCGAAAACAACTGCGCGGCCGACGCCTTCTACGTAATGGCACGCAATCCCACCGGCACCCTCGTCGGCGCCGTGCCGGCGTACCTCCTGTCGGCGGCGGACACGTCGTGGAACTCTTGGTACGACCCCCTGACCGTGTTCGCCGGCGACGATGCCGAGACGCAGGACCGCCGATCGGTCTGGTTCCCCCTCCTCTCGGTGGGATCACTGTCCGGCTACCACAGCGACGTCCTGGTCGATCCCTCACTCGACGATGCGGACCAGCGAGCCGTCACACGAGCGCTCGTCCTCCGCTGCCGTGCGCTGGCGGATGCACGGGACGCGCGAAGCATGGCGATGATGTACGCGCCGGAGGGGACGGCGGTTGCGGTCTCGCGCGGCGGACTCGGCGCCACCCAGCCGATACTCACATCGGCGAACACGCGGATCAGCGCGTCCTGGAACGATCTCGACGCCTTCCTGAACTCGTTCACCCGCCGGCGCCGCTACAACATGCAGCGCGAGATCGACCTGTTCCGTTCAGGCGGGTCCCATATCGTCGAGACCCGGCTGTCCGACTGTCTCCAGGACGTCGGCCCGCTGCTCGGCAACGTCCACCGCAAGCACGGTGCGGCAGACAGCGATCTCGACACGACGCAGTACCTGAAATCGCAGGCGGCCCACCTGAACGACATCAGCAGGGTGTTCCTCGAGCTCGCTCACGGGCAATCCGTCGGGTTCTCGCTCTGCTACGAGTGGGGACGAGAACTGCACGTTCGAGTCGTCGGTTTCGACTACGAGCGCTCGGCCCGATTCGCATACTTCAACCTCGCGTACTACCTGCCCCTGGACCATGCGATACGGCGCGGGTTCAGCCATATCCACCTCGGCCCGGGAACGTACGAAGCCAAGGCCAGTCGCGGTGCCGTGCTCGATCCGACCTGGTCGCTCGTCTGGCCGCCGGACGACGACAGCAGGGCCTGGTTCGAGCAGGTCAAGCATCCCGGCGAGGACGCCCAGGAGGCCGCTCCCTGGCTGCGTGCGGATCTGAAGGTTCCCGGTCGCGACAGTTGATCACCGGGCCAACCCGCGTCGAGCCGTACATCGGGCGCAGTACTTTACAAACTCTCCCCAGTGAAACGGGCGCCGCCAACAGAACAATGCTGTGTCAACGAGCAGGGCTTCAGCCTCCACGCCGAGGTGTGCTGCGCCGCCGATCAGCGCAAGAAGCTTGAAAGCCAGGCACAGATGCTATGTAGGGCCACCCGCGCTACCCTTTAGGCGCGTTGGTTAACCAATCCA
>JACCXJ010000255.1 GCA_013697045.1 Gammaproteobacteria bacterium | reverse complement strand
TCCTTGACGACGACCGGAGCGTAGCTTGAAGCCGTCTCTCCGGCTCCTGCCGCGCGCGACGCGCCCAATGCGCCGAGCACTCCGTTGGCAGCGACGATGCTCACCATTGCGATTCTTCGGGTTTTCGGTGTCATACTCTACTCCTCTGCGAGATGGGTTCGCGATCACCCTCACGCGTGATCGCAGCGAGGCCATGGGCCTCGTCCGGGAGACGTATCTGCGCGGTAACTATCAATGCTTTCAGCCAGAGAGGATAGGCTCAGGAAACTCGCCTTTTGAAGGTGAGCACGAGATCGCGGCCGTGGTTGCGTAGAGTGGCAAGGTAGGAGCGGATGGTACAGAAGGTGGCCGCGCCTTCTGGATCGCCCTCCCGTACGTCAATCGATAGTTGTTCGTCGGCAGTTATTTTACCTCGGGGAGAGAAAGCCTGACAACCTGCTGTCCCGACTTCCCACCCATGGTCTTTTCCTATCGCTACCGCCATGAGCCTAGCGCCATGAACGCCGGCCCCATCCCACGATGAGACTAACAACGAAGATGGCGAGAAACAACCAGAACAGTATTTTAGCAAGACCGGCAGCGCCTTTAGCAAGACCGGCAGCGCCGGCAGCGAGACCGCTGAAGCCCAGCAACGCGGCGGCCAGTGCCAGGATCAAAAACAAACCAGCATAAATTAACATATCGACAAGCCTCCCATTATCGGCCCGCGTATCCGCCCGGGATAGTATGTTTAGACGGTGCCTCGCCTCCGAACAGGAAGCGAGGGGAACCGTTAATTCGCCAGTCGGCGGCCGCCACACACCAGCCATACTAATATACAAGAAGCAGCCAGCCTCTGGCGTGACACGTACCCGCGCTACGGGTATCGTCGGCAACGTTTGTACCACACCGGCTGTAGCGGCCTAAGCCACTGATCATGAAGGGCAAAACGCAAGCATTCTGGAATCTATCCGCGCTTCATCAGTAAGGATGAACCATTGATTCGGGAAATTCTACAATGGCTAAATCCAGTCCGTATTGACAATTGCGGTGGCACGCACGCTGGGAGCGGCATATAGCGCGGCCCCGCCCAACAAAACGACTCCAACAAATTCTGTTTGCGCGAGCAGATCAACTAGTTCCAGCAGATCGACTTACAAATAATCTTTGGCTAGTCCTGTTTCTTCGGCGCTTACGAATACGTAAGCTTTACATGTTACTGTGCAGATATTACAAAAAGCACAGTCAGTCCATGATCGAACATCGCAAGTAAGCCTTGGAATATCAGCCTTTATGCGATAGGCATGGGTCGTGCTTTACGATGCGGCTAGTGAACCCGGACCGATATAAGGAAGCCCGGGAGTTATTGCGCCGGACAGACCAAGCCTGGGCTGCGACCGGAGGCGTTGGAGCGGCAAGGAAAGCAGGCGGCCGACGGCGCAGCCCGGAATTCCGCGATGAGCGATGAAGAGGTCGAAGGGGGGCGGCCCTCATTCATTGAGGCAAGGCAATTACCTCGGAGGTCGATCGGGAGGCAGCCGTCAATGTCCTGCTGGCTCGCACCGACATGAGCCCGGCAGAGCCGGAGCGGACCGTAGATAAGTGGATAGAGACCTATCAGCGCGCTACGGCAGAAGCGGCGCAGCAGACACGCCAAGTGGCAGATGCAACGGCGGAAGCAGTCGCGACGGGTTCGGGGTTCCTTGCGCTCCTACTCGGTGCCGCTGCAGCGGGGTGCGGTGGGGTGATAGGCGCACCGCGAAGAGCAGTGGTCACCCCCTTAAAAGAGGTCCGCAGAGGAACACCGCGGATATAACCGCGGATATACGTATAGCGCGGTCGCTAGCGGACCATCACGTTTACATGAATGACTGATTATTTTGGAGGGCAATATGCGCGCGGACGAATTGAACAAGCTTCTGCGGGGTGAGCTGTCGGCAATAGAGACCTACCAACAGGCCCTGGAAAAAGAACGGGCGGACTTCGACCAGGAAACGGCGTTTCAACAACTATCCTCAATCCTCCGGGACCATCAACAGGCTGCCGTTCAACTCAGGACCGAAATCCAGCGCGTGGGGGGGACCCCTGTAGACGACCCCGGCGCCTGGGGGACGTGGTCGAAGATCGTCATGGCAACGGCGAAACTCTTCGGAGACAAGGCCGCGCTCAAGGCCTTGAAGGAGGGCGAGGAGAGTGGGTTGAAAGACTGTGAAGACATGTTGCAAGGCGGCACTGTGCCACGTGAAGTGCAGCCCTTGATCGCTAACCTGGCAGCGCAGCAGCAGGCGCACATACGCATACTCGACGAGTTGCTGACCAAACTTTAATCGTAATCTGCAAGAACACACCCTAGCTTCGATAACAAAGATTGGCCCGGAGTGGTGGATCGCGAATCCTAAGACGACTAATCAGTGACGATGGCTGTCTAGGGGTAGCGCGCCACGGCGTTGCGGCGCCGTGGCG
>JACCXJ010000246.1 GCA_013697045.1 Gammaproteobacteria bacterium | reverse complement strand
TATGGCCTACCAGGTACTGGCCCGCAAGTGGCGGCCCCGGTCTTTCGCGGAGATGGTGGGTCAGACCCCCGTCCTGCGGGCCCTCCAGAACGCCCTGGACCGCCAACACCTGCACCACGCCTATCTGTTCACGGGTACCCGCGGTGTGGGCAAGACCACGGTGGCACGGGTGTTCGCCAAGGCGCTCAACTGCGAGGCGGGGGTGAGCGCCACGCCTTGCGGCCAGTGCGCGAGCTGTGTCGAGATCGACGAAGGTCGGTTCATGGACCTCATCGAGGTCGATGCCGCTTCACGCACGCGCGTGGACGAGACGCGCGAGCTCCTGGACAATGTGCAGTACGCCCCGACCCGCGGGCGGTTCAAGGTGTACCTCATCGACGAGGTCCACATGTTTTCCAACCACAGCTTCAACGCCCTCCTGAAGACCCTGGAGGAGCCGCCGCCGCACGTCAAGTTCCTGCTCGCTACGACCGAGCCGCGCCGCATCCCGGTGACCATCCTGTCGCGGTGTCTGGCCTTCGATCTCAAACGCATCGGGACCGATCTCATCGCCGCGCGCCTCACGCACATCCTGTCGGCGGAGGGCATCGCGAGCGAGCCGGCGGCAACCTTCACGATCGCCCTGGCCGCGGACGGCAGCATGCGCGACGCCCTGAGCCTGCTCGACCAGAGCATCGCCCATGGCAGTGGGCAGCTCTGCGAGGCGGATGTGCGGGCCATGCTGGGCCGCGCCGGCGCGGGACAGGCGTTGGCGCTGGTGCAACGGCTCGCGGCTGGCGACGCGGAAGGGCTCTTGGAGGTGATCGAGGCGACCGTCGATTATGCCCCGGACTACGAGGCGGTCCTGGGTGAGGTCCTGGACATCCTGCACCGGGTGGCCGTGTGTCAGGTGCTCGGCCGCCCGGTGGCCGAGACGTCGGGAGCCGACACGGACATCGCGGCGCTCGCCGACACCCTGGCCGCCGAGGATGGCCAGCTGTTCTATCAGATCGCCCTCATCGGACGCCGCGATCTGGCACTGGCGCCGGATCCCAGGCGCGGGTTCGAGATGGTGATGCTGCGCATGTTGGCCTTCCAGCGCGAAACTGCGCGGGACGAGTCCATCGCGCGCCCCCCCGTCACGCAAACGTCCGGTGCCGCAGCACGCGCTCCCGTGGAGGCCCGCCGGCGCGAAGCGCTGCCGCGGCCCACCGATTCAGCGCCTGTCGAGACTGCCACAGCGCGCGCTAGCGCGGTCTCGGAGGCGCGTGGCTGGCATTTGCTGATCGATGCGCTCGGGCTTACGGGCCTTTGCCGGGAGCTCGCGATGCACTGTGCGCCGTCGGGCGAGTGGCGGCCTGGTGAGGTTTTTCGGCTATCATTGCCGGCGGGACTTGCGCACCTCCGCAGTGCCAAGCTGGAGGCTCGTCTCGAGGGGGCACTGCGCAGGCATCATGGCGACGCGGGCCTGCGCCTCGGCATCGCGGCCGAGGGCAGCGGTCCCGTCGCCGCGACCAGCCCCGCCGTGCTCCGGGTGCAGGACGCGGAGGCCCGCCAGGAAGAGGCCCGGCGCGCCATCGCCCAAGACCCCCACGTCCAGGCCCTGTGCGACGACTTCGGGGCGCACCTCGACCCGGCGACGGTACGGCCCCGCTGAGCGTTTGTGAAAAAATTGTCGTGAGCGAAGGGAGGTCGCGCGGAGGGCGCAGCGCGAGATCCCGAGCGCAGCAGATTTTTTCACGAACCCTGAGGCTTGGGGCGGAGAATCGTTTTAGAGGAGACGGAGACATGAAAGGCGGAATAGGCAATCTCCTGCAGCAAGCGCAGCGGATGCAGGCGGAGTTGCAGCGCGCCCAGGAGGAGCTCGCTAATATGGAGGTGGAGGGGGCATCCGGTGGCGGCATGGTGAAGGTGCAGATGACCGGCCGCCACGATGTCAGGCGTGTTTGCATCGATCCTTCCTTGCTCGGCGAGGACAAGGAGATGCTGGAGGACCTGATCGCCGCAGCCGTAAACGACGCCAGCCGGCGGGTGGAGCAGATCAGCAAGGATCGCCTCTCGGGTCTGGCCGGCGGGCTCGGGCTACCGGCCGGCATGAAGCTCCCCTTTTGATTTCAGCCCTTGAGTGCGATCTCGAGCGGCCGCATCGGCCAGGCGCGCCGCTATAGCCCCCTCATCGATGACTTGATCGGGGCCCTGCGCTGCCTGCCGGGGGTGGGACCCAAGTCCGCCCAGCGCATGGCCTTTCACCTCCTTGAGCGTGACCGGGAGGGGGGCGAACGTCTGGCGCGGGCCTTGTCGGCGGCCGTCGCGGGGGTACGGCACTGCGAGCGCTGCCGCAATTTCAGCGATGCCCCGATCTGCCGGATCTGCTCTAACCCCCGGCGCGATGCCGCGCTCTTGTGCGTCGTCGAGACGCCGGCGGACATCGAGTCGATCGAGCAAGGGGCGGCCTATCAGGGGTGCTACTTCGTTCTCATGGGGCGTTTGTCTCCGCTCGATGGCATCGGGCCCGCGGCCATCGGCCTCGATCGGCTCGAGGGTCTCATGACCGAGGGTCGGATCAAGGAGGTCATCCTCGCGACGGGTACCACGGTCGAGGGCGAAGCCACGGCGCATTACGTGGGCGAGATGGCCCGCCGCCACGGGGTGCGGCCGACGCGCATCGCGCACGGCGTCCCGCTCGGGGGCGACCTCGAATACGTCGATGCCGGAACGCTGTCACACGCCATCGCCTGCCGCCGCGACCTGTAAGCCCAGATGGCCCAGTCGCCCGACAACCTGGTGTGGGTCGACCTCGAGATGACCGGCCTCGATCCGGTGCGCGACGCGATCCTGGAGATCGCCACGATCGTCACCGACGGGCAGCTCCACGTGCTCGCCGAGGGTCCGGTGCTCGCCATCCACCAGGCCCCCGACGTCCTGTCCACGATGGACGATTGGAACCAGGAGCAGCATGGCAAGTCCGGGCTCCTCGCTCGGGTGCGGGCCAGCGCCTGCACCGAGGCCCAGGCCGAGGCGGCGACCCTGCGCTTCCTCCGCGCCTATGTACCGCCCTCGACCTCGCCCATGTGCGGCAACAGCGTGTGTCAGGACCGGCGTTTCCTGCACCGTTTGATGCCGGGGCTGGAGGGCTATTTTCACTACCGCAACCTCGATGTCAGCACCGTGAAGGAGCTGGCGCGGCGCTGGGCGCCGGCGCAGAAGCCATTCGAGAAAGACAACCGCCACCGCGCCCTCGACGATATCCGCGCCTCCATCGCGGAGCTGCGCCATTACCGCGAACACCTGTTTCGCGTGTGATGGGCTTGCTTTCCAAGCGGAAAAGGGGATCCCTGCGAGGTGGGGCCGCCCCCCGGTGCCCGTCTCAATGGCATAGATCTGGACTTCGAACGGCTACTGTCAGGTTGCTGAACGGATGGGTTTTGGATACACTCTGTATCCACCCCTCCCCCAAGATCATCAGACCGTTCACCACAGAGGTGGCATTAGACGACGAGTTCATAGACTCATTGAAGATGCGCTTGAACGAGGCAAGGGCAACCGACGTCGCCAAGGATGCACTGACCTTGCTCAACTGGGCTGTCTCCGAGGTAAAGGAAGGCCGTGTGATCCTCTCGGCTGACAAAAACCTCAATGATATGCACCGGCTTGCCATGCCCGCGCTGGACCGCGTCAAGTGATCTGTGGAGTCGCACCTGCATCGGCAATGACATGTCCGCACAGCCGCCTGCCGAGTTCGATAGCACAACCATCCGGTATGGTATCTGTACACGAACCTGTATCTGAACCCGAACCTAAGGTGTCACCTACTTTTATTCATTTGCTGTTGGAGATCTTAGGAGTCGACATTAACACCATGTTCGGACAGAGGTTCGAACGGGGTTTGAGGATAGTGATTTCTACAATCGGGGGTGTCGGAGTCGGTCTCTTGGCATTCAAACTGGGTATTCCAGAGGTTATTGGTTTATGCATCGGTACCGCGGTTGCGGGGCTCATATTCGCAATCCTGAAAGGCTTCGATCAAGGCCCGACGGCGGCGTGAATAACCGGTCGCGATAGTGCGGTCCTCGTGATCGTATCGGTTTCATGATCGCGGCGGTGACGGTATTGGTATGGAGCGAAAGGGAGAGTCTGTCGCTTGCAGAGGCCGGCTACTCGCAATTATCGAGTCCCGGGGCATCGACCGAGACGGCCACCGCGATCAAGGGGCTCATCGACCGGCTGGATGCCGAGAGAAAGGCGTTTCGGGAATTCTGGCACGAGTTCGCTCAAATGGTCCTCCTGAATCTCCTGCTCCCGGTTCTCACGGCGATCCTGGGTTACGTATTCGGGAGTAGAGAGGTTAAGTAACACTCGCAGTTGCGTAAGCTCTCGCGATCCGCTGGAGAACATGGCGTACAAGATAGGGGCGCTCCCGCGGTCGCTGTACACCGCGGAGGGGGTGCGGCGGCTCGACCGCGCCGCTATCGAGGGCTGTGGCATCCCCGGCATGACCCTCATGGAACGCGCCGGTGCTGCGGCCTTCGCGGTCCTCCGTGAACACTGGCCCGCGGCCCGACGGCTGGCCGTGGTGTGCGGGGCGGGTAATAACGCCGGGGATGGGTATGTCGTCGCCCGCCTCGCCCACGCGGCGGGCCTCGCCGTCACGGTGCTCGAATGCGCCGAGCGCGGGCGGCTCAAGGGTGACGCGCGGACCGCGGCGGAAGGGGCCATGGCCGCAGGCATCGTCCCGCAGGCCTTCGACGCGGCGCTCCTGGCGCAGCACGACCTCATCGTCGATGCCTTGCTGGGCACCGGGCTCGCACGTGAGGTCGGCGGCACCATCGGGCTCTGCATCGAGGCGATCAACGGCAGCGGCGTGCCGGTCCTGGCCATCGATCTACCCTCGGGGCTGGATGCCGACACCGGGTCCGTCCTGGGTCGCGCGGTGATCGCCGAGGCCACCATCACCTTCATTGGCGTGAAGCAGGGGCTCCTGACCGGGGCGGGGCCGGACCATTGCGGTCGGTTGTACTACGACGATCTGGGTGTCCCGGCGGCGGTGTATCGCGCCGTCGATCCCTCGGCCGAGCGGCTCGATCTGTCGCGCTGGTCCGCGTGGCTGCGGCCGCGGCGCCGGTCGGCCCACAAGGGCCATTTCGGCCATGTGCTGGTGGTCGGCGGTGAGATCGGCTATGCGGGCGCCGCGCGCATGGCCGCCGAGGCGGCGCTCCGGGTCGGGGCCGGGCTCGTGAGCCTCGCGACCCGTGCCCGGCACGCGGCGCAGGCCGGCATCACGCGGCCGGAGATCATGTGCCATCCGGTCGAGGAGGCCGCGGCGCTGGGGGCGTTGTGCGGAAAAGCCAGTGTGGTGGCCATCGGGCCCGGGCTAGGGCGGAGCCCCTGGGCCGTCGCGCTCCTCGCGCGAGCGCTCAATTCCAGATTGCCGCTGTGCGTGGATGCCGATGGGTTGCATCTCCTGGCCGAGGAGCCCATGCGGCGCGAGGATTGGGTCCTGACCCCCCACCCCGGCGAGGCGGGTCGTCTGCTCGGGTGCGACACAGAGGCCGTGCAGGCAGACCGCTTCGAGGCCGCGCGAGGGCTACAACGCCTCTATGGCGGGGTAGTGGTCTTGAAGGGCACCGGCACCCTGGTGTGCGACCGAGCGGGCCGGATATCGGTGTGCGACGCGGGCAATCCGGGGATGGCGAGCGGCGGCATGGGCGATGTCCTGACCGGCGTGATCGCCGGGCTCATCGCCCAGGGGCTGTCACCCGATGACGCCGCGGCGCTCGGCGTGTGCCTGCACGCGCTAGCCGGCGATCGCGCCGCGCTGGCGGGGCAGCGCGGCACCCTGGCCATGGACCTCATGCCCCACCTCAGGGCGCTCGTGAACCCAGGGGAATAGCAGGGCGCCACTCGCATGGCCGCCGAGGCGCGCTTCGAGGTCCCGAGGCCCGAGGACATGGAGGCCCTGGGCGCGCGCCTGGCGGGTGCCATCTTTTTATCTGCTTTGGCGGGTTCGGGCGCCATCGCGGGCTCGGGCGGGGTGGTGTTCCTTTCCGGCGATCTCGGCGCCGGCAAGACCACCCTGGTGCGAGGATTCCTGCGGGCGCTGGGACACCGCGGGGCGGTGAAGAGCCCGACCTTTACCCTGGTCGAGCCCTATGAGCTGGATGTACCGGGTGGAGGGCGGGTCGTGAACCACTTCGACCTCTATCGCCTCGAAGGCGTCGCCGATCTCGAAGGGCTCGGTTTCCGCGATTACTTGGACGGGGCCGCGCTATGCCTCATCGAATGGCCGGAGCGCGGAGCACGGGCCGTGGTCGCGCCCGACCTCGAGGTGTGCATCGATATCGTCGGAACGGGTCGCGTCGCCGTGATGTGCGCTCGGACGCCGTGGGGGAAGGCGGTCCTGTCGGCCCTGCGTTAAAAAGAAGCTCGGGTTAGACCTCCGGTCGGGGACCGGCAAACCGCAGCAAGCGTTGGTTGAACTGTGGGTTCGCTGTGCAATAATGCCATTTCCTACCCCACCGGAACGGTTAACGGAGGGTCGATATGCCACAGACACCCGCGCTCGGCAGCGTTAGATCCCTTATCGTCGTCCTCGCCTGGCTCTCTGGCAGCGCGACGGCGCAGTCCGAGGCGCCGACCTTGCCCCAGTACGGTGGCGATTCGCATCTCGGTGTCGTGACCTGCGCCGGCAGCACCTGTCACGGGGCCACACGGCCGTTCCAGAACGCCGCCATCAATCAGAACGAGTTCGTGATCTGGCAGCGCAAGGACAAGCACGCGCGCGCCTACAAGGTGCTCCTGAACGACCAATCCAAACGCATCGCCCGCAACCTCGGGCTCAAGGCGGCGCACGAGGCAAAGATCTGCCTCGACTGCCATTCGGACAATGCCGCGGAGGACCTGCGGGGCAAGCGCTTCCAACTCGCCGATGGCGTCGGCTGCGAGGCCTGTCACGGCGGTTCCAAGCGTTACCTCGGGCCGCATGTATCGGGGGAGAACACCCGGCAACAGAACCTCGATGTCGGGATGTACCCCACCGAAACGCCCGAGTCCCGCGCGCTCTTGTGCCTCTCGTGCCATCTCGGCACCGATGACAAGTTCGCCACGCATCGCATCATGGGTGCCGGGCATCCGCGCATCAGCTTCGAGCTCGACACCTTCACCGAGCTGCAGCCCGCGCACTACAAGATAGACGAAGACTATCGCAAGCGTAAGCAGGTATTCTCGGGCGTTCAGGTGTGGGCGATCGGTCAGTTGATCGCGGTGGAGAAGTTCCTGAAATTACTGGCCAGCCCCAAGTATCGGGGCATAGGTCCGTGGCCCGAGCTGGCGTTCTACGATTGCCACGCCTGTCATCATCCGATGAGCGATCGGCGCTGGCGGCCGCGCGAGCTCACCCGTGCGCTCGGCCCCGGCGTGGTACGGCTCAACGACGCCAATTTCCTGATCCTGAGCCAGATCGCTGGCCGACTCGCCCCCGATCTCGGCGAGCGCTTCAAGCGTGCCGTCGAAGACCTGCACAAGGCGACGATAAAGGACCAGGCCTCGGTGCAGGCCGCGGCCGCGCGGCTCGGCGAGGTGACGGCGAACCTGCGCGGGATCCTGGTCCAGCACAGCTTCTCCGCCGCCGACATGAAGGCGATGTTGCAAGTCATGGCGAGCGAGGGGGCCTCCGGCGAGTACAACGACTACGGGGCAGCGGAACAGGCCGTGATGGCGATGGCCGCGATCAAAGACGTGCTCGAACAGACGGGGTCGTTGACGGGGGGCGAGAAGGCCGAGCTCACGGTGCTCATGAGCAGGCTCTACGCGGTCCTCGAAGACCCCGATAAGTATCGGCCCGAGCAACTGTCGACGGTTCTCCAGACCCTGGCGGATCGGACCCCGAGGTCGTGACGTCTCCATGGCCATCGGGATCCGATCGAGACCGGTAGCAAACCGGTACAGCACCCGTCCCCCGGATGGCGGAAAGAGCCTATAAGATCGCGGTCATCGGTGCCGGTCCGGCGGGACTCAGCGCGGCTGCGCGGGCCGCCGAGGTCGGGGTTTCGCACGTCCTCCTGGAGGGCGCGCCACACCTTTCCAATACCATCTACCGCTATCAGAAAGGCAAGCTGGTGATGGCGGAGCCCACCGTCCTGCCCTTGCGCAGCACCATCGATTTCGAAGCCGGCTCGCGAGAGCGCGTGCTGTCGGTGTGGGATGAGGCGGCGGCACGGCTGCGCGTCAATGTGCGGCACGGGGCCGAGGTCGCGGTCGTCGGGGGGACACAAGGCAACTTCACCGTGAGCCTCGCCGGTGGCGAGGTCGTGAGCGCCGAGTTCGTGGTGCTGGCGACCGGCCTGCAAGGCAATCTGCGCAAGCTCGGTGTGCCCGGGGAAAATCTGCCCTTCGTGCAATATCAGCTCGACGATCCGGACGAATACGAGAACGAGACCATCGTCGTGGTCGGGGCCGGGGACTCCGCCATCGAGAACGCCGTCGCGCTGTCCGCGCACAACAAGGTCATCATCATCAACCGCCGCGACGATTTCGACAAGGCCAAAGAAGGGAATCGCACCGCCATAGAGCGAGCCATCCAGGACAGCGTCATCGAGTGCCTCTATAACAGCGCCCCGGTGCGGGCCGAGGCGGCCTCCGACCGGAACGGGAAACCGGGTGTCCTGGTCGTCAAGACGGCGAGCGGCGAGGTGGCACTGGACTGCGATCGCGTCATCGCGCGCCTGGGCGCCATGCCGCCGCGGAAGTTCGTCGAGTCCTGCGGGATCGAGTTTCCCAACAATGACCCGAACGCCGTGCCGGCCGTCAGCGCCCAATATGAATCCAATGTCCGGGGCCTTTACATCATCGGTGCGCTGGCCGGTTATCCGCTCATCAAGCAGGCCATGAATCAAGGCTATGAGGTCGTCGAGTTCATCGAGGGCCGGGCTATCGAGCCGGCCGACGAACCGGTGTTGCGCGACAAGTTTCGCGCCGTGGTCGAGATCCGCAGCGTGTCCTCGGCCCTGGAGGTGATCAAGAAAAACGTGCCGGTCCTATCGGGCTTGACCACCTTGCAGTTGCGCGAGTTCATGCTCGACAGCGTGATCCGGGCGCCGAAACGCGGCGAGATCCTGTTCGAGCTCAATGATTACTCGGATACCTTCTTTTCGATCGTGCGCGGCGGGGTCGATATCCACGTCGATCCGAACGATGCCTCCAAGCACGTGGCTTTGACGAAAGGGGACTTTTTCGGCGAGATGAGCCTCATCTCCGGACGCCGGCGCAACGCCACGGTGACGGCCGGTGAACGCTGCATCTTGATCGAGACGCCGCGGCGTTCGATGAACAAGCTCATCAATTCGGTGGCCTCGGTCAAACGCATCATCGACGACACCTTCCTGCGGCGCGCGATTCAATCGCAGATCGCGCCGGAGCTGCCCGCCGAGGCCTTGCGGGAGGTGGTGGCAAGTGCCCGCATCGAGCGCTTCAATGCCGGTAAGGTCTTGTTCAAGGAAGGCGATCCCGGCGACAGCCTGCACCTGATCCGCAAGGGATCGGTCACCGTGGCGCGCGACATCGGGGGGCGGGAACGCGTGCTCTCCTATGTGGCGGCCGGCAACTATGTCGGAGAGATGGCGCTTTTGACCGACAGCCCCCGTTCCGCGACGGTGCGTGCGTCGATCGAAACGGAGACCATCCGGCTCGACGGCACGGCCTTCAAGGCCCTGCTGTCGCGTTGGCCGGATATCCAGGGCAAGATGCAGAGCAAGGCGCGGGATCTCTTGGCGGGGCAGTCGGCCAAGGTGCAACAGAGCCCCGAGGGCGCGGGCGATCTCATCTCCTTCCTGGTGAATCAAGGGGTCGGCGAGGCCACGGACGTGTTGCTCATCGACGAGACCTTGTGTGTGCGTTGCGATCACTGCGAAAAGGCCTGCGCCGAAACCCATGGCGGGACCTCGCGTCTGGACCGGGAGGCGGGACCGACCTTCGCGTTCATCCATGTCCCGACCTCGTGCCGGCACTGCGAGCACCCGCACTGCATGAAGGACTGCCCGCCGGATGCCCTCCGTCGGGCACCCAATGGCGAGGTCATCATCCTGGACAGTTGCATCGGTTGTGGGAATTGCGAGACCAATTGCCCCTATGGGGTCATCCAAATGGCGGTGAAGGAAGAGCCGAAGCCCGTGAATCTGCTGTCATGGTTCCTGTTCGGCAAGGGGCGGGCGCCCGGCGAGGAGATCTCCGGCCATCACGATGCCGGGGCAGCGAAGATAGCCACGAAGTGCGATATGTGTAAGGACCTGGCCGGGGGTCCCGCCTGCGTGCGGGCCTGTCCCACGGGCGCGGCCATACGCGTGAGCCCGGAACAGTTTCTGACGGTGACACGCGGCACGACGCTCGACAGGTCCTAGGGACGATCGGGGGACAGGAGCGGTGCACGAGTCGTTTCTGGCTTACCGCAAGTTTCTCTATCTCAAGCTCGGCGTGGGGCTCATCGTGCTCTCGATCGGGGCCTACGCGCTCCACGAACCACCGCACGGTCCCAACGGGGGCACGTGGCTGGGCTATACGCTGGGCACCATCGGGGCCGGTCTGATCCTGTGGCTCTTGTTTTACGGGATCCGCAAACGCCAGTATCACTCGAAGCTCGGTCAGGTGTCCGGGTGGCTGTCGGGCCACGTGTATCTGGGATCGGCGCTCCTCGTCGTCGCCACCCTGCACTGCGGATTCAAGTTTGGCTGGAACGTTCATACCTTGAGTTACGTGCTCATGATCATGGTCATCGTGAGCGGCGCCTATGGGATATTTACCTATGTCCGGTATCCCACTCTCCTGACCGACAACAAGGGCGGCATGGCGATCGACGCCATGCTGTCGGAGATTGGTGATCTGGACCGGCAATGCCTCCAGATCGCGGCGGAGATGGGTGACAAGGCCCATCAGATGATCCTGCGCTCCATCGAGCGCACGTCGTTCGGCACGACGTCGTGGCGCGATGCACTGGGCGGCGTGAGCAAGGGGCTGGAGGACCTCGGCCGTGAGATCAAATCCATCGCCGGGGATGCCGAACCTCCGGCGCCGCTACCGGCCGCCATACCGCAGATCGGAGGCGAAGCCACGGTGTTCTTCGTGGCCGATCAGCTCGCCGGCTTTCGCGACAGTGCCCGCGCCGCCCTGGGGCACCGCCTGCTCGATCTCATCACCAGCAAAAAGGCCCTGGTGATCCGGGTGCAGCGCGATATCGTCTACCGCAAATTGCTCAAGTCCTGGCTTTCTCTCCACCTGCCCTTGTCGATCGCGCTGCTCGCGGCCCTGACCGTTCACGTGGTCACGGTCTTCTTTTACTGGTAAGCGGCGTCGATGCGCTGCCTCTTACGCGCCGTCGTCCGGAGGAGTCGAGGCGTCGTCTCCCATCAGGACCGAAGGTTCGAGGGCGACCATCTCACCATCGGGCGGTCCACGGACCAGGACCTGTACCTCCCGGATCTGCGCGTGGCCCTGCACCATGCCACGGTGGTCGCGGCGGGCGCCGGCCGTTTCGTGATCCAGTCGGCGGTGCCCTCCGGGATCCGTCACAACGAGGAGCCGGTCCAGTCCGCCTTCCTGGCCGTGGGCGATCAGGTGGGCATCGGCGATCACCGCATCACCGTGCGGCCTCCGGAGGGCGGGCATGACCTGGTCTTGGAGATCGCGCAGGTGCGTGCCGATCCCGGCCAGGAGGTCGAGAAGCGCGTCGCGTCGGCCTCGGGCAGCGGCCCGGAAAAGGGCCTGCGGCTGGGCGTGCGCGGCTGGTCCTGGATCCTGAGCATGACGATCCTCACGCTGTTCTTCGTCGTGCCGCTCGTCGCTCGCCAGTCGGGGGCGATGCAGGGGTTCCTGCGCGGGGTCGTCCCAGGCGTGAGCGATCACGCGTGGAGCACCGGGGGGCTCACCGAGGGCCATCGCTATTTCGGCGACGACTGCAACAAGTGCCACGAACGGGCCTTCGTCTCGGTACGCGCGAGAGCCTGCGCCGAATGCCACAAGGACCAGCCGCATCACTTCGATGTCGAGCGCTTCAAGGTCCCGGCCCTCGCCGACAAGCAATGCGCCGCTTGCCATAAAGAGCACGGCGGGGCGCCGGCCCTGACCCGGCAGGACGAGGGCCTGTGTCTCGACTGCCACCGCGATATGAAGGAGACCGCGGCGGATTCCAAGCTCCTGGACATCGAAGGGGGGTTCGCGGAGGACCACCCGGAGTTTCGCGCCACCTTCGTCACCCACGCGGACGGAAAAGACCGGTCCGAGCGCATCGCAATGGACGAACGGGGGGTCCCGAAGGAGCGCTCCAACCTGTTCTTCCCCCACAAGTCCCATCTCGACAAGACCGGGGTCCAGGGGCCCGATGGCAAGGTGGTGCTGACCTGCGCGAGCTGCCACGTCCCCGAACCGGGGGGACGGCTCATGGCGCCCATCCGCTTCGAGCAGCATTGCCATCGCTGCCACCAGCTCACCTTCGAGATCGACGATCCGAAGCGCGAGGTGCCGCACGGTCACGTCGGCCGGGTGCTCGACGGCCTCGAGGCCTATTACGGCCTGCGTACCCTGGAACGGGCCGATATCGATAGCGGCGAGCCGGACGTCCTGTCCCGGCGCCGCCCCGGGCGGCAGGCGACCCCACCGGAGCGCTCCGAGGGCTTGGAGAGCGCGGCGCGGCGGGCGCGGCAGGCTGGCAAGGGGCTCTTCGAGTATCGCGCCTGCGCGACCTGCCACCAGGTCGATGAGAAGGCGCAATCGGTCTTCGGGTGGGACATCGTGCCGGTGCGCATCGCCCGCACCTGGTACCCCTTGGCGCGCTTCGACCACGGCCGGCACGCCACGGTGGCATGCGCGGACTGCCATGGCTTCCGACCCGCCGATTGCGCCCCCTCTACATCGCCCCCCTTTACATCAAATAGGGGCGTGGCGGATCCCGAGAAGGGCGCGGCCGATTGCATCAAGAGCGTGGCCGATTCCGAGACGAGCGAGGATGTGCTGATCACCGGTATCGCGACCTGCCGGGAGTGCCATGGCGATCCCGGGGCAAAGGATCGGATTCAGTCGACCTGCATCTCCTGCCACGGCTTCCATATCTCGCCGAGGTTCGCGATGGATGGTCGGGCGCGGCCCCAACCGGGCGACCTAGCCCCCCCTCGGCAGGCGGCGGCGGTGCCGTCGGCGGATCTCACGGATCTGCCGACCGGCCAGGCGCCGACGGCGCAGTGATGACGTCCCGTTGGCACGGAACCGGCGGTCCTTCCGGGGTATGGGTCCCGGTGAATCTTTCGCGCCGGCGTGCTAACTTAGCACCGGTTTCTGGGATCGAGCCGGACGGGCTCGAATGGGCTCCCGTATGGCGAATCGGCGTTTGTTTCGGGTCTTAGGTCGAACCGGGTCGATGAAGACTACGGCGGATCGGCGCGTTTCGCATGGGCTCAAGTGCCGGATAGACGCGAGTATCGCGACCGACACCGGTTGCCAGCGCGACCACAATGAGGACCACATCGAGTTCTTCGCGGCCGATGACCCCGCGGTACGAAGCGGCAAGGGTGCGCTTGCGGTGGTCGCCGACGGGATGGGAGGGCACCTCGCGGGCGGTGTGGCGAGCGAGCTGGCCGTCCAGGTCGCGCGCCGCACCTACTACCAGGACCCGGGAGAAGGCCGCAAGGCCCTCCAGACCGCCCTGGAGAGGGCCAACCGGGAGATCTATGACCTGTCGCTCACGGACGAGGCCTATCATGGCATGGGGACCACCTGCACGGCGCTCGTGTTGACCGAATCGCTCGCGCACTGCGCCCACGTCGGCGACAGCCGCCTGTATCTCATCCGCGATGGGCAGATCCGTCTGATGACGGAAGACCACTCCCTGGTTCGGGAGATGGTCAAGGCCGGGATCCTGAGCCCGGAGCAGGCGCGTACTCATCCCAACAGAAACGTCATCTCCAGGGCCTTGGGGGTGCGCCCGAGCGTCGATCTCTTCGTCTGGCAGGACCCCGTGGAGCTCCGCGACGGCGATACCTTCGTCCTGTGTTCCGATGGTCTGCACGACCCCGTGCGCGAAGATGAGATCCGCGGGGCGTGTGTGGCAGAGGGGCCCGCGGCGGCGTGCCGCAGTCTGGTGGACCTGGCGAAACAGCGCGGCGGCCACGACAACATCAGCGTGGGGGTCTTCCGGGTCAGGGCCGAGGACTGAAAGGATGGCGCCGTAGGCCATAGATAGCCACCATGCTCAACGAAGTGATCGCCAACTGCTACCAGATCGTCGAGAAGATCGGCGAGGGTGGAATGGGGGAGGTGTTCCGGGGCGTGGACATCAACCTCGATCGCCATGTCGCCATCAAGGTCATGCGTACCGAGCTCGCGCGCCGGCCCGAGATCCTCCAGCGTTTCCGCAAGGAAGCGGTGGTCCTGGCCAAGCTCAACCATTCCAATATCGCGACCCTCTACAACTTCATCCATGACGGTAACAACTATTACATGGTCATGGAGTTCGCGCCGGGCCAGACCCTCGACGTCCTCATCGGAGATTGCGTCGGTGGGCTGCCGTGGCGATACGCGCTGGAGCTCTTCATGGATGCGCTCCGGGCCATCGACCACGCCCATAAGCAGGGCATCATCCACCGTGACATCAAGCCGGCCAACATGATGGTCAGCGAGCGCGATACCCTGAAGGTCCTGGATTTCGGGATCGCACGCGTGCTGGGGGAATCCGGATTCACCAAGGCGGGCATCGTGGTCGGGACGACCAAGTACATGTCCCCCGAACAGATCCTCGGCCGCCGCATCGATACGCGTTCAGACATCTACGCGCTCGGGATCGTGCTCTACAAGATGCTCACCGGGCATGTGCCGTTCGAGGGCCTGGGTGAGTTCGAGCTCATGAAGGCGCAGGTCGAGGAACGCGCGGTGCCGGTACGCCAGATCATTCCGGATCTGCCCGAAGAGGTCGACGAGGCCATCATGCGGTCCCTGGAGAAGGCGCCGGAAGACCGATTTCAGCGGGCCTCCGAATTCATTGCCGCATTGGTGCCGATACTGCGCGACGATATTGCCAGCTGGGAGTTGCATCGCAAGGGCTCGGACGACCAGGACTCGGGGCCGCGCGGGCCTCGGCAGCGGGGCGGGCAGAAACGCCCGGTGGTCGTCGACGGCAACCTGGCGCACAAGCAGGCCGAGATGCCCACATCGAGCAGCCGCAGCGGGCTGGACGATACCTATCAGGCCCCCCCCCGTCATCAGATCCCCACCCGTCAGTCCACCCCGAGCCCGAGGCTCGAGGTGGTGCGCACGCCGGTTCCGGCGAGCGCGTCCCAGGTACCGACGCAGGCGTTGGACACGCGGGTCGGAGCGGAGATCGCGCCACCGCTGCGACCACGCCTCCCGCTGACGGCCGACGTCGGGGCCACCACGGTCGATGAGCTGCCCGCCTTCGGGACCCGGGTCGGGACGGTCATCGACGCGAAGAAGGCCACGAGGCTCAAGAAACCCGTCGCACTGCCCACCGTCTCGTGGGGTGTCCGGATTGGCGAGGCGTTGCGGCCGGTGCTGGGATGGCTGTCGCGGCTCGGGTGGCGGCGCGTCGCGGGCGCTGCACTGGGACTCGCCGTACTGGTCGGCGTAGCGCTGGGGGTCCGTGAGTGGATACAACCTCCCGATCCGGAAAAGATAGCGCTGTGGCGCGCAGAGGCGAAGCAGGCGCTGGCGGCGGGAAAGGTGGGGCCCGGTGATGACACGGCGATCTCTCTAGCCAGAAAGGTCCTGAAGTGGGTGCCGGAGGACGGCGAAGCTAAGGAAGTCCTTATAGTGGCCTTCGCCCGCCTTGTCGCTGCCGGGCAGGCGGCGCTCCAGAAGGGCGATCTCGCCGAGGCCGAGGCGCGCCTCGATGAGGCGCAGACGCTGGCCGGCGAGAACGCATTGGATGACCGCAAGCTGGATCGGCGCAGTGCGGTCGTGCTCGCCGACCGCATCGCCGCGGAGGAGTCGCGGCGGGGCGCGCTCGAACGCGAGCAACGGGAGAAAGCGGAACGGGAAGAGCGCATAGTCGAGCTCCTCGCCGCCGCACGGGAGGGGCTGGCGTCGCAGGAATTCACGGAGGCCGCGGCGCGGGCCCAGGAGGTCTTGGGCCTGGTGCCGGACCAGGCCGAGGCGCGGCAGATCCTCGACGATGCGCTTCAAGGGGCGCTCAAGGGCATGGAAGCGGCGCTCGCCCGTGGCGACGTCGCGGCGGGCGGCGCCCGGGAAGCAGAGGCGCGCGCCCTGGTGCGGCAGTACGGTCTACCCGACGCCAAGCTCAACGACCTGGCCGCACGGCGCGCTGCAGAAGCGCAGCGACAGGCCGAGGAGAAGGAACGCCTGGCGGTGCAGAAGCGCGCCGTGGAAGAACGGACGGCACGCGCCTCGGGGCTTCTGGACAAGGCGCGGGCGGCCGCCGAGGCGGGCCGCTGGACGGCCCCCCCCGACGACAGCGCCGTCGGGTATGCGCGGGCGGTGCTGGGCCTCGAACCCAAGAACACCGAGGCCCTGCGCGTGATCGGCAATGCCGTCGATGCCGTAGTCCATGAGGCCGATGGGGCGCTCGAGGCCGGTGATAGGGCAACGGCCAAGGCCCGGCGTGACACGGCCGCGAAACTGGCATCTGACTACCAGGTGCCGAGCCAGGGCATCGCGAAGCTGTCCGAGCGGATCACCGAGGCAGAACGCCTGGCCCGTGACGAACAGGACGAGGCGGCGCGCCTTGCC
>JACCXJ010000242.1 GCA_013697045.1 Gammaproteobacteria bacterium | reverse complement strand
TGTACAACACCCGATCCACCGCGTTATATTCACTCTGTAGGGCCACTCGATTCATCTTCGCTCTCCTTTGGATTGGTTAACCAACGCGCCTAAAGGGTAGCGCGGGTGGCCCTACATAGCATCTGTCGACTGGATACCGGCAATCCCTGCCGGTATGACGGCTTAATTCAACAGCATTGGCTGCCGGGGGGTGCGGGAGGAGAAATGAGTGAGCTTGCGACGATCCTGATCGTGGATGACGAGGCGGAGCTCCGCGAGGTCCTGGAGGAGTATCTGAGCGCGCAGGGCCACACGGCGCTCGGCGCCGAGAACGCCGCGGTGGCGCGGGCGCTCTGCGCGCAGCACGCGATCGATCTCGCGATCCTCGACATCCACCTGCCGGGGGAGGACGGGCTATCGCTCGCCCGCCATCTGCGGGAGCATTACAAGATGGGGATGTGATGTTGACCTCGGCCGGGGCGGTCGTGGATCGCATCGTCGGCCTCGAGATGGGCGCGGACGATTACCTCCCCAAGCCCTTCGACCCGCGCGAGCTCCTCGCGCGCATCAAGAGCGTGCTGCGTCGCGCCGCGGGCTCGGTCGATCTCGGCGCCTCGCGGGTGCGGGTCGGCCGCTGCGTGCTAGATCTCGACGCGCATCGGCTCATCGAGGCGTCGGGCGCGGAGGTGCCGATGTCCCCCTCGAATACGACCTCCTCAAGGCCTTCACCGCGCACCCCGGTCAGGTGCTCTCGCGCGAGCGCATCCTGAACCTCACGACACCAAATGACCTAGACCCTTACGATCGCAGCGTGGACTTGCGCATCCTGCGGCTCAGAAGGAAGATCGAGCCCGACCCCGAGCAGCCGCGCTATATCCGGAGCGTGCGCGGCGAGGGTTACGTGTTCCTGCCCGATGGGGGCGACGGCTGAGGCCCCTAGCGTGGGCCCGCGCCGGTCCGAGCGCTGTCGGCGTGAGCGCATTGCGCCCCTCCTGATATTGGCCGCCCTCGCCCTCGTCGGCTGCGGCGGGGAACCCGCGCCGCCACTGCGTATCGGCACGCTCGTCTGGCCGGGCTACGAGCCCCTGTACCTCGCCCGCGATCTCGGCTACTTCGAGGACCGATCGGTGCGGCTCGTCGAGTATCCTTCCAACACCGAGGTGAGCCGGGCGTTCCGCAACCGCGCCATCGACGGGGCGGCGCTGACGCTCGACGAGGCGATTTCGCTCGCCGAGGGCGGTTTCGGGCTGCGGGTCGTCCTCGTCATGGACATCTCCCACGGCGGCGATGTCATCCTGGGCCGGTCGGAGATGCGCACCGTCCGGGACCTCGTGGGCCGGCGCGTGGCCGTAGACACGGGAACGGTCGCTTCCTATGTGCTCGCGCGCGCCCTGGCGCTCAATGGCCTCAAGGCCAGCGATCTCAAGATCGTGCACGTGGACTATTCCGAGCATGCCGCAGCCTTCCGGGCCGGGCGAGTGGATGCGATCGTCAATGCCGAGCCGCTACGCTCGGAGCTCCTCGCCTCCGGCGCATCGCTCCTCTTCGACAGCACCGCGATCCCGGGTGAGATCGTCGATATCCTGGCGATCCGATCGGACTACCTCGAGGCGCACGGCGCGAACGTTACCGGACTTCTCCGCGCCTGGTTCCGGGCTACCGACTATCTCGGCAGAAATCCCAACGACGCGGCGGCGCGCATGGCGGTGCGCGAGCAGATCACCGCCGAGCGTTTCTTGAAGTCCCTGGAGGGCCTGCGGATCCCGGGACACGCGGAGAATTTGAAGCTATTCGGCGGCCCGGACCCAGCGCTCGTTCAGACGGCCCGGAGGCTCATGGAGGTCATGCTGACCGAACGACTCCTGCGGGCCCCGACCGATGTCGATGCGCTGCTCGCACCCGCCCCGCTCCAGGCCCTCGCGCGATGACCGCGCTGCCCTCGCTCAAGCGCGGTCCCGCTCCTGCTCCTCGCCTTCGCCGCGATCCTGAGCGCGGTGGATATTCTCTACCACGTCCCGCACGCCGAGCGCATCGTCCTCGAGCGGGCGCGCGAGCGCCTGTTTCAGGACCTCTCGCGCCTCCAAGGCAGGGTAGGGAACCCTCTTGGCGCCAAGCGCCGCTGGATAGGTGACCGTGTGCTATGCGCGTTCGGGCGAGGCCGCGAGGCGCTCGCAGGTGGCCTCGATCCAGTCTTGCGCGATGGCCGTGATGTCGGTGGCGGACTTGCCCGCCGGATCGATCACGGGACCGATCACGACATCGATGGTCCCCGGATATTTGATCAGGCTCTGGCGCGGCCAGTAGAGGCCGGCGTTGTGCGCCACGGGTACGACCGGAAACCCGCTGCGCGCCGCCAGCCATGCGCCGCCCGGCTCGTAGCGGCGGCGCTCGCCGAGACGCACGCGCGTGCCCTCGGGGAAGATGATGACCCCGAGGCCGCTTCGGAGCCGCGCGCTACCGGTGCGCAGGATCTGGCGCAGGGCCGCGGTGCCCCGCTTTGCGGTCGATGGCGATGGGATCGAGCGTCGCGAGCCCCCACCCGAACAACGGCAGCCACAGGACCTGGCGCTTCAGGACCCAGACATAGGGCGGGAATACCTCCTGGAGCGCGAAGGTCTCCCAGGCCGACTGGTGCTTGCAGAAGATGATCGCGGGACCGTCGGGCAGGTGCTCGGTGCCGGTCACGCGGAAACCTAGCCCGCAGGTCTTCTCCAGCCACCGGACGTTGAGATGCGCCCAGTTTTGGATGATGAGGCGGTAGCGTGTGCGGTAGGGCAGGGGCCGGATGATCAAAGCGAACGGCGCGAATACGCACAGTGTCGTCAAGACGCTGGTGTAAAACACGAGGGCGCGCAGGTGCAGTAGGACCGATGGGGTCATGCGGGGGGCGATGATGATGGGGCGTTTCGCAATATACGACGGGTGTGTGCCCGGCCAGAAGGGTGCGACGCCGTGACGGTCCCGCAGAGTGATGGGGAGAGAGCCGCCGCGTTTCGTTTCGGGCCGATCGCCAGGGGCGCGCGGGCGGTCGTGGCGCGTACGCTCGGGGCGCCGTTGTACGTGCAGATCGTTGTGGCGCTGGTTCTCGGCGTCATCGTCGGCGTTTGGCTGGGCCCCGATGCCGCGGGCTTGATGCTGCCCGGACAGCTTGTGCTACGCCTGCTCGGCGCGCTCGCCCTGCCCTTGATCCTGTGCGCCATCGTCCATGCCCTCATCAACGCGCAATTCGGTAAAGGGGTGAGCCTGCGTCTCGTGGGGCTCTTGCTCCTCAACACCCTGGTCGCCATCACCATCGGGCTTCTGGTCGCGAACCTCCTCCGGCCCGGGGCGGGGGCGGAGCTGCGACCTCCCGAGCCGGCCGTCGAGGTGCGGCCCAAGGCAGACCCGCTCACCACCTTTCTCGATAACGTGCCGCGGAGCGTGCTCGGCCCGCTCACCGACGACGGCAAGGTGCTCGGCGTGATCATTCTCGCGCTGGCCTTCGGACTCGCCCTGCGCCACGAGCGCGAACGCAAAGTCGCCACGCCAGGGGATCTGGTCGAATTGCTGCTCGCCTGCCTGGTGCGCATCCTCCACTGGGTGATCACCTTGGTGCCGCTCGCGGTCTTCGGCATCATCGCGAGCATCGTGGGCACGCAGGGGTTCGCGCCGTTCCGTTCATTGGGCTTCTTCATCGTGAGCGTGCTCCTGGCGTTGAGGTATCTGCAGCAGGATGTCCCGCAATGCGGCAATTTCGAGCGGCTTCAGCAAGTGATGATCGAAGCCGGCGTCGCGCGAGCGCTCCCGATCTTCTTCGGCCCCGAACCCTGTCAACGCGACGCACACCACGTCCTGCGTGTGGATGAGCTTGCGCAAACGACCGCAAACTTCGTAACCGCTCATGCCCGGCATCCCGATATCGATAAACGCCGCCTGCGGCCGAAACTCTTTCGCGATGTCCAATCCCGAAGGCCCATCATATGCGGCACGGGTCTCGTGGCCCAGCAGGTCGAGCAGCATGCACAGGCTCTGGGCCGCATCCCGATTGTCGTCGACCACAAGGATCCGCAGGCGGCGGCTTGCCGGCGCGGGTTCGTCACCGTCGGCAGTGGGGGCGGGCCTAAGCTGTGGCATCTCGGGTAATAGCGGAAGGCGCACGGTGAGCTCGCTGCCTTTGCCGCGACCTTCACTGCGCGCCCACACCGTTCCTCCCTGCATCTCGACCAGATTCTTGACCAGCGTCAGTCCGATGCCCAGCCCGCCTTCCGAGCGCTCCAGCGAAGAGTCGAGCTGGGTGAATAGATCGAACACGCGCTCCAGCATGTCGGCAGGGATGCCTATACCGGTATCACGCACGGTGATAAAAACTTCCTGAGCTAGTGTCGAAACCGTCAGCGTGATGCGTCCGCCCTCCGGCGTGAATTTCACGGCATTGTTCAGCAGGTTCGACAACACCTGGACCAGACGGGTTTCGTCGCCAAGAACGCTGCCAGGTTCGGCGGGCATCACGATGTCCACGCTCTGATTGCGCGCCTCGGTCAGCGGCCGCACGGTCTCCCTCGCGCCAGCCACCACGCTGGCGATGCCGACAGGGACCTTCTGCAACTGTATGCGGCCGCGGCTGATGCGCGAGATATCGAGCAGGTCGTCGATGAGCCGGGTCATATGCTGCACCTGACGCTCGATCACATCCCGCGCCCACTTGAGCTTCTCATCCTCCGGACCCAGCAGCCGCAGCACATGGGCCGCACTGCGGATGGGAGCAAGCGGGTTGCGCAATTCGTGTGCAAGCATGGCGAGGAATTCGTTCTTGCGGCGATCGGCTTCCAGCAGCAGTTGCTCGCTGCGCTTGCGTTCGGTGATGTCCACGGATATTCCCGTGAGATGTGTCGGGCGTCCGGCAGGATCGCGACGCAGGCGAGCCTTGTCGGCGATCCACAGCAGCCTGCCGTCGGGCGTGATGATGCGAAATTCGGCGTCGTATGGCACCTCTCCGCGCAGCGCCTGCGCCGCCATCGCTTCGACCCGCGCACGGTCGTCGGGATGGATGAGGTCCTTGAACGCCTGGATGCCGCTGCCCGGAACACCGAGGATCTCGATTGCATTGTCGGACCGTATTGCCGTTCCGGTCGTCACGTCCCATTCCCATGCCATCATGCGCGCGGCCGAGAGCGCAAACTTCAGCCGCTCATCACTTTCGTGCAGCGCATCGAGCGTGCGCTTCTGCTCGTCAAAATCGGTGCAGGTTCCGAACCACTGGATGATCCGGCCGCCTTCGCAGAGCGGCAGCGCCTGTCCGAGATGCCATAGATAAGTCCCGTCCGCGCGCCGCAGCCGATGCTCGACCGTAAACGGTTCGCCGGTTTCGAGCGCATGCGTCCATTTCGCCAGCGCACCAGGTAAATCGTCGGGGTGGACGATGCGTTGCCATTCCCAACCTTCGGTCTGATCAGGGGAAAGCCCCGCGTATTTGAGCCACCGCTGGTTCAAATATTCGATGCGACCGCCGGGCCCCGCCATCCACACCATTTGCGGGATGGTTTCGGCGATGAGGTGAAACTGCCGTGCGCTGCGCGCCAGTGCGGCTTCGGCTGCTCTGCGCTCGGTGATATCGCGGAACACGAGCACGACACCGGTGAGCTCTCCCTCCTTGTCTCTTACGGGCGCACCGCTGTCGTCGATCGGCAGATCGATGCCGTCTTTCGCGATCAGCACCGTGTGGTTGGCGAGGCCGACGATCGTCCCTTCACGCAACACCTTGTCGACCGGATTCTCGACCGCGCGACGCGTGGATTCGTTGACGATGCGGAATACATCCCTTAGCGGCTTGCCAACGGCATCCTCGCCCCACCCGGTCAACCTGCCGGCGACGGAATTGAGCAGCATCACCATACCCCGGGTGTCGGTCACGATCACCGCATCGCCTATACTGGTCAATATCGTCATGCACCACTCGTGCTGCTCGTGCGCATAAATTTCGGCTTGGCAGCGGGATAGGATCTCGCGCCGAATCACCACGTAGGCACCCCCGGCGGTGGTGAGCACCAGCAGCAGCATCCCAAGCTCCGCCAAAGACGCTGCCGAGTAACTGCGGGTTGCTTGCGCAACCCTCCCTTGGAGTGTCGCGTTCTCCGCGCGCTCCATGTCGGCCACCAGGGCCCGGATCGCGTCAGTTAGCTGCTTGTCGGCCCGGCCCGCCACCAGCTCGCGGGCGGCCTCGAATCCCTGTTCCCGGCGCAGCGCGATAGCGCGTTCCGCGAATTGCATGCGGGCCGCTATCTTTTCCTCCAGCTGTGCGAGCCTCGCTTGCTGTTCCGGACGATCCGCGGTCAGTCGCTTCAGCTTCCCTAAGACTTCAGCGCGGGAGGAAAACGCAGACTGGTAGTGCTCGAGGAAAGCGGGATCGCCGGTCAGGATATAGCTGCCCTGTGCCGTCTCCGCCTCGAGGACCAGCAACAAAGAGTCGGACAACGCATCGAGGATTTCATAGCTGTCGGCAATGCCCACGCGGTCGTGCAGCATGCGCGTGTAATACCAGGAAACGCCAGCGTTTACAGCGAGCAGTACGAGCAGCAGCACAACGCTGTAGACCACCGATTTTGGGATTACGGACTTCATCACGGTACGCTTCAGGTCGAATAACGGGGTATTCTATAGCAGCGTCCCCACGATACGCACGCCGTCACGAGAGCACCGGTGCCCGCACCGTGGCGGGAACGGGTGGCACTGTCGCGGGCCGGGTAGACACAGTATCTGATACGATCTCCCTTAGGCTGCTGCCTGGATCGCCTGCGGCCCCATTATGAACCATTCCGATAAAGTCGCATCGGTGGCAGGTGCTGAGTCCCTAGCCCGAGCGGTAGATCTCTTGGTCGCGGGGGCGTGGCAAGAGGCCCACGAGATCGTCCAGGGCCAAGACTCCGCGCTGGCCGCATGGCTGCACGGGATCGTGCATACCCTCGAAGGCGATCTCGACAACGCGCGCTACTGGTACCGAAAGGCGGGCCGCGTCTTCCCCGGGCGGGACGCCGTACAGGAAGAGCTTGCTGCTGCGCGCAGGACAGTACAGGCGAAGACGGCTCGTCATGAACAATGAGCCGCGCGAGCGCTTCTCAGTACGCCCGCAGTTTGGCATTGCGCGGTGATCCGATAGAACCTCGGGAGGCCTCCCGCTTGGGGACCGCCCTGCGCGCCCTTGTACAAGCGGTCCTGTTGCTCGTGCCGATCACGGCGGATGCGGTGGACGATCCCCAGACCGGCGTGACCGCCTTGGTTAACGCGACGGTTATCGATGGTACCGGGAACACCCCGCGCGGGGAAGCCGTCGTGCTCGTCTCCGGGGAGCGTATCAGGGCGGTAGGACCTCGCGGTGAGGTCGTCATTCCCGAAGGGGCCCGGGTAGTCGACATGAGCGGAAAATGGATCATCCCGGGCCTCGTTGACGCGCACATTCACCTGTTCCAGTCAGGCGGGCTCTACACGCGGCCGGACATCATCGATCTCCGATCGATACGGCCGTATGCCGCGGAGGTCGACTGGGTGAAAGCACGTCTGCCAATGACACTCGCGCGTTATCTGGCAAGCGGCGTGACGGCGGTGCTCGACGTCGGGGGGCCGTTCTGGACCTTCGAGGCGCGCGAGCGCTCCAAGACTATGCCGCATGCGCCGCAGCTCGCCGTCACGGGGCCCCTCCTATCAAGCTCTATGCCTTCGGAATTGCGCGTCGCGGACCCGCCGATCCTGGAGGTGAATGCTCCGGCCGAGGCGCGTGCCGCGGTGCGGCGGGTGCTGGCAGAGCGCCCGGATCTGATCAAGCTTTGGTGGATCCCCGAGGCAAGCCGGCCGCTTGGGGAACAGAGTCGCTGGGTGCGCGCCGCGATCGAGGAAAGTCATCGCCCCGGGGTGCGCGTCGCCGTTCATGCCACCCAGCTCGAAGTCGCTCGCGCTGCGGCGCGAGCCGGTGCCGATGTCCTCGTCCATAGCGTCGAGGATCGCCGAGTGGACGATGGCTTCGTCAGGCTCTTGAAAGAACGCGACGTCGTCTATGTCACCACGCTCGGGGTCAATCAAGGCTACCGCGAGGTCTTCGAGCAGAGGTTCAAGCCTACGGATCTGGAGCGGCGTCTGGGGGATGCGGAGGTGCTGGCCACCCTCGACGATCTCGCAGACCTATCCCTCTGGAAGGGCGCATTCTGGAGGCGTTGGTCGCTGCGTTGGCCGGATCCCCGGATCGCATCCTGGAATCTACGGCGGCTGCACGAGGCCGGCATCACCATCGCGGCCGGGAGCGACGCGGGCAACATCGGCACCCTGCACGGACCCGCGCTGCACCGGGAGTTGAAGCGCATGGCCGAGGCCGGGCTTGCTCCTCTGGCGATCCTCGAGGCCGCGAGCCAGGGCGGCGCCCGCGCCATGGGCCGCGGATCCGATCTGGGCACTCTCGAACCTGGAAAACGCGCCGACCTACTGGTCCTGGACGCCGATCCGCAGAGCGACATCAGGCATGCGCGGCACATTTACCGTGGTTCGGGGAGGCGCGATCCTGAACCCTGAACAGATCACCAACGCATACAATGGGCAACCACCCGACAGCGAGACGGAGCGGCACGACTGAGAGGTTGTGAAAAAACCGTCGCGAGCGAAGGGAGGTCGCGTTCCGCCGGAGCGTAGGACCGTTTCGCCGGGAGCGAAACGGAGCGCAAGCCCCGAAGGGGCGAGTCCCAAGGACGGGACGAGCAACCGGAGTGTATGTTGAAATACATGAGGATTCCGAGCACCGCCGGGAAGCCAGGGCCAGGGAGTGGCCCTGTT
>JACCXJ010000227.1 GCA_013697045.1 Gammaproteobacteria bacterium | reverse complement strand
GCCTCGTAGTCGATATAGCCTGGGAAGTGCGCGCCGGCGCCGCAATAGCGGCACTCGGGGTCGCGTGCCAGCCGAAGCTCGGAGAAACGCGCTGCCAGGGCATCGTAATAGAGCATGCGGCCGATCAGAGGCTCCCCGATCCCGAGGACGAGCTTCACCGTCTCGACCGCCTGCAAAAGTCCGATCACCCCCGGCAGCACGCCCAATACCCCGGCCTCGGCACAGGACTGCGCGAGCTCCGGTGGCGTGGGCTCGGGATAGAGGCAGCGATAACAGGGTCCGGCGGCTTTCGGGTAGCGAGGCCAGAACACCGTTACCTGGCCCTCGAAACGGAACACGGCGCCATGGACATTGGGGATCCCGAGCTTGACGCAGGCGTCGTTGACGAGATAACGGGTCGCGAAGTTGTCCGAGCCGTCCACGACCACCTCATAACCCAGCAGGAGGTCCTCGACGTTGCGGCTGTCGAGGCGCAGCGCATGTCCGTCGATGTGGAGGGCGGGATTGAGCGCGAGCAGGGTCATGCGCGCGGAGTCCACCTTGGAAGTCCCCACGCGGGCGTCGGTGTGCAGGACCTGGCGCTGGAGGTTGCTGCGGTCGACCACGTCGTGGTCCACGATCCCGAGCGTGCCGATCCCGGCCGCGGCCAGATAGAGCGCGACCGGCGAGCCCAGCCCACCGGCCCCGATCAGCATCACTTTCGAATTCATGAGCCGGTGCTGCCCGGCCTCGCCCACCTCGGGCATGAGCAGGTGCCGGGAGTAGCGCTCGCGGCTCTGCTCGTCCAGTACCAGCGGTAACTCGAAGGGTAGCCCCTCGTTCTTCCAGCGCGTGAACCCCCCGATGACGGAGCGCACATCCCGATAGCCGAGGCGCAAGAGATCCTCGGCGGCGAATAGCGAACGCGTCCCGCCCCCGCACATCACCAACACCGGCCGGTCGAGGTCCGGGATCGCCTGCTCGACGCGCAATTCCAGGAAACCCCGGCCCAGGCGGTGGGCCCCGGGCGGGCTGCCTTGGGCGATCTCGTCCTTTTCGCGGACATCCACCAGCGCCGCCCCTTGCTGTTGCATGGCGTGGGCGTCGCCGGGACTCAGCTCGGGGATACGGGCGCGCAGATCGAGGAGCCGGCGTTCGCGCGCCGGGCCCTTCACCTCCTTTTTGGCCCCGCCCGCGACGGCCGGGATGATGGACAAGACCACGCCCTCGGGTACGGTCGTGTCGAGGCCTTGCAATACCCGCACGTTGTCCTCGCCGAGGTAGATGTTGACGAAGCTTCGGATCTGCCCCTCGGGGGTCAGGATCCGGGGCAGGAGCCCGCTGTGGTCCTGCCCGAGCGCCGCCAATACCTCCCGTACCGTGGCCCCGCTGCTGACCACCTCGGCGGCGCCGCCGGTGAAGGTCCGCAGTGGCATCGGGATGCGTACCGTCACCTGTGTCACGGTGCCCCGTGTCATCGTTCCCCGTGTCATGGTTCCAGGTTCTCCTCTTCGAAATGCTCGCCGCGCAGGCGCCAGGAACGGAGATCCGGCACGCCCTCCGCGGTGACCGACAGGATCAAATACGACCAGCCCTCCCAGGCCCCGTTGCGGTCGGTCTCCGAGGGTCGGGCGGAATGGTCGGGGTGGGAATGCCAGACGCCCACTACCGTGAGCCCGAGCGCCCGCGCCCGTTCTTCCGCGCGCAGGTGGCCCTGGGGGTCGAGCTCGTAGCGGTCCCCGGGCCGTTCGTGGTTGAGGTTCTCGGCCGCCACGGCCTCATGGACGCGCACCCAACCCGAGCCCGCCCGCCCGAGCAAAAGACCACAGGTCTCGTTGGGATAGCCTGCCCGCACCACGGACCGGAGATGGGCACGGACCGCCTCGGGGAGTTGCAGCGTCGCCATCGTCGATGCGATCGTCACGATGGGAATAGTATATCGAGATACTCGGGTATTATGCTGCGCCAAAGTGGCGACCAGGACCCCAATGGAGCCCCCGCCCCCCGAGACCGAGGAGGAATTGCGGCTACGCGCCCGGCGGCTTGCGGGCTGGACGCTTTCGGATCTGGCCGGCCATCTGGGCGAGCGCGCCCCCCTGGATCTCAGGCGCGCCAAAGGTTGGGCGGGCGAGGCGCTGGAGCGCGCGCTCGGCGCCACCTCGGGCTCGCAGCCCGAGCCGGATTTCCCGCATCTCGGGATCGAGCTCAAGAGCATCCCGGTCGGTCACGACGGCGTGCCGCGGGAATCGACCTATGTCTCGACCGTGCCCCTCATCGGCCACGCGGGATTGCATTGGGAGCAGTCGCTGGTTTGCCGCAAGCTTTGCCGGGTGCTGTTCATCCCGGTCGAGGGCGCGCGCGA
>JACCXJ010000215.1 GCA_013697045.1 Gammaproteobacteria bacterium | reverse complement strand
CCGTGGTTCGATACCCCGCGTTACTGGCAGGACAGGATCCTGGAATTGCGGGAACAGGTGGCGCTCATGGACGAGCCGCCGCTCGGCCCCTCTTGAGGAGGCCAACCGATCGGCTGCGCGCACGACGTTACGATTCGTCACCCCGGCAGGGATTGCCGGGGTCCAGGATGCAGGACAGCACCTACGTCCATGTGCTCTGGATTCCGGCAATCCATGTCGGAATGACGTGCCTGTTTGAACAATCTTGACTGCCTACTAGAGCTCGATCACCCGCTGGCGGTTGCGGCGCTGCAGCCAGATGAGGAGGCCCAGGAGCAGCGCGACGAAGCCGACCACCGCGCCGATCTCGGCAAGGGACCATGTGATCCCGAACCCCTGACCGAGCTGAAACGGATAGCGCAAGACGTGTTTCTTGCCCGTCGAGTCCTGGATGCTGACGATCTCCACGAAGTAACCGGGCGCATTGAACTTGTGCTGCAGGAGCACGGTACCGCTCGAATAGGTCTTGGACGGCAATTGCCCGACGGGCTTGCCTTCGGCGTCTGCTTCGGGGTCCTGGGCCGCGCCCCACGATTCGGCCTCAATGACCCGCACCTCGGTCGGCATCTGACGGAGTGCGGGATCGATGAAGTCCAGGGTCAAGGCCGTGTCCCCGGTCGCGGGGGCCTCCTGGCACATCGGCCGGTCCCCGTAGGCCGCCTGAAAGATACTGAAATGAACGTCGTAGTCCTCGACCTTTCGCCAGCAATTCTCATCTTCCTGGGGCGGCGCCAGAGCGGTGCCAGAAAATAACAACGTCCCGAACACGACCGACGTCGCCATGATGCGAGATAGGACCATAGCCTGCTCCTCGAAGCTTAAAAGTATCGTTTGCCCGGATATATTAATTTCATCCCTCCGACGCCAACACTACTCCTTCCTGCGCAAGATTCAAAGCATTCCGGGGGTGACCCGGCGGGTCGGCGGGCACGCTCCCGCGGTACCCTGTAGGGCGATGCGAGCGTGGCGCTGGCGGACTGCTTCGAAAAGGCATACCGCGGCGGCCACCGAGACGTTGAGGCTCTCGACCGAGCCCCGCATCGGGATCCGAACCTCGTGATCACACAGCTCCCGCGTCAGCCGCCGGAGCCCGCGGCCCTCGCCGCCCACCACGATGGCCACGGGGCCGGTCAGGTCCCTGTCGTAGAGACACTGCTCGGCAGTGCCCGTCGCGCCGATCACGGTCACCCCGGCGTCGCGCAGCCCGCGCAAGGCGCGTGCGAGGTTGCCGGCCTGGATGAGCGGCACCCGCGCCGCCGCGCCGCTCGCGACCTTGGCGACCACGGGGGTGATCCCGACTCCGCGGTGCCGCGGCACGACGACCGCAGCGACCCCCGCGGCCTCCGCGGTGCGCAGGCAGGCCCCCAGGTTGCGGGGGTCCTCGACGCCGTCGAGGACCAAGAGGAGGGGCGGGCCATCGGCGGCGGCCAGTACCTCGGGGAGAACCTTCTCGTCCAGACGCTCGCGCGCCCGGCAACGCAGCACGACCCCCTGATGGCAGAGGCCCGAAGCGAGGCGATCCAGGGTGTGGCGCGGGACGGAGTGGGTGGCGAGCCCGGCGCCGGCGGCGAGCTTCAGCACTTCGCTGAGGCGCAGGTCCTCGCGCCCGGCCAGGACCCACAGCTCCAGGGCGTCGACAGGGGCATCCGACAAACGCTGCCGGACCGGGTGTAGACCCACTACCAGCTCGCTCTTCATGCGCATGGTCCCCCGGCGCTCGGCATCAGCACATCCTGGTGGAGGCACTTGTTGTCTGGGATCACGCGCAGCGCTCCGCGTGCCGCGTAGGGGTCCTTCCTGGTGCGGCGGGAAGGGCGGCTCAACGGCCTGCAATGTTAGCAACAAACCGAACTGTCTGGAGTTCTGGCACATAGGCTTCCGGCCAGTTGGCAGCGGGCGGGCTGGCGCAAGCGCCACCCTGGATCTTTCCCGGTCGCCTGGTCCTTGCCCATCTCGGTGTTAGCCCGCAAAATATGACCTATAGTTCTGGTCACATCGGGAGATGGGCTATGAAGATACCCGCCGCCGAGTTCAAAGCGAAGTGCCTAAAGCTGATGGATGAGGTCCAAGAGACCGGCGAAGAGATCGTCATTACCAAGCGCGGTCGCCCGATCGCCCGCCTTTTGCCGTACGCGGATGCGGTTCGACCCGTTCATGGATATCTCGCCGGCACTGTCCACTTCCAGGGCGATGTGATCGCCCCGATCGGTGAAGCGTGGAATGCCGGCTCCTGAAGAAAGTCGTGCTCTTGGACACGCATGCCTGGCTATGGCTCGTGGAAGGCGAAGCTCGATTCTCGCCGGAAACGCTCGGGCGGATCGAGGCGGCAGCCGCGGCGAGGCTCCTGCGGGTCGCACCGATCTCGGTCTGGGAAGTGGCCATGCTGGAGGCCAAGGGACGGATCCGCTTGACCCAGGACTGCCGTTCCTGGGTGAAGCGGGCGCTGTCCCCGCCCGGGCCCGCGTTGGCCCCTCTGACGCCCGATATCCTGATCGACAGCACGCGCCTGCCGGGAACCTTTCACGGGGATCCGGCGGACCGGATGATCGTCGCCACGGCACGGGCACTCGACGCGTGCCTGGTGACCGCCGATGCCCGGATCCTCGGCTACGCCGAACAGGGATCCGTCGAGGCAAAGGGCTTGTCATGAAGGGGCGTCGATGCCGAATCGCCTGCCGCCATTCCGAGGCGAACGCTTCCGCGCTATCCTGAGGCGAGCAAGAGAGGAGCGCTCCACAGGATGGCTTCATCGCGCCCTGAGCCCAGACTGGTCCACGTCTTCATCGCATCGCCGGGTGACCTGGCGGTCGAGCGGCGGGCGTTCAAGGAGATGATCGACGAGCTGCACGGCGGCTTCGGTGACGGCGCCGGGGTCAGGTTCGTGGCGCTCGGCTGGGAGGACACGCTGGCCACGATCGGCCGCCGCGCCCAGGCCGTGATCGACCAGGACATCGACCGCTCGGACGCCTTCGTCCTCGCCCTGCACCGCCGCTGGGGTCAGCCAGCCCCGGACGCCAAACCCTACACCTCCTACACCGAAGAAGAGTTCCACCTGGCGCTGGACCGCTGGAAGAAGGACGGCTCACCGGAGATCTTCGTCTTCTTCAAGCACGTCGATCCCCTCTCAATGGCCGATGCCGGCCCGCAGCTCGAGAAGGTGCTGGCCTTCCGCAAATCGCTCGAGGATTCGCGGCAGGTGCTCTATCGCTTCTTCGAAGATGAAAAGGCGTTCAAGGCCGAGGTGGACAAGCACCTGCGGGCCTACGCCAGGGGCGATCTCCCGAAGGCCGACGCGCCGCGCGCTGCCGTCGTCTTGCCGCTCGAGTACATCCAGGAAGTCACGAAAGCCAAGGACGAGGCCCAGGCGGCCATCGAGCGCGCGGAGGCGCATCAAAAGCATGCCGAGGCCCAGGCCGTGCGGGCCGACAAGCTGGCCCTCACGCTCGCCGAGCAGGCGGCCGTCGCGGCGCGGGAGGGCCATGTCGAAGAGGCGCGCCAGACCTTTGCCAGGGCCCACGAAGGCACCACCAACCTGCGCGTGCTGTCTCTCGCCTTCGAGTTCTATCACCGCACCGGAGACCTGAAGGCCGCCGAGGACATGCTCGAACGCTGGCTCGCCATCAGTGGACGCGAAGCCCAGACCGGCGACACGGCCGCCGTCTACGGCAACCTCGGGATTATCTATGGGACGTGCGGCGAGCTCGACCGGGCTGAGGAGATGTACAAGAAAGCACTCGCGATCGACGAGAAGCTCGGCCGCCAGGAGGGCATGGCCAATGCCTACGGCAACCTCGGGCTCCTCTCCCGGACGCGCGGCGAATTGGACCGGGCCGAGGAGATGCACAAGAAAGCACTCGCGATCGACGAGAAGGTCTGCCGCCAGGAGGGCATGGCCGACCAGTACGGCAACCTCGGGCTCATCCACCGGACGCGCGGCGACCTCGACCGGGCCGAGGAGATGCTCAAGAAAGCACTCGCGATCAACGAGAGGCTCGGCCGCCAGGAGGGGATGGCCAAAGCCTACGGCAACCTCGGGCTCATCTACTGGACGCGCGGCGAGCTCGACCAAGGCGAGGAGATGCACAAGAAAGCACTGGCGATCAACGAGAAGCTCGGCCGCCAGGAGGGCATGGCCCGTCAGTACGGCAACCTCGGGAACGTTTACCAGGACCGCCGCGAGCTCGACGTCGCTGAGGAGATGTACAAGAAAGCGCTCGCGATTAATGAGAAGCTTGGCTGTCAAGAGGACATCGCCAACCAGTACGCCAACCTGGGGAAGCTTTACGAAAAGCGCGGCGAGGTCGACCGGGCCGAGGAGATGTACCGGAAGGCGCTCGCGCTCTTCAAAGCGGTCGGTGCAGCGCCCCAGGTGAAGCAGGTCCAGGCGTGGCTCGACAGCTTGAACCCGTCAAGAGCGGAGCGATGAGGGATCCTCCGGCAGAAAGGCGAGGTCGACGCCCCGATTCAGAGCCTTCAGCGGATTTCAAATCCTCGCCACCACCCGCGCTATCCGGTCCTCGCCGACGTGGGTGTCGATCTGCGTGGTCAATAGGCTGTAGGTCCGCACCGTATGCATGACATGGTGATGGCCCACATTCGCGATGGGGCGTTTCTCCTGCGATGGGATCGCGCATCCATTGCGGTCGGATTTGACGGTGGGCGTAAGGGTATGCGATGCGTACCCTAGGGATTGCTTTTCCGATGCCCCCGCGCCTCGAGCAGCCGTGCCCAGCGTGCGCTCGGGGTCGATAGGCACCGAACCTCTGCGGCGGTCGGCGGCGGACGACACTGAAAGGGCATCGCAACCCGGTAGAGACGCGTAGAACGGCGTGGTAGTAAGGTAAACGCGATGGCCATCCATTCGAAGCTTCATGACGTGGATTTCTATGCGTGGGCGTTGGAAAATGCCGCGCTGCTGCGGGACGGTCGCTTATCGGAGATCGACATCGAGCACGTCGCGGAGGAGTTGGAGAGTATGGGGCGGAGTGAGCGACGAGAGTTAGGCAGCCTCCTGGCCATCATCTTCGCACATTTGCTGAAATGGTCGCATCAGTCGGGGCGGCAGTCGGCTAGCTGGAGGAACACCATCAAAGTACAACGCCTCGACGCGTCTAGCGTGCTCGGCCGATAACCCGAGCTTGCGTGCACAAGCCGATGACATCGTGACGGCGGCTTACGAAAAGGGCAAGCTTCTGGCTGCCAATGAAACAGGATTCGACGAGCACAGTTTTCCCGAGCATTGGTCCTTGGACCCTCGAACAGGCGCTCGACCCGGACTACTGGCCCGGTCCCTCTTGACGAAAAGGGGGTTCGAGATCCCTGTTCCCTCCACCAACCGCGGGGCACAACCGATAAGGAAGCCGATAATGACGGATGCTGCCTTCGCCGACATCGTCCGCGTTTCGTATGCGACATTTGCGACGCGTCAGGTCTTGGAACGTTTCGGCGCCTAGGGCGGCAGCAGGCCGAAGGGTCGGTGCTGAACAATGTGCCGGGTCGCTGCGATCGGCCTTGCATCTCGCCGAGGTACGCTATAAGGGCGGACTCTCCAACTATTTGGACGTGCTGACGGCCAAGCGCAATCTCTTCGACGTGGAGCTCTCGCTCACGGCCACCCGGCGCCTGCGTTTGGTATCCATGATCCAGCTATACAAAGCGCTGGGCGGTGGATGGTCGCCCAGCTAGCGATGCCGTACAACGCAACCGTCGTGGCAACCTGGGGCTCATCGCCGCGCCCTCCGGGAGGTCGGCTGCCGGCGGATGATACCGAGCGACCCAGACGTTCGACGACCTACTGCTTTCGGATCGGTTCCTTTTCTTTGGGCGCGGCGGGCGCCCAATTGTAATCTGACTTAGCGATTTGCAGATAGTCCCCAGGCCGAGGACTCGCATGCTTGACAACTCACTGGTTCATCAGTACCCTTTTTCGAGACGAAAAAGGGCGTTTATTCTTCCTGGCGCGACCTCTGGCCGCAACCAAATGGCAGGCGAAACTTCATGGGTCGAGTTCATGCCCGGCATCGAATTCAAGATGCTCCTCGCGGGAGATCGTATCCGGCAAACGGGCGCGGCGGCGGCCATTCCCCGGATCCCATTTAATTTCATCCGGGCTACGATTTCTGGGTCAAAGCTGGAATCGACGCACTCGGCTTCGGCGCCTGGCTCGCCGCGCTCATCGGCGCGGCCCTGGCAGTGGCCCTGGGCCGGCGTCGGCTATTGGCTCGGCCGCTCGCACGATGCGAAGTAGCAGGGGTGCTGTGCGCGCCCGTGTAAAGCAAAAACCCGGCATTTTGATCGGTCCCCTCTTGGCCAGGCTATGTGGCCTTGAAGCGTTCGGTTCTCGTCCGCCCTTGACCGTAGACCGACACTTACTTTTTTACTTTTTACGGTAGACGTTTAACCCGATCTTCTCCTCGCGTTCAGGGACAGACACGTTCCCCTCCGTAGAGGCGATGATGATGGTCTTGCCTGAGGAAGAGGGCCCGTATTCTTTGGAGAGATCGATCTGGATAGTCAGAATATTCCTCTCGACATGCATCTCGACATTTTTCATGGGTTCCTCGAAGGCGGTAGCTGGGTTAGTTGGATTGCGCTAACGAGCGTGCTCAATAAGCATACGGATAGGAAATTCAATGGGGCTTTGCAACAGGCTCTGTTGCGTCGGAATGGTCGCGCTCAACAACCTGCGCCGCCTCTGTACCGTTCAACCTAAGTCGGCCCCAAGCATTCTGAAACACGAGCCCGTGCAGCGGGAGATAAGAGGCGGTGAAGCGGCCGCGTCGATAGATCGCCTGACCAGGTGTCGCGTTTTTGCGCACACCCTGGGAGGTCGGGCGCCATCGAGGTCTCGGCGCTCGGCAAACCTCACGGTCGCGTTGCCGAGGCGGTATAACCACGTTCGGCGGGGCGAGGTAAGCCCGTGGGCTGAGTTTCGCGGCCCTTCATCTCATTAGCCTACGGCGCCTGCAACTCGGTCGGATCAGGCCGTCTCCTGAGAAGCATCGTCGCGGACGGCCGTCCCTAGTCCACGAGTTGGACCTGCGTGATCACGTCGACGCCCCAGAACGACGACGACCGGTAGCGCAGCGTGGCATTGACGGTGCTGCGATAGGCGTCGCGCAGGAGGTCGATGGCCAGTCGCTCGTCCGCGGTCATGGGCTCGTACATCGGCACGTACAGGGTGCCCGTCGCGAACGCCGCCGAAAAGAACGGCACGGTGTTCAGCCGCACGAGGCCGATGGACTGCGGGGCGAGGGGCCCGCCTGCCGGTTCCTCGTCGGCTGCGGTGCGCTGCTCCCAGGCGTAGAGCGTCCGCGTCGGATCGACGGGCACGAGATCGCTGTCCCCGGGCCAGGACGCGTCGGCGGTATCGCGGTCGACGACGGCCCAGAGCTCGAAGTGCAGGTGCGGCTCGGCGGGCTCGGCCGAGACCGCGGCGAACGGCATGCCCTTCTGGATGAAGGCGCCCTCGGCGACCAGCACGTCGGTGACATGGTTGTACTTCGTGACGAAGCCGAGGCCCTGCGGGTGATGGTCGATGGTGACGTTGCCCTTCGTCCCGGCGGGGTTGGTCTCGAGCTCGACCACCCGCCCGCTGTAGGCGGCGAAGACGCAGTCGCCGGCGGAGGCAGCGAGGTCGACCGCTTCGTGCAGCTGGTTGACGTAGTGGACCTCGGCGCCGGTGGGGTTGAACGGGTCGTCGGCTGGGATGACCTGGCCGGTAGCGCACGGCGGAGGTTCCGCGAGGGGCGCCCGGCGCAGCGCCCCGAAGCGGCCGTTCTCCACACGCAACGTGAGCGGCAAGTCCAAGGGTGGTACGAACAGCCACGACTGCGCGGTCGTCGGATCGATTGGCATGACGCTCGATTATCCTCCCTTAAAGGCTCGCGCTGCCACAGCGCACGGACTCCGGTTCGGAAGGCAGTTGACTGGGAGGTCCAACTGACTGCTCGACGAGTGGTGAGAAATCCGGGCTAAAACGGGATGTCGTCGTCGAGATCCGCCGCCGCGCCGCTCCCCGATCCAGAGGATACGGACGCAGGGCTCGGGGCCTGGGTCTCGCCGTGGGGTGGCGGCTCCTGCTCCATGGGGGCCGTGGCGCCGCCGCGGCCGCCCAGCATCTGCATGTCGTTCGCTACGATCTCGGTGGTGTAGCGGTCGTGGCCGTCGCGGTCCTGCCACTTTCGGGTCCGGATCCGGCCTTCGACATAGACCTGCGAGCCCTTGTGCAGGTATTCCTTGACGATCTCGGCGAGCTTGCCGAAGAACACCACGGCGTGCCATTCCGTGCGCTCCTGGTTTTCCCCCGTTTCCTTGTCCCGCCACGACTCGTTGGTCGCGAGCCGCACGTTCGCGACCGCCTGCCCGCTCGGCATGTACCGCACCTCGGGTTCCGCACCCAGATTCCCGACCAGAATGACCTTGTTGATACCCCTTGCCATAGCCGTTACTCCTCACGAAAGAATGCCCGCTGTGCGGGTCGCGCCACCTTAGCCCCGCGCCGCGCAGATGTCACGTAATTCCTGCCAGTCCAGCGTGTCTCGGTCGACCTTGAGGAAGGCCACGCCGTCCTCACCGACCACCACGGCTTCGCTCACTCCCGCAACGGCCGCGAGCCTGACGGTGAGCGCCGTGGCCTCGGCGGCGGTGAGCCGGCCGACCTTGACGACATGGCTGCGCAGCGGCCGCGGCAACACCATCCCGCGGGCGTACGCAAGCCAAGAGAGCGCCAGCGCGGCGCACATCAGGAACACGCCGGTGGCGCCAGAATAACCCGAGAGCAGTCCGCCGGTGGCACCGCCCGCGAAGGTCCCGAGGAACTGCGACATGGCGTAGACGCCGAGCGCGGTACCGCGCCGATCGGCCGGGGCCATCTGCGAGACCAGGGCCGGAAGGCTCGCCTCCAGGTAGTTGAACCCCGAAAAGAAGCCCCACAACATGAGGAATACCCCAGGCCCGCTCCCATGCCCCAGGGCCAGGCCCAGCTCGGAGACCCCGACGAGTGCCACGGCCCCGAGGAACACCTCGCGCCCGTGCCGCTGGGCCGCCCGGATCGCGGGCACCATCAAGACGATCGATAGTCCGAACACGGGCAGATAGACGTGCCAATGCGACGGGCTCGCGAGACCCAGGCCATCGCGCAGCACCACCGGCAGGACCACGAAGCTCGCGGTCAGCAGGAAATGCAGGCATCCGATCCCGACGTTGAGGCGCCTGAGGTCGCGATTCGCCAGGATACCGAGCACCTGGCCCCACTGCGACTCGCACTCGTGATGAAAGACGCTGTGCGCGGGCTCGGGCACAAAGAGATACAGGACCGCAAGCCCAGCGAGGGCCAGGCCCGCGGCCAGCCAGAAGAGGCCATGCAGCCCAATCACGGCATCGAGCGCCGGACCTGCGACGAACGCGGCCGCGAAGGCCAGCCCGATGGTCACGCCTATCACCGCCATCACCTTGATGCGCTGTTCCTCGCGCGTCAGATCCGCAGCGAGCGCCATGACGGCCGCCGAGATGGCGCCGGAACCCTGCAGGGCCCGGCCGGCGATGATCCCCGCGACATGCCCCGAGACCGCGCACAGCACGCTACCGAGGCCGAATATGAGAAGTCCGACCGCGATCACGGGCTTGCGCCCGTAACGGTCCGAGAAACCCCCGAAAGGGATCTGGAACAGCGCCTGGGTCAGGCCGTAGACGCCCATCGCGACACCGATGAGGAAAGGGGTCGCGCCCGCCAGCTGCTGGGCGTGCAGGGCCAGCACGGGCAAGACCAGAAACAGCCCGAACATGCGGAAGAAGAACAGCGTCGCGAGCGACAGCGCGGCGCGCCGCTCGGAGACCGCCATCGGTTCCTGGCTCGACAGGCCATCCCTTTGCGTCATGTTAGTATTCAGCCCCTTCCTATGCAGGGGTTACCCGCCTGTGCGCCATGGACACCATCCGCATCCGGGGTGCCCGGACCCACAATCTCCAGAACATCGACCTCGACCTGCCTCGGGACCGGCTCATCGTCATCACCGGGCTGTCCGGCTCGGGGAAGTCCTCGCTCGCCTTCGATACCATCTATGCGGAGGGCCAGCGCCGCTATGTCGAGTCCCTGTCGGCCTATGCGCGGCAGTTCCTGTCGGTGATGCAGAAACCGGATGTCGATTCCATCGAAGGGCTGTCGCCGGCGATCTCCATCGAGCAGAAGTCCGCCTCCCACAACCCCCGCTCCACGGTCGGGACCACGACCGAGGTCCACGATTATTTGCGACTCCTCTACGCTCGCACCGGCGAGCCACATTGCCCCACCCACGGCACCGTGCTCGCGGCCCAGACCGTGAGTCAGATGGTGGACCAGGTCCTGGCCATGCCCGAGGGCACCCGGCTCATGCTCCTCGCCCCGATCGTGCAGGGGCGTAAGGGTGAGCACGAGGAGGTCATCGATGACTTGCGCAAGCAGGGGTTCGTGCGCGCCCGCATCGACGGTCAGGTCCACGAGCTGGATGCGGCACCGGGGCTGGCATTATACAAAAAGCACGACATCGAGGCCGTGGTAGACCGGTTCAGGGTCCGGCCCGATCTGCGCCTGCGCCTGGCCGAATCGTTCGAGACCGCCGTACGGATCTCGGGCGGTGTGGTGCGCCTCGTGCCTATGGATAATGCCCGAGGGGACGATGCCCGGGGGAACGAGGCCGGGGGCGAGGAGATGGTGTTCTCCGCGCGTTTCTCCTGCCCGCACTGCGGTTATAGCCTGAACGAGCTGGAGCCGCGGCTGTTCTCCTTCAACAACCCGGCGGGCGCCTGCCCCGAGTGCGACGGGCTCGGGGTGCGGGAGTTCTTCGACCCGGCCCGCGTGGTGCGGCAACCGGAGGTGAGCCTGCCGGCGGGCGCCATCCCCGGCTGGGACCGGCGCAACAGCTATTACTCCCAACTCCTCTCGGACCTCGCGGCCCATTACGGTTTCGACCTCGACAAGCCCTTCAAACAGCTCCCGGCGCGGGTCCGTAAGGTGATTCTGGAGGGTAGCGGGGGCGAGGTCATCGCCTTCACCTATGATGATGGCCAAGGTCGACGTCGCAAGCGGCGGCACCCCTTCGAGGGCGTGATCCCGAACCTCACGCGGCGCTACCGGGAGACCGGATCGAGCATGGTGCGCGAGGAGCTGGCGAAGTTCCTCGGGCAGACACCCTGTCCGGCGTGCGGCGGGACCCGGCTGACCTTGGCCGCCCGGCATGTCCTGGTCGGGGGCCGCTCGCTGTCCGAGGTCACGGCCATGCCGGTCGAGGCCGTGTTGCGGTTCTTCGAGTCCCTGAAGATCGAGGGACACAAGGGCCAGATCGCGGTCAAGGTCCTGAAGGAGGTGAAGGAGCGGCTGCGCTTCCTGGTGGATGTGGGGCTGGAATACCTGACCTTGGACCGGAGCGCCGACACCCTGTCCGGCGGCGAGGCGCAGCGTATCCGCCTGGCGAGTCAGATCGGGGCCGGGCTCGTCGGGGTCATGTACGTGCTCGACGAGCCCTCGATCGGGCTCCACCAGCGCGACAACCGGCGCCTGCTAGGCACCCTCACCCAGCTCCGCGACCTCGGCAACACCGTCATCGTGGTGGAGCACGACGAGGAGGCCATCTGGGCCGCGGACCATGTGGTGGACATGGGACCCGGCGCCGGGATCCACGGTGGGCGGGTGATGGTCCAGGGCCCGCCCGATGCCATCGCCCGTCATGCCCAGTCGATCACCGGCCAATACCTCTCGGGCCGCCGCGCCATCCCCATCCCGTACCCGCGGAGATCGATGGATGGGCGCGCGTTGGTGTGCCTCCTGGGCGCGAGCGGGAACAACCTCAAGGACATCGATGTCGCGTTCCCCACCGGGCTATTGAGCTGCGTGACCGGGGTGTCCGGCTCGGGCAAGTCCACGCTCGTCAACGACACCCTGTACCGGATCGCGGCGCGCCGTTTCCATCATGCGGGCGAGGACCCGAAACCGTACCGGGGCATCGAGGGCCTGGAATGGCTGGACAAGGTCGTGGATATCAATCAGAGCCCCATCGGTCGCACCCCGCGCTCCAACCCCGCCACCTACACCGGCCTCTTCACGCCCATCCGCGATCTGTTCGCCGCGACCCCCGAGGCGCGCTCGCGCGGTTACGCGCCGGGACGCTTCAGCTTCAACGTGCGCGGGGGGCGCTGCGAGGCCTGCCAGGGCGACGGCGTGATCAAGGTCGAGATGCACTTCCTGCCGGACGTGTATGTCACCTGTGATCTCTGCCAGGGGGCGCGCTACAACCGCGAGACCCTGGACATCCACTACAAGGGCCTGAGCATCGCCGAGGTGCTGGGCCTGTCCGTGGAGGACGCCAGGCGCTTGTTCGATCCAGTGCCGGCCGTGGCCTCCAAGCTCCAGACCCTGATCGATGTCGGCCTCGCCTACATCAAGCTGGGCCAGAACGCCACCACGCTCTCGGGCGGCGAGGCCCAGCGCATCAAGCTGGCGCGCGAGCTGTCGCGGCGCGATACCGGCAGCACGCTCTATGTCCTCGACGAGCCCACGACCGGGCTCCACTTCCACGACATCGAGCAACTCTTGGCGGTCTTGCAGCGGCTATGCGGGCGCGGCAACACGGTCATCGTCATCGAACATAACCTCGATGTCATCAAGACCGCCGACTGGGTCGTGGACCTAGGCCCCGAGGGTGGCGATGGCGGGGGCGAGGTCGTGGCCACCGGCACCCCCGAAGAGGTGGCGGCACACCCGCGCTCCTACACCGGTCGCTTCCTCGCGCCGGTACTGGCGCGGCAGGGGGCCGGCGCCCCGGAAGAGCACAGGCGCCTGGCGCGCTTGGGATGACATCAATGATACCGGGCGGTTTTCGAAGTAGTATGTATACTGGCCACGCTCATCACGCTCATAAAGCGCCTCCTTAGATCCCCTCTCCCTGAGAGGGCTAGGATGAGGGGATCAAGAAAGGGCGATTTGTGACTGTGCGCGGTATAGTCCCGAAACCCGAGATCCCGGAACCGTGCCCCTGCGACAAATCGGTCGCCGCCGTCTGCCGGCGCCTGCGCCCATACCCAGCGCGGCCGCGTTGCGGGCGGCCGCGACGCATCAAGCCACGGGCGCGGCACTCGCGGCTATCGCAACGACCGGTATTCCAAAGGGATTGTATCGTTTTGCCTCGCACGCCGAGATGAATCGCCAAACCGATGAAGCGATCGCCCGCGCGGTGGCATTGAACTCGATGCGTCATGCGGCTCCTCGATGACGGATCCGACATCAGATCTCGCACGCCCCGCGACGGTCGAGGACTTGAAGTTGCTGTTACGCGCACTCGACGATCACGGCGTCGATTACGTGCTGATCGGTGGATACGCGCTGTATGCATTGGGTTATCAACGCGGCACGGTGGACATCGACCTCGTGCTTCGGCCCACGCGCGAGCAAGGCGAGAAAACGAAGCGGGCGCTCTCGGTCCTCCCCGATGGGATTGCCAACGAGCTCGATCCGGACTGGTTCATCGAGGGCGAGACGATCCGTGTCGCGGACGCCTTTGTCGTGGACCTGATGTTCAACGCATGCGGAGAGACCTACGAGTCACTGAGACCGCACGCGATCACCATCGACTTCGACGGTGTCCCCGTTCGAACGCTCGACATCGAGGGCTTGCTGAAGACCAAACAGACGCTGCGCGTAAAGGATAAGCTCGACCGCGACATCCTCGAGCGCGCGCTCGAGGAGTTGAAAGGTCGCACTTGATGGAATCCATTGAAGCACGCGCCTGGCGCGCTCGGGATGAATCGAATCGCCAACCACAGGAGACCGATGTCCATGACCGCCCTGATCTGCGGCTCGCTGGCCTATGACAACATCATGGTGTTCCAGGATCGCTTCAAGAACCACATCCTGCCACACCGCATCCATATCCTGAACGTGTGTTTCCTGGTCCCGGAGATGCGGCGGGAGTTCGGCGGCTGCGCGGGGAACATCGCCTATAACCTGAAACTATTGGGCGCGGATGCGCTCCCGGTGGCGACCGTGGGGCGCGACTTCGATGCCTACGCGGATTGGCTCGACGCCTGTGGGATCTCCCGCCGGCACGTCAAGACCATCGCCGACCAATGGACGGCCCAGGCCTTCATCACCACCGATCTCGACGACAACCAGATCACGGCCTTCCATCCGGGCGCCATGAGCCACTCCCACGAGAACCGCCTGCCGCCGCTCGATGGCGTCCGGCTCGCGATCATCTCGCCCGATGGCCGCCAAGGGATGCTGGAGCACACCGCCGCGCTCGCCGAGGCGAAAGTCCCGATCATCTTCGACCCCGGCCAGGGACTGCCCATGTTCGAAAAAGAGGAGCTCCTGTGGTTCCTGGACCGCGCGACCTATGTGGCGGTCAACGACTACGAATGGCAGCTCCTGCACGAGCGTACCGGCCTCTCCCCCGAGGCGCTTTGCGAGCGGGTACGTGGGCTCATCGTCACACTCGGCGCCCAGGGCTCGTGCATCTACGCCCAGGGGAGGCGCTACGAGATCCCCGCCGCCAAGCCGCGCGCCGTGCGCGATCCGACGGGTTGCGGCGACGCCTACCGGGCCGGGTTGATCCTGGGGCTCCTGCGCGAGCTGGATTGGGAGACCACCGGGCGCATCGCCTCGCTGATGGGGGCCATCAAGATCGAGCACCACGGCACCCAGAACCACCGCTTCGCCCACTCCGAGCTCGCCGCCCGTTACGAGGAGGGCTTCGGCGCCAGCCCCCCGCAGATCTTCCGCCCCCCGGAGATAATTCGATAGGCACCGGGGTCCGTTCAGTCGCCGTTCAGCCACTGCGCGTATCGTGTGCGGCATACCGGCGAATGCCGGCGCAACCTGTGAACGGAGGTTTGCCATGTCCAAGAGATCGAAGCGCATGCTGTCGTTGCTACTCGGTGCGGGACTGGTGCTGAGCACGCCCGCGGCGTTGGCCTGGAGCTGGAATCAATACCAACCGCGCCCCTATAACGGCTTCGAAAGCCATTCCCCGGGTTACGGATCCTCCGGGTACGGCTACCAGCCGGTGTACCCGAGAGGCCATCGTGGGGCCTACCGCCCCCGCTATTACGGCTACGGCCACGGGCGTTACCATCAGTGGCCCCGTTATGGCCACTACCGCTACTTCCCTAGCTATCGTTACTTTCCCGGCTGTCGCTACTGACGCCCCGGACGGTCGGTCCCCCCTTGTCGGGGGGGACCGTGCGGGGCACAATACCGGCTCGCTGTTCATCCGAAAGGAGGGGGCCATGCGCCGCCGGTCAACTATCAATATCATCATTGCAAGTGGTCTCGCGGCGTCGATGACGTACGCTCAAGGCATCGCGATCCAGGGCCCGGCCGATGTCGCCGGCGATTGGGTGCTGGAGTCGACCGCTATTTACCTGACGGGCGAGCGAGACCCCGAGGGATCCAAATGGGTCTTCGGGGCCGACGGGAACCTGGCTCGGACCAGCCTCTACAAGTTCTCGGAGAGCGAAGGGACGATAGAAGAGAAGTTCGAGGTCAAGGACGGCAAGATCGTCACCCCGAACGGAGACACCTTCACCCTCATCGATAAGAAACCCGATACCATGACCTTGAAGGGGCCGTTTGGGTATTACTTCTTCAAGAAGGAGTAGCCGGGCCGGTAGGCTCGGACGAGCCAAGCCCGGATTTCTCACCACCACCCTGCTACGGCCGCCGATCCGCTCGGTCTGGCGGGCTGTCTTTGTGCTAGGCAGTCCTGCTCCACGCAAAGCCCGGTGCGGTCATCCCTGCTGCCGGCTCGGCGGGCCTGTCGTCCTCCGGACGCCAGGCTCTTCCGCCTCGCCCTTCCAGCCGGCTCGACGTAGTGTCAGCTACGCCTTCGCCGTCTTTCAGTCCCTGCCGCCCGCGAGACCGCCGCCTCGGCGGCCTCGCGATGGGCAGTGGTGAGAAATCCGGGCTAGCGCTAGCGGGTCCCGAGAGCCGCGCGTTCCGAGGCCCCGTCGCCAGAGATCCGGGCGCCGCTTCCCAGCCTACCTCCTTCCGAATCGCTTCATCGAGCGCCGCCAGGTCCCGGATGGGGGCGCCGCATTGCGCGCCTTGACATACATATAAGCGACGACGCCCTGCTCCGCCGGGTGACATAGCGCCAGCACCCCCAGCAGCCCGCGCGCCTCGGTCGGGATGGCGAACGTGAGACGCGCTGGAGAGTAATGGTCGGTACAACGCCGCTGCCACTCGGCCAGCAACTCGCCGTCCCCCCGCAAGACCATGGTCGTGAGCGGCACCCGATATTCCTCCAGGGCGCGCAGCAAGGCGCAACGTCCGGAGGCGTAACGCCAACCACCACCCAAGATCACCGCGAGCCCAGTTCTCAGCCACCGCCCTGTAGTGCAGACTAGGGGGGTCCCTATGAGGGATATCAATCACTTAGGACCTCGGTACCCGAATCGGGTACCGCGGACGCGCTTCACGCTCCGATGACGCCCGCGGTTCACCAACTGGCATACCAATTCAAGAAGGCGACCGCGCCCGTCTCCTTCCGGCCTGAGACAAAGCGGTACTCCCAGGCGAATTCGCCGCCCAGCTCGATGGTCAACTGCTCAAACGGAGTCCACTGCAACTTGAGTCCGACACCCGGCTGAACCTCGTTGTTGAAATCGAATCTTTGCGTATCGGCTTTCATCTCGATCTCGGCAAAGCTGTTGAGCACGACAGTGCTCGTTACCTGCAGCCAGTCGATGCCGGCCTGAAGCGAGCCTTCGAAGATTGCGTTGTCGCTTTCGTCGATCTCCTGCGAGCTCGGATATCGTATCTCTCCCCAGGATCTGGCGACATACGCCAAGGGAAATGGCTCGGCGCCCGTACCGCCCGGGAGCGGCTTGCGCCACCACAGGCCCCAGGTCAAGAAGCCGACGAAGCCGCTAGGGGTACGATCGCTCACGTACCGATGGTCCCATTCGTGCCTGACGCCAACGGCCAGCTGGACGACGTCGTTCGGCAGGAGGACCAGCTCGGTCCCGATCGCGAATACCAGCTCGTTGTTGAAGTCGAGCCTTTCCTTGTCGTGCTTGAATCGGAATTCGCCGAAGCTGCTCAAATAAACGCCGCTCGTGAGCGACGGCCAGTTGAGCGATTGCCGAACCGCGCCTTCCATGATCGGGTTGCGGCGCTCCTCCGGCTGAAGCGCGCTCGGATAACGGATCTGCCCCCAGGTGTAGCCGCTCGTCTGCGGCACCTCGTCGGCCGCAACATCGACTGGCCGCGCTGTCGAAAGAGCAGAGAAAAGCGCGGCCCCCAACACCCGACGAGGGGCGCGCCAGCGGCAAGCCACTCGAGGGCGCGGCAGGCCGGCGGTGGTCGGCCAAGCCGCGCCGGACCCCAGGATCGGCGAGACGATGGTCTTGCCTCTCATGGCCACGCAACGGCGCCGAGCGGTCCGCTTTCGCGCGTCAATGAACCAATATGGCTGCATCGGCGGGCACATCCAATATGCCGCACCTGATTCGCTCGACGCGATGCAGCGCCACCGTCGCTCTGCAGCTCCGGCATTCGAAACTATCCCAATACCAATTGCTCAGATTGCTGGTGCCGCAATGCGGGCAGTCGACGGCGAGAGTTTCGTGCATGCGGCCCTCGACGAATTCCCAGAACTCGGGATCGAAACCGGCGTCGATAGCCCGTTGTAGCTCCTCCTCGCCCGCTGGCGTCATGCCGAAGCTGATGCCTTCCTGCAGGACGAGGCGCAGCATCGTCGCCTCCTGCAGATTGCGAAGCCCGAGCTGCTGCCAGCCGGGTACCGAACGCACGGCATCGAGGAAGGAAGCGAGCGCTCCATCGGAACGTTTCACGAGAAAGAGCGTGTAGAGCAACCGGTTTTTATCGATGCCCCGCGGGCCGTGGTTGCGCAGGATTCTCGACACCTGCACACAAACCTGACCGGACACGCTGCCTACCTGTATGGACTGATTCAGCTGCCGCCAGTCGGCCAGCGGGCCGTTCGCGTCGGTTTCCACGGCATCTCCACCACCTCGTGAACTTCGCAAGCCGGGTTGCCGCTCGCGACGCGACCAAAGCAGCCAGAGAACGGCGCCGGCGCTGATGCCGGTCGCGGCCACGACCCAGGCAATCAACCACCATGGGCCAATCCCACCGGTAGACGATCGCTCGCTTGGCCCCGGAGCGCTCGGATTCGCGTCGGGCCGAGCGGGGACCGGCTGCTGAACCGGATCCACCGTCGCCACGGCAGGGGATGCGGTCTTGATGGCCGCGATCGTCCTCGCCGCGTCGATCTCGAGGTTGTGGCTGGGCTCGCCGCGGCCGAACAGATACAAATAGGGATAGAAGACGAGGCCGTCGGTCCCCGGCGCCGCGACCTCCAGCATCCGGTGGAACGTGACCGGATCCAATGTGAACGCGCCGGGCTTCTGATAGCCCTGCAACCCCGTCAAGACGGCCTTACCGCTGCCGGTCCAGTAGCGGCTGATGAAATTGACATCCGCGATCCACTCGACCGGCTTGCGCTCCAACTGAAAATAGGCCATGGGTAGAATCAGATCGAGCGAGCCGGCCAGCAGCGGATAAGACTGGCCGTACCCCTCCATGGCGCGATAGGACAACGCGGCATCGGCGACGAGCGCCGCGCTGACGACCACCGCCTCGCCACGCTTGTCCTTCACCAGCCGCCGCACCTCGGCGACCAGCGATGCGATCTCTCGCGCGCGCCAGTCGACCCAACTCGTGTAGTGGCGGCCGGACAGGAGATCACCCGCCGAAACGCTTGCGAGCCCGACCTCGGCCTTGTAGCGCTCGATGGCCGCGGGGCTGAAATCGTAATTCAAGCTCGGATAGCGGATATAGTCGAGATGGATGCCGTCGATCTCGTAGTTCTCGAGAATCGCGGCAACCGTACGCAGCACGTGCTGCCGAACCTCCGCCTGGCTCGGCGATATCCACGCGGTCGACGCCGTGCCGTTCTGCTTGTGCATGGCGAGGTCGGGCCGCAGCTTCGCCAAACGAAGATTCTTGTTCACGGAGATCCAGGCATGCACCTTCAACCCAGCCGCCTTGAGGGCCTTCTGCATCCGTCCGAACGCATCTTGCTCGCCGCCGGCCTTCGACGTGACCGAGCCGTAGTAGTCGATCCCGCTCGGATCGTTCGCCGACAAGAAAGCCTCGTCCATGCGTGCCGCGCGCAGGTCGGCGGCCGTCTGCGCCGGGTCGTGCGCCCCCAAGCTGAGATCGATCCAGACGCCGGTGCGCCGGGGCGTCGCCGAGCGAGTCGCGGCGACATACTGGTCGACACTCACGAATTCGGCGCCGGTGGCACGAATGTGCTCGATCAGCCCATGCAGCACCTGGCGATGCGCGGCGATGATCCGTGGATGCATCAGGACCACGAATGCGCGGCCCGCCGCTGCTCGCTGATCGTAGGCTTCCTTCAGATAGGACAATGGCTGCATCACCCGACAGGCTTCGCTCGACGAAGATGTCGTAGTCGGACATCATTCCTGACGACGTCTGGGTGATCGGCAGCTCCGTCAGGATCGTGTTGCGGATCCAGCGCTCGGTGTCGGAACTGTCGTACTCGAAACCGAGCTCCTCGAGCGTTCGCATCACCTCTTCGTCGTACTCGAGATAAGGGGCACGGAACCAGCGGATCGGACGCCCCACCTCGCGCTCGAGCACCACCTTCTGCAGGGTCAGCTCCTTGCGCATCTGGTCGCGATCCATCTCCTTGAGATTGCCGTGAGAATATCCGTGCGAGCCGATCGAGTTGCGCTCCGCGAGCTGTCTGACCAAGCGGCCGTTTCGCTGAGCGAATTCGCCCGTGATGAAGTAGGTGACGGGTACGTCCACTCCGAGGTCGCGAATGGCGCGAACGTCTTCGTCCATCTCCGTGTCGAAGGTCAGCAGGACAAGAGGCGCGCGTTGGCCGGGCTGCTGGCCGTAGACACGGGATGTCAGGCCTGCTCCAATGCAGACGACAGCCGCCACGAGAACGGCCACTCGGCTCAACGCGTTTAATCGACCTGCCAGACTCACCATGATCTGTGATGCCCCTTGAATTCGCGAAACATAGCCGCCAGCCGAACCCCGGCGAGCAAGATGGTGAACGGCTTCATGAGCCACGCGTCGCGCATTGTTCGGGGACTTGCCCGGCCCGCCAACACGATCGCCGTGGCGAACTGAACGCCGGACAGCAGCTCCAGTGCCAAGAAGCACACCGCGCCGCCGGCCACCATGGCGCCCGGATTTTCCGAAGACCATGCGAGCAGCGGTAGGATACCGATCAACAGGGCATCCAAGATGACGCCGCCATAGCCGATGAAGAGAAAATAGGGTAGCCAGAACAAGCCCAAGGCCCCAAAAGTCCGTGACAGCAGGAGCGCCTTGTACAGGCGCATCGTCTGCAGCGCGCCGCGAGACCAGCGCATGCGTTGCTTCACGAGCAATTGCCAGGTCGAGGGTGCGCTCGTGAACGCCACCGCTCTCGGGTCGAACCCCACGGCAAAGCCGTGACGGATGAGTTCGAGGGTTGCGTCGAAGTCCTCGGTCAGGGTGCCATCGGTGAACCCGCCGATCTGCAGCAGCGCCGTGCGACGAAACGCGGAGATGGGCCCGGGGCAGACCGCGACCGAGCTGCCACTGCCGAGTTGAGCCAGCTTCAGAAGATGCTGGCCATAAATGTACTCGATGCTCTGGAGCCGCTGCGCGAAGCTGCGTGGATCCGGTATTTCGACCGTTCCCGCCATCGCCCCCACCGCCGGATCGGCGAAATGCGCCACCAGGTGCTTCAGCGCATCGCGGGCGAGAGCGGAATCCGAGTCCGAGCACACGACGATGCTGCCCATGGCTTGCGCCAGGCCGGCATTGAGCGCATGCGCCTTGCCGAGATTGGCGCGCAGCGCGATCAGCCGGACAACGTCGTAGCGGTCGGCCACGTATTTGGTGAAGTCGCGCGAGCCGTCATCGATGATGATCACTTCGTAGGACGGGTAGTCCTGATCGAGCGCGGCATCAATGGCACTAGCGATGTGCGGTTCTTCGTCAAAGGCTGGAATGATGATGCTGACGAACGGCGCGGCGGGCGGCGCCGTCGGCCCGCTGTTGGCGAGCGTGCGCCAGCCCACGAACAGAAAGAAGGGAACCAAGACGCTGGCCGCATAATAGACGAACAATGTCGTCAGTGCATGGGCGACCCACCCTGGCAACTGAGGCTGATCGCTCGCAATCGCGAGCCACTCGATCGGGTGCTCGAGCAAGGCCACCAGGGTCCAAGTCGCCACCGCCGCGGCACCGAGAGCAAGGACAGTCACGGCCTTGGGCCACAACCGATTGGGTCCAATCAACCAATTCCGATTGCTCGACGCGACTTCCGGGCAGACAATACGCCGTGCTCGAAGGATAGGAGATTCAACGGCTCCTCTTGGAACAGAGTCGCGACATGGGGATCGGCGGGGGATGAAGCGTTGGGGTTCGGGATGGACGAGACTAGCCCAGGTAAATCGCGATACCGCCCACCATTGTTGGCGGGTGAGGTAGCCGTGACAGTGTCTCGTGCGTAGTTGGCGCTGAACCAATAAGCGATGGGCGCGCCTGTGCCTTACGATGATCCTCTTGGACACGATTGGTTTTCCCCACGCCTTTGGTCGGCGCTGTTTGTATAGCTGCACACCATACACCTCAACGCCATTAACGCGCGATGCTGTGTGACGGTCGTTCCCGTTATGCGACTTCAGTCACAAAACGAACGGGGATCGGTTCCCGATTGACCATCGGACCTACCAAAGAGATGGGCGTCGTCACTGTGGGATTTTACGCAGCCGATGTTGCGCGAGACCAATTCGAGAAGTTTAACCCAACTTAGCCGATTCGGGGTGTACCGAAGTCCTAAGGGATTGATATCACTCATAGGGGCCCCGCTAGGTCTGCAGTACAGGGCGGTGGCTGAGAAGTGGCTGGCGGTGATCTTGGGTGGCGGTTGGGCGGGCAGATGCGGTTTTTTTACAACAGCAGCGTCAGCTCGGGCTCAGGCTGGGTGTAACGGGTGAGCACGAGCCCCCGACCGTCGGTCGGGATGTGCACATCGAGCATCTGCACGGCGGAAACTTCTCGATCACACTGCACGGGGTCAATCCCGGCGCCAGGGGGTGCAGTCGTCGATTCAGCGTGACGTGCAGGCAATAAGCGAGGAAGGCGATGAAGATATGCGGCTTGAACCCAGGCTCCTTGAAATGTGGGGAGCGAAGCCAACCACCCAGTTGCTGCGCCATAGGGATACCACCATCGAGAGAGCGACCAAGCACCGCTACCATGCGTTTCTGTCGGGCAAGATCAATAAGCGATTCCCAGACCGGAATCAGGAAGAAGCCAATCCCCAGCGCTGCCGACGAGATATACCAATCCGGTGTCCGGTGGCTGTTGAACCATACCCGCGACACCAAAGCCTTTGGACTGCTGTTCAAGGAGAACATCGCTTACGGCTTCCGCCGCTTATTATATGTTCTCTTCGCGCATGGTGTTATCACCAAATCCCCACACCCGCAACGTATTTCATCAACATGTCAGCGCTGATGATGATGCCGGAAGCGGCGGTTACATCGCTTCTTGCCTGCGCTTTTATGACAGCTAGTGGATGCTGTTTGTTACGAAGGACAGCGTGCGAACCGCCGCGTTCACTTGAAACGTTGCTTAGAGCGTGCGATGTGCTCTGAACAATGTAATACCCCACCGTGATGTCCGGAGAGCCAATACAAGGCTTAAGCCGCCATAGCCTGAGCATGACGTGCGGGAATATCCCTCACGTCAGCCGGGTTCCGTGAAACATCCCAGCACCAGTGACCGAACCCCCCGTGCGGGCTCACGGCCTTCACCCATTCGTCCAGAAACCGCCGCTTGGTCTGATCCTGCTCGGTGTCCATGCCCTTGGTCTCCAGTACGAGCGTCTTCCCTGACGCCAAACGGATGATGAAATCCGGGCGGTATTTCCGCACCACGCCCTTGTAGATGTAAAGCACCTCGAAGCCGAGGTGATCGTTCTTCACCCAGGCGGCCACCGCCGGATTGCGGTCGAGCTCGAAGGCCTCAGAAGCCTCCCAGGTGCTGTCATAGACGCAGAAATTGATATGCGAGCGCTTTGTGGATTCACACGGCTTGCCCGTGTACCAGGTCCCCATGTCGCCGGTTGAGCGGATCGGGTGGTCCTGATCGAAGACCGGCTCGAGCGCTTCGGTGTTCTCGAAGGGGATCGCCTCCCAGATATGCTGGACCACGCGGGTCATGTTGAGCGTGATGATCAGGCGGCGCTTGAGCTCGACCTGATGGAAGAGCGCCGGCTTGATGCTGATCCTGCCCGAGCCGATGAACTGCTCGACCAAGCGGACGAGCTGGGCGAACAGGAACTCCCGGCTGCCCTGCCAGTCCTTCTGCATCTGGTCGTGAACGTCCCGCGCCGTCAGCGTGTTCCCCGCAAGACGTTTAACCATAACGGCCCGTGCTCCGATAGCCGCGAAAGGATGCCGGAGCATACCGGCCCCGCTATCGCGACTATCGTGAATTCCCGGGGCGCCGCTACCGATCGCCCGCAGCCGACAACCGGCGCGGCCGGTCGAGCACGTCCCTCCCGACGAATAGCATGCGGCGCCGGAATGCAACCGGGCTTTCGACCAGCAGTGTGGCCTTGAGATCCTCCAGGCCCCCCGCAAAAAAAGGCCGTTGCAGAAAACGCCGCTCGCTTTGGACCCAGTCCGGACAACGCAGCCGCCAACACTCGGCCAGGTGCTCCGCCACCGCGGCCAGATAGGCATCCTGAACGGCCCCGACCGCACAAGGCTCATCCGCGATCATGTCCTGGCGGCGTTCCGGATGGCTGTAAAACTCGTCGAGGAACTCGCGTAACCCCGGATCGAAGGTCTGCCCGGATCGCGTCCGCTCGGCGACTTCGTGCAGCGAGCGGGGGCGAACGTGGCGGCTAGCGGCTTGCTTTGTCACGCGCATCTTGCGACAGCTCGTTGACGATCTCTTCGACACCGAGTGCCACTCTGGGCGGAATGAGCGATCGGGGATAAAAGCTTTCCACCAAGGTCAGCACCTGCTCGGTGGTGCTCATACCGGTGATCCCGATCAAGTGGCGAATATCCTCGATATCCCGCGCTTCCTCGACACCCTCGGCCCGCATCGCCATGCATTTCATAGCCAGCATGTACTGCGCGGTGGGCACATAGACGCGCAGTCCGGGCCGCTCCGGCGACGGATAGGTGCCTTGCAAGCGCAGGTCTTCATTACCGGAGACGAAGCCCTTCACGCCATCGTTGAGCCAGTCCTCGGGCCATCCCTGTTCTTCGGCAACCTGCCTGACGGCTCGGCGCAGAAAGCTCGGATCACCTCGGACGATCGCATCCACGTCCTTGGTGGCCACCCGAAATCCCCACGCCAGGACGATGGCCGAGCCACCATAAACGGCCATGTCGATGATGCGTTCTGCGCCCCACGCGATCTCCCCGAGCCTTGTCAGCGCTCTTAGTATCTCGCCTTGGCCGAACATCTACGGGGCGCTCAATCTGGCCGTACCCGTGCCGCTCAGGCCCTCCTTCCGAATCGCTTCATCGAGCGTCGCCAGGTCCCGGATGGGGGCGCCGCATTGCGCGCCTTGACATACATAGGCGACGACGCCCTGCTCCGCCGGGTGGCATAGCGCCAAGACCCCCGGTAGCCCGCGCGCCTCGGTCGGGATGGCCAACGTGAGACGCGCTGGAGAGTAATGCTCGGTACAACGCCGCTGCCACTCGGCCAGCAACTCGCCGCCGCCCCGCAAGACCATGGTCGTGGGCGGCGCCAAGTATTCCTCCAGGGCGCGCAGCAAGGCGCAATGTCCGGAGGCGTAACGCCCGATCGAGCCGCTCGCCGCGCGCAGCGTTCTCTCCGCCGCGGCGAGATAACGCGCCTCACCGAGCAGATGCCCGAGCCGCCCGAGGCCATAGGCCGCAACCCCGGCCCCGGCCGGCAAGGCCTCGTCCATGAGCGACTTGTGTCGCGCGATCAAACGTTCGTGGTCGTGGGCCGTGAAGAAGAACCCGCCCTCCTCACGGTCTTCGAAACGCTCGATGAGCACATCGCAAAGCGCGATCGCGAGCTCCAGCTCCCCCGCGCGCCAGCGCGCTTCGAGCAGGCTCAACAGGGCATCGATCAGGAACGCATGGTCGTCCAGATAGGCGTTCAGGTGCGCCCGGCCATCTTTATAGGTCGCGAGCAGTCGCCCGTCGCGCCACAGCGTGGCGCGGAGGAAGTCCATCGCGCGCTCGGCGGACGACAGGAAATCGTCTCGCCGGAATATCCGGCCGGCGATGGCCAGACCGCGGATCATGAGCGCATTCCAAGAGGTCAGGACCTTTTCGTCGCGGCCGGGCCGGATACGGGGCTCGCGCAGGGCGAGTAACCTGGTCCTCGCCTCCGCGATGTGCCGCACGACTCCTGCCTCTTCGGTCTCGAGCGCGCCGGCGATCGCGGCCGGCGACTCGGCGATATAGAAATGCCAATGACCCTCGAAGTTGGGCGGCCGATCCAGGCCCACGTGGCGGGCGAATAGGGAATACCCCCGATCACCCAATGCGGATTGAACCTCCTCTCGGGACCAGACATAGAAGGCGCCTTCGTGCCCGGCCGAATCGGCGTCGAGACTGGAGTAGAACCCCCCCTCCGGTGATTGCATCTCGCGGATCACCCATTCCCCCGTCTCGAGGGCGGTCTTCTCGAAGACAGCCTCGCCCGTCAACTGCCAGGCCTCGGCGTACAGCGGTAGCAACTGGGCGTTGTCGTAGAGCATCTTCTCGAAATGCGGGATGCGCCATTCGGCATCGACCGAATAGCGGTAAAAACCGCCGCCGAGCTGGTCGTAGACCCCACCCTGCGCCATAGCGCGCAAGGTGTGCAGCGCCATCCGCAGGGCCTCGCGGTCCGGCGCATCGCCCTTAGCGGTTGCAGCATAGTGCCGCAGGAGACGCTCGATGCTGGTCGGGTGCGGGAACTTGGGCGCCCCCCCGAAGCCCCCCCGGCGGCGGTCATAGACGCGTTCGAGCTCGGCCCGCGCCTGGAGGAGAGGCGCGTCGTCGAGCACCGCCTGCCCGGCCGGCGCGGCGCGCTCGTTCAAGGCCTGGCGTAGGGCCTCGCCCTGCTCACGGGCGTCCTCGGGGTGCTCGCGGAAGAACCTCGCCACCCCGGCCAGCATCTCTTTGAAGCTCGGCAGGCCGTAGTGCGCCTTGCGCGGGAAATAGGTCCCGCCGAAAAAGGGCGTGTGGTCCCCGGGTGTCAAGAACATGGTCAGGGGCCAACCGCCATTGCGCCCGCTCAAGAGGTGGTGGGCCATCTGATAGATCTTGTCGAGATCGGGCCGCTCCTCGCGGTCCACCTTGATGTTCACGAAGTGCTCGTTCATGAGCGCCGCCGTGGCTTCGTCCTCGAAGGACTCATGGGCCATGACATGGCACCAGTGGCAGGCCGAATACCCGACGGAGAGCAGGATGGGCTTGTTCTCCGAGCGAGCGCGCTCCAGCGCCTCCGGTCCCCACGGGTACCAGGCCACCGGATTGTCGGCGTGTTGGAGAAGATAAGGGCTGGTTTCGTTCGCCAGGGCGTTCATGGG
>JACCXJ010000187.1 GCA_013697045.1 Gammaproteobacteria bacterium | reverse complement strand
AGTGCAACTGCCCTGGCTCGGGGTGGCAGAAACAAAGCTCACGCCCGCTGGCAAGGTATCGGTCATCGTGACACCCGTCGCATTGCTGGGACCGTTGTTGGTCACAGGCACGGTGTAGGTCAGGTTGAGGTCAGGTTACTGCCGACCTGGACCGGATCGGGCGAGTCGCTCTTGGTCACCCCAAGATCTGCTTGGACCACCGGCGCAGGATTGACAGTAGTCTGCTCCGTGTCCGTGTTGTCGGCTGGGGTGGGATCGGACTCGTATTGTTGAGCCCACCCAGACCAAGCAAGTGATCACCTACGCCGCAACCCAGGCTGACGCTACGAACCGCCTGTTTGCGGCGATCTGGGGCGAAGCGGTAACGGCCCTGGAGCATGCGTCTGAGGTAATCGTAGTTGGCTATTCCTTCCCGTCGACGGATCATCACTTCAAAACGCTGTGTCACCTGGTGCTAAGAAGGCGGAATTTTCAACCGTACTCGGACGTTTGGTGTGGCACGGTCGCGAATGGCGGAGAGGGCGAGGTCTTTGCCGGTGTGCAGCGGAACTTACCCGCCGTAAACTTTCACCTCGTCACAACTGGCCTGGAGGGTCTGGCCAGAGAGTATAAAGCAGCAGCTCGAATCGCCGCCATCTGCTGCTCATAGGTAGCCTTTCCCTTGACGACAAATGGAATGTTCTGGTCGGCGAGCCCGATCGTGATGCTAAAACACGCCGCGGACATCGACCTGGGCCTCCGATAATGCAACGGAGCAGAGCCCGGCTGGCCGCGCGAGCGAATGGGATTCAAGGTAACCGGTGTCGGACAGTGAGGTGAACACGTGCAGGCGCTTGTTTTCCAGATCGACCAGCCACGCTTCCGGGATCCGATGCCGGGCATAGAGTGGCACCTTGATGTCGCGGTCGTAGACGAGCGTGGTGTCGTCGACCTCGACGACGAGCAGCACATCCTCCGGGCGAGGATGGCCGCTGCGATAGAAATCCGCTCGCAGCTCGAGCAGCATGATGTCGGGCTGCGGCTCGCTCTCTGCCGCCAGCGATAGCGGATTCTGGACAAACAGCAAGGCCGCGTCTCCCACGGCGCGTTCCAGTCTCTTGGCCAAGAACGCGACCGTTCCGGCGTGGTTGCTCCCGATCGGCGCCATGTCGATGACCTCGCCGTCGATGAGCTCCACCCGTTCGTCGGCACGGAGGATCCCCGCCTCGCCCATGCGGTGGAAGTCGTCCACGGGTCAGCCGGTGCCGGCGCACCTCGGTCTGTAGCACTGCGGACATCGTGTGTGTGCCTCAGGCAGGGGTAGGAACGGTCCGCCCTCCTACCTCACCGTGTGGCCGAAGGACTGATCCAGGACCGCCGGGTTCAGGCTCCCCGCCTTGTGGCTCATCCCGCTCTGGAGCGAGGTGATGCACACGCGCGCGGGGCTGAACAGCATGGGGTCGATGTCGTAGAAGCTATTGCCGGAGTCCTCGAAGATCTGCGCGAAGGGCTTGCCGTAGTCGCGCGAGGCGCTGCTCGGCAGGCGTTGCGCGAGATCGGCGGCCTCGGCATCGCCGCAATCCACGAACAGGTGCGTGTCCCCGCCGTAGAGTAACGCGTCGTTGGCGCGGCCCATGGCGGTCATGAAGTCGGGCGAGGGCGGCGATAACGGGGCCGTGGCCATGCCGTCCACGATCGCCGTCAAGGGAAAACCGAGGGCATGAACCTTGTGGAGCGCGACTTCGAGCGAGCGCGCCACGACCTGCACCGCGCCGCACAGACCGGTGGTCGGGGTCAGGATCAATGTCAGGTTCTCGGGCTCAATCCCGCAGTTCTGCGCCACCCGGTCCGCGATCTCGACGGGCGGGAAGACGCTCACCTCGAGCGCCAGCACACCGGTGGTCGAGGCGTCCCGATACCCCAGCTCATCGAACAGCGGCTCATGGCTGCCCAATGCGCGCGCCGGCCCCGACCCCAACGCCCGGAACGCGCCCTTGCCCTGGCCGTGCTCCAGGCTCCAGCCGGCGTACTGGCTCGCGAGGCAGGCAATGACCGGGTCGCTGGTGAAAACATCGACGTGCAGCATCCAGTTGGCGAAGGCCGAGCCCGCCCGGATCCGCACCTGGCCGAGCCCTCCCAGGCAGATCTCCGCGATGCGCCGGCCGGCCTCTAAGCCGCCCCGGACCTTGATCCCGGCATTGATGACCTGCGTCCCGTTGGCGAGGCGCTCGACTGCGATCCGCAGGGACGGCGCCTCTGCCACCAGGGCCTCCACCAGGGGACGCGTGCGTGCGTTGACGCTCACCGGAACCGATTTGTTTGTCATGGCAAAGCTCTTCGTGTCTTGATGAACCCTGGATCGACCTATCCGACACCGGTCACCAACGCCCTATTTTTGATCCCCTCACCCTAAGCCCTCTCCCGGAGGGCCCGGAGGGAGAGGGGATCTAAGGCGGGCCCGCTCCCGGAGGGAGATGGGATCTAACGGGGCGATTTTCGGCCGTGGCCAGTCTAGTCGTCAGTCATGTTAAATCGTTACATCGAACTGATTCGTCACCCCGGCAGGGATTGCCGGGGTCCAGGTTGCAGGACAGCACCTACGTCCATGCGCGCTGGATTCCGGCAATCCATGCCGGAATGACGTGCCTTGAATCATCTTGACTGTCTGCTAGTCTATGCCGCCAGCGGCCAGCCGAGCTCGGAACACAGGCTGGCACGCCGCGCTGACAGTAGGCGATCCACGGCCTTTCGCTCTGCCGCGCGCGCATGCAGGGTGCAGATCGGCTCTCCGGTTTGGATGAGGGTCCCGGCCGCGGGACGATCGCGCGCCCAGTCGGGCCATCTAAGATCGTCCGGGATCGCGAACGTCCCGGACGCCCAGAGCACCTCTTGCGCCACGACCCCTGCGCCGAGCACGCGCACGGTGCGAGGCAACCGGCCCTCGCAGGCAGAAAGATGCATCTGAAACAGGCCCGGCCCCTCCTCACCCAGATCCTCGTAAAGCTCGAAGGTCCCAGTCGGGCGCGGATTGACCTCCAGCACCGAGTACCGCCCGCCCTCTTCGAGCATGAAATCCAGCCCGCAGACTTCGAGCATGAAATCCAGCCCGCAGAGCCCGACGAGCCCGAGCGCCGGGACCAGTGCCTGGACCGCGTCCTCGACGGCAGGGGCGACTGGCGGCTCCGAAACGGTCACGGCGCCCGTGTAGAGGAAACGCGCGGCGCCCGTCCCGCCCTGGACCCGGATCTCGTTGTATCCGACGATCGCGGCGTGCCGGCCGTCCGCCAGGAACACGACCGAATGTGGCCGGCCGGGCACCCGGCGTTGTAGATAGTGGCCGGGTGGGCAGCATGCCTCGGCCGACCGGACGTGCGTGCCGCCCGCGCCGCCGATGCGTTTGCACAGCCATCCCGTGCCATCGGCCCGCGATCCCGCCGGCGCCTCCGTGAGCGTTTCGGGGTGTGGGATCCCGAGGCGCGTGAGGAGCGCGAAGAAGCTCGCGGGTTCCTTGGCACGCCGTACGACCTCGGGCGGGTTGCCGAGGAGCCGGCCGACGCGCGCCATCGCTTCGAGCAGATCGATCCGATCCTCGAAGCCGCTCCCGGCGACGATCCCGCCGATCCCTTCCCGCTCTTCGATCCGATGCAGACCCTCGAGCAGGCGATCGGCGGAAAACCCTGTCGCGATCGAACCGATCCGGGTTACCGATCGGGCCAGCTCGCGCGTGTCCCGGTCCGCATAGAGGTCGAGGATATGCACCGAGATCCCCGCCCGTCCCGCCGAACGCGCCAGGGCGCGTCCGCTCTGGGCCACGACGACGATCGGTCCGGTAAAGGGCCTCTCAGCCCGCGGCATACTCCCGTGCCACGGCGAATGCCTGGGTGTGATCGAGGTACACGGGTTTCGGGGTCTCGATCATCATCTGGAACAGCCGGTAGTGGACCTTGTACTTGATGTTACCGATGGCGAGCGCCCCGATCCCCGCCGCTCGGGCGGGGGTCGATGGTAGCTCCTTGCCCATGTCCTGCACGCCTACGCCCTCGATCCCGGCGGGCGGCACGGCATTGACATCGGCTGCGACCAGGAGCCGCGGCGCCTCGGCGAGCTGCGCGCTAGAGAGCACCTGGACACCGGCCTTGGCCGCGCAGACCACCACGTCCGCCTCCTTGAGGCAAGCGCGTATGGCGGCATCGCTGCTGCCGTCGGCGCCCCGCATCTCGACCCCGTAACGCGCGTTGTAGGGCGCCGCCGCCTTCAGGGCGGCCTCGGCACCACGGGTGCTCACAAGGTACATATGGGCTCCGGCGCCGGCCCCGATCACCCCGGCGCACAGCCCCACCGGGCCGGTGCCACCGAAGATGTAGATGTTGCGTCCCGCGAGGCCGCCCGCGCCCTTCCTGCGGAGCCATACCTCCACGCAGGCCATGAGCGCCGCCGCGGTCGTGATGGCGCCGCTGGGATCGGCGAACACCGAGACCTCGAAGGGCGGCACCATGGCCTTGCGCGCCTCCTCCAGCATGTCGAGGGCGAGCCCGAAATCGCGACCGCCGATGAAGATCCCGGTCCGCTTCACCCCGGTCGGCCCGCGCGAGAAGATGGTGTCCTGAGTCAGCGCATGGATGTCCTCGAGCGTCACGTCCGCATAGGGGATGACCCCGTCGAAATCGGCCTCGTAGGCCATGTTGACGTCGAAGGGGCTGACGTTCTTGGTGGAATTGAACATGTGCAAGAGGTAAGGGTCTTTCATGGTCTCCGTCCGCAATGGGCTCTGGCCTGTTTGACCTCCCTTCGCTCATGACGGTCTTTTCTCAAACTCTCAAGCCGCCTTGCGCTTCACCATCACCTCGGCGCCTCGATTCTGGGCCGTGCACACGAGGAAGGTGAGTGACTCCGCCCATCTCGGGCGCGCCGCGCGCACCAGGCGCTCGGCCTCTGCCGGGCCCTCACAGAGCGCGAAGCCCGTGGGACCCCAGGAGCTCTGGCCAACGCCCGTAACCCCCTGAGCGCGCAGCCAACCGAGGGCCTCGGCTATGAGCGGGCTCGTGTAGCGCCCGCCTTGCAGGCTCGCGAAGTGATCCCCGACCGTGTCCTGGATGGCGGCGATCGCTGCGCTGAAGGGCGTAAAATCGCGCTCGGCGAGCGCCGGCAGGAGTTGCATCACCAAGAGCCGGCACAACCGTCCCGCGGTCTCGGGCCTCATGGGTGCGAGGCGCTTGAAGGCCAAGACCTCGGCTGCGCCATTCAAACCCCGGCGCGCGCGGTCCAGGATCACGATCACGCGCCAGTCCTCCGGGAACGGCATCTGGGCGATCACCGGCGGGATCGCGGTGCGCTCGCCATGCCCCCCGTCGACCACGAACCCGCCCGAGTCGAAGGCCCCGATCCCGATCCCCGAACGCAGCCCGCGGCGCGTCGCCTGGGCCAGTGCCGGAAGATGGCAGTCGCGCTCGAAGAGGCGCATGAGTGCCGCGCCCACGGCCAGCGAGATCTGTGTGCCCGAGCCGAGGCCGGCGTGCTCGGGGATGGCCTCGTGGACGTGGATCCGCACCCCTTGCCCGATCCCGAGGACCTCTAAGAGCGTGGCCGCCGAACGTGCGGCGCGCTCCGACGAGGGTCCTTCGGCGGAAACCCCCTTGGCACGGTGCACCGAAAGCCGCGTGCGTACCTCCGAGAGGGCGAGGCCCAGTCCGCCGAAGCGCCGACCGAGGTCACCGCTCATGTCGAGGAAGCCCATGTGCAGGCGCGCCGGGGCGGCAATCGTGATCGTCGCCTCGTGCTCCGGGCGCGTGAAGTCGGGGTCCAGTGCCACCACCTGCGGATCGGTCGACGCTTATCGTTCTAGGGACACGATGGCACGCATGATAGATCATGCGGCCACCGCATGATACCGGATGGGCCCTATCCGGGATGAGCCCTCGCGCGCGGCCTTTGACCGGGCTCATGGCATGTTACAATTGCGCTATTCGCGAGCGCCGATAGGTCCGAGCCGATAGGCTCGAAATGGGGCGCCGCGGAGGAATACATCCGTGGTTGAAACCATGATACTGATCCCGGGCCGGTCGAACAAACAGGGCACATCCCTAAATGCCGGCAAGCTCAAGCACGAATACCGGGAGGTCACCTCCACCGTCGAGATGAATCAGGACGACATGGCGCGCCTCTGTCTCAAGGATGGCGATGCCGTTCGGCTCAGCAACACAGTTGGCGAAGCCGTGGTCCGCTGCAAGGGCAAGAAGCCGAGCGACTTGCCCTCCGGGATGCTGTTCATCGCCTACGGGCCACCCTCGAGTCAGCTCATGGGTGGCGATACGGCCGGGAGCGGCATGCCCATTTCCAAGAACTTCGAGGTGCAGGTGGAACGCGTGGATGTGCCTTGACCCGTCGAAACCCCTGAAACCTACGAGGACTGGATCATGAGTGAAATCGGACAAAACCTCCGTGTCGTGGAGCACGCCACCTGCACCTTCTGCGGCTGCGTCTGCGACGACATGGATCTCACCGTCGACCTCGACGCCAAGCGCATCACCAAGGCCAAGAACGCCTGTACCTTGGGCCGCGCCTGGTTCGCCGAGCACACCATCGAGGACAAACCGCCGGCCCGGATCGACGGCAAGCCCGCCACCACCGCCGAGGCCATCGAGGCCGCCGCCCAGATCCTGGCCGGGGCCCGGCTGCCCATCATCTACGGCCTCTCCGACACCACCTGCGAGGCCCAGCGCCAGGCGGTCGCCATCGCCGATCTGATGCACGGGAACATCGACACCACCACCTCGGTCTGTCACGGCCCCTCGGGCATCGCCTTCCAGGGCGTGGGCGAGAGCACCGCCACCTTGGGCGAGATCAAGAACCGCGCGGACCTCGTGATCTACTGGGGCGGCAATCCGGCCGAATCCCACCCGAGGCACTTCACGCGCTACGCCGTGACCCCGAAGGGCATGTACATCCCGAATGGGCGCAAGGACCGTTACGTCGTCCTGGCCGATGTGCGCCGCACCCCGAGCGCGCCGGTCGCGGACCTCTTCCTGCTGGTCAAGCCGGGCCGCGACTTCGAGCTGCTCTGGGCACTGCGCGCCTTGGTAAAGGGCCGCAAGATCGATCCATCGATCGAAGAGAGCACCGGCATACCGCTCGCGACCTTGGAGACCCTGGTCGAGCGCATGAAGAGCTGCCGCTACGGGGTGCTGTTCTTCGGCATGGGGCTCACCATGACCCGCGGCCGGCACTTCAACTCGGGCGCCATCTTGGCGCTCGCGACCGATCTCAACGAATACACCCACTTCGTCGCCAAGCCCGTACGCGGCCACGGCAACGTCACCGGCGCCGACAACGTGGTGTCCTGGCAGACCGGCTATCCCTTCGGCGTGAATTTCAGCCGCGGCTATCCACGTTTCAACCCCGGCGAGTTCACGACCGTGGACCTGCTCTCGCGCGGCGAGGCCGATGCCGCCCTCATCATCGCGAGCGATCCGGGCTCGAACTTCCCCAAACGGGCTATCGAGCACCTGAAGCGGATCCCGGTCATCGTGCTCGATGCCAAGGACACCGACACGACCGAGCTCGCGCGCGTCGCCTTTCGGACCGCGACCTACGGCATCAACACCACGGGCACGGTCTATCGCATGGACGATGTGCCCATCACCCTGCGCCCGGCCTTCGATTCCCCGTTCCCGGGCGATGAAGAAGTCTTGACGGCCCTGAAGGACCGGTTACGCGTGCTCTTGAACGAGAAGCGTGGCGGGGCCCTGCGCAAGGCCGCCTGAGAGGCCGTGAAAACCGTCGCGAGCGCCCCTGCATAGTAGGTTTTCACGGCCTATGAGCCATACCGGACGGACCATGGGGTCGGCCATCCGCATCACCAACGGGCGCGTCTACGACCCCGCGAACGGGGTCGATGGGTGCGTCCAGGACCTCTGTATCCAGGACGCTAAGGTCGTGGCCGAGGTGCCCGCCGATGCCCGCAAGATCGACGCGACCGGGATGGTCGTGATGCCGGGCGGCGTGGACATCCACTGCCACATCGCCGGCCCTAAGGTCAACCTGGCGCGCAAGCTCCAACCCGAGGACAAGCGCCTGGACGTCGTCCCGAGCACGCCCTACACGCGCTCCGGCAGCGGCGGGATCATCCCCTCGACCTTCGCGACCGGATATCGCTACGCCGCGATGGGCTACACCACCGCGATGGAGGCCGCCGTGACGCCCATCGGCGCGCGCCATGTGCTCGAGGAGCTCCACGACACCCCGATCATCGACAAGGGCTTCTACGTGCTCCTCGGCAACAACGTGTTCCTGTACCGCTTGCTCAAGGAGGGCCGACGCGAGGAGTTCCGCGAGGCCGTGGCCTGGTGGGTCAACGCCACCAAGGCCTACACCGTCAAGCTCGTCAACCCCGGCAGCGACGAGCTGTGGAAGGGGCGGCGCAATGCCAACATCTCCGATCTGAACGAGAACATCGATCAATTCGACCTCACCCCCCTCGATGTCATCCGTGCCTTCATCGAGACGGTCAACGACCTCGGGCTCCCGCATCCCGCGCACATCCACTGCAACAACCTGGGGCATTCCGGCAATGCCACGACCACCCTCGACACTATGCGCGCCGCCGAGGGCCGCCGGGTCCATATCGCCCATGTCCAGTTCCACAGCTATGGGGGCGAGCCGGGCAAGAACCCGACCTCGCGCGGGCCGGAGATCGCGGACTACATCAACAGCCACCCGAACATCACGGCCGATGTCGGCCAGGTCATGTTCGGCAAGGCCACGGCCATGACCGCGGACGCGCCGCTCGCCCACCTCTTGAAGGGCGTATCCGGCAATAAATGGGTCAATGCCGACACCGAAAACGAGAGCGGGTGCGGGATCGTGCCCTTCACCTACCAGGAAAAGGTCTATGTTCATGCGCTCCAATGGGCGATCGGGCTCGAGCTGTTCCTGCTCTCGAAGGACCCCTGGCGCATCCTGCTCTCGACCGATCACCCGAACGGCGGCTCCTTCACGATGTACCCAAAGCTCATTCGGCTCCTCATGGACCGCGAATTCCGCAACGACGAGATCCGTAAGGTCAACCAGAGGGCCATCCGCAAGACGATCCTGGGGGACGACCTGGCTCGGGAGTACACCCTCTCGGAGATCGCGATCATCAGCCGCGCCGGCCCGGCGCGGGCGCTGGGGCTCAAGGACAAGGGGCATCTGGGCGTGGGCGCCGACGCCGACATCACTATCTACGAGGATGACCCGGATCGGGAGAAGATGTTCAGCACGCCGCGCTACGTCCTCAAGGATGGCAAGCTCATCATCGCGGACCACGAGTTCCGGGCCGACCACGAAGGGCGGATCCTGCACGCGACGCCGGCCTACGACCCCGACATCGAGAAGGCCATCCGGCCGTTCTTCGAGGACTACTACAGCATCCGGTTTGACAACTACGCCGTCTCGGACCGTTATCTACACAACCATCAGGTGATCCCTGGCCAAATCATCCCGGCCGTACAACCACAATAAGGATGCGCGTCGAGAACGCCGAGGTCGTCGATACCTTCGCCGAGGCTTTCGCCATGTGGGGCTCGCGTGTGATCATCACCGCTGTAAGCCCCGTCTGGGCGATGGCGGCGGCCCGCGCCATGACCGGATTCGCCACCTCCGTCATCGGTTGCAAGTGCGAGGCGGGCATCGAACGCGAGTTGCCGTCCGCCGAGACCCCCGATGGGCGGCCGGGTGTGAGCGTGTTGCTGTTTTCGATGAGCGCCGATTCCGTGGGCAAGCGACTCCTGGAGAGGGTCGGTCAGTGTGTCATGACGGCCCCGACCACCGCCTGCTTCAACGGTCTCACGGCCGAGCAAGAGGCGGCGGTCGGCGGTAAGCTGCGTTATTTCGGGGACGGCTACCAGATCGCCAAGTTCCTCGATGGCCGGCGCTACTGGCGTATCCCGGTGATGGACGGGGAGTTCGTGGTCGAGGACCGCTTCGGTGTGAAGTCGTCCGTGGGCGGGGGCAACCTCTTGATCCTGGGCCCGGATCTGCCCGTGACTCTCGCCGCCGCCGAGGCCGCTGTGGCCGCGATGCGTCAGGTACCCGGTGTGATCCTCCCGTTCCCCGATGGCATCGTGCGCAGCGGCAGCAAACCCGGATCGAAGTACAAGGGCCTGCCCGCGTCCACCAACGACGCCTACTGCCCGACCCTGCGCGCCTTCGCTCCGAGTACCGAGGTGATCCCAGAGGCCGGGTGCGTCTTGGAGATCGTGATCGACGGGCTGGATCTGGAAGGCGTGAGAGAGGCCATGCGGGTCGGGATCGGCGCCGCCGCCGCGCACGGCGCGCTCCGCATCACGGCCGGGAACTACGGCGGCCACCTGGGGCAGTACCAGATCGGCCTGCACAGTCTCCTGGCGGCCTAATAGCCAATCCACGAGACGTCAATGCGGAACCCGCGCTTCAACCCCCACCCCTTCCCTCCCCCTGGCAGGGGGAGGGTGAGGGAGGGGGGGCGGCGGTGGAGAAATCGGACACCGTAAGGGGAGACCATAGGGTCGACACGACACGCGATGAAGCTTGCGTTCCATCACCGCCCCGAGGTGCCCATTGAGGCCGAGGTCATCACCCCAGAGAAGCTCGCCGGTTTGAGTGAGGCGGAGGTCTCGGCGTTGCCGCTCCAGTACGGCAACGAGCGGGTGCCGCTCGGGGAGTTCTTCCGAGTGAGCGGGCGCTATGAGGGCGAGATCCTGGTCGAGGGCGACCTCTCGCGGGTCAAGATGATCGGCTCGGGCATGAGCGCGGGTCGGATCGTGGTCGACGGCGATGCTGGCATGCACCTGGGTGTCGGGATGTCGGGCGGCGAGATCGTCGTCAAGGGCAACGCGGGCGACTGGGTCGCGCCGGACCTAAGCGGGGGGCGCATCACCATCCACGGTAACGCCGGCCACCTAGTGGGCAGCGCCTACCGCGGCAGCGCGATGGGGATCCGTGGCGGCGAGATCCTGATCCACGGCAACGCCGGAAACGAGGCCGGCAACGCGATGCGCCGGGGCCTCATCGCGATCGGAGGGGACTGCGGCGACTTCGGCGGCGTCAACATGTGCGCCGGCACCCTCATCGTGCTCGGCCGACTCGGCGCGCGCTGCGGCGCCAGCATGAAGCGCGGCTCGATCGTCTCCATGCAACCCGCGCCACTGCTCCCGACCTTCGGCTACGCGTGCCGCTATGAGCCCCTGTATCTGCGCCTGTATCTCCTGCACCTCAAGCGCTTGGGGATGTCCGTCGGCGAGGCGCACATCGAAGGCCCATACCGGCGCTACAGCGGTGATGCCATCGAAACCAACCGCGGCGAAATCCTGCTCCTGGACGCGTGACGGATCGCTGACCCACGCCTCTTTCTCCCTCTCCCTCCGGGCCCTCCGGGAGAGGGTCGGGGTGAGGGGATCACCACATTAGAAAGCCATAAGAGGAGAGACCATGACCACCATCGTAACGGACAACTGCCTGCTCTGCCGGTTTACCGACTGTGTGACCGTGTGCCCGGTGAACTGCTTCCACGGCGACGACGAGATGCTCTACATCGACCCCGAGGTGTGCATCGACTGCAGCGCCTGTGTCCCCGAGTGCCCGGTGCACGCCATCTACGAGGGCGAGGACATCCCGGACGACAAGAAGGAATGGATCCAGATCAACGCCGAGCGCGCGCCCAACCTCCCCGAGATCGACGGCAAGCAGGATCCGCTGCCGACTGCCGAAGCGCGCAAGGCGGAGTTGGGGTACTGAGGAAACCGGTGTCGGGCCGGCGATGACGCGAAGTCGTATATGGCCGGCGACGGCCGGACGGCGCGGTGTTCCGGCTGCGTGACCAGTGGGTAAATCCAGGATATGAGCATCTTAGGTTCCGAACAAAACCCGCTCCGAGTGGCCGTCGTCGGCAGCGGTCCGAGCGGCTTCTATGCGACCGAGGCCCTGATCAAATCCGGCAAGACGGTCCGCATCGACATGCTGGAGCGGCTCCCGGTCCCCTTCGGCCTCGTGCGCAGCGGCGTCGCGCCCGATCACCCCAAGCTCAAACAGGCGATCCTCGTCTACGACAAGATCGCCCGGTCCGCCCAGTTCCGCTTTCTCGCCAACGTCACGGTGGGCCGCGATGTCACCATCGACGAGCTCTGCGCCCACTACCATGCGGTCCTGTTCACCTGCGGGGCCGAGACCGACAGGCGCCTGGGCGTGCCGGGAGAGGATCTGGCCGGGAGCCACACCGCCACGGAGTTCGTAGGCTGGTACAACGCTCATCCCGATTATCGCGACCGGGTCTTCGATCTCTCTCAAGAAATAGCCGTCATCATCGGGCAAGGCAATGTCGCGGCCGACGTCGCCCGCGTCCTGGCCAAGACGGTGGATGAGCTGAAACACACCGACATCGCCGGGCACGCCCTGGAGGCCCTGGCGGAGAGCCGGGTGCGGGAGATCCACGTGATCGGCCGGCGCGGCCCCGCCCAGGCCAAGTTCACCAACCGCGAATTGCGAGAGCTCGGCGAGCTCGACGACTGCGATGCCGTCGCCGAGGCCCGTGACCTGGAGCTGAACCCGGAAAGCCTCGAGGAGATCGCGAACAAGAACAACGTCGTGAGCGCCAAAAACGTCGAGATCTTCCGAAGCTTCACCGCTCCCCCGAGCGGCAAGGCTCGGCGCCTTGTCTTTCACTTCTTGAAGAGCCCCGTGCGGTTGCTCGGCGAAGGAAGGCTCGAACGCCTGATCCTGGAGCGTAATCACCTGCAACGGCCGGCCTTCCAGCAAGCGGCGCGCGGGACCGGCGAGACCGAGGAGCTATTCTGCGGGATCCTGTTCCGCAGCATCGGCTACAAGGGCTTGCCCATGGCGGGTGTGCCCTTCGACGAGAAGAGCGGCGTGATCCCGAACCGGTCGGGCCGGGTCCAGGACGCCAACGGGTCCGTCGTCCCCCAGGTCTACTGCGCCGGCTGGATCAAGCGCGGCCCCACCGGGATCATCGGCACCAACCGCGCGTGCAGCGTGGAGACCGTCGGCTCCCTCCTGGCCGATCTACCGAACCTCGACGCGACCCCCAGGGCCGGCGCAGACGCCCTCTATCCCCTCCTCGAAACGCGCGGCGTGCGGGTGCTCTCCTATCCCGAGTGGCTCAAGCTCGACACCGCCGAGGTCGAGCGCGGCAAACCCAAGGGCAAACCCCGCGAGAAATTCACCCGCATCGAGGACATGCTCGCCGTCCTCGGCTAGCTAACTCAGATCTACCGTAGACCCCGGTTCAGGGCGCGCGAACGTCACCGATCGCTACCTGCCGGCAGCGAGGAATGCCCGGCCCCCTTATCCGGTATCTTGGCGCCGCGACGATCCGCAGGGCCGCGTCGTGAAGCTCTATTACGTCCATGACCCCATGTGCAGTTGGTGCTAGGCGTTTGCGCCCGCATGGAGGGAGATCCGCGCGCGGCTCCCGTCGCGCATCGCCACGGAGCGGGTGTTGTGCGGCCTCGCCCCCGACACCCGCGAACCGATGCCCGAAGCGATGCGGCAGTATATTCAAGGAACGTGGCGCCGGATCGAACGCGAGGTACCCGGCACCCGGTTCAACTACGGGTTTTGGACCCACTGCCGTCCCAGGCGCTCGACCTACCCCGCCTGCCGCGCGGTAATTGCGGCGATCTCGCGGGGACCGGAGTTCGAGGAACCGATGATCGAGGCCATCCAGCGGGCCTATTATCTCGAAGCCCGCAATCCGTCCGACGACGAGACCTTGATCGCGCTCGCGGAGGCGATGGGCTTGGAGCGCGAGCGCTTCACTCTAGACCTCAACAGCGCTGCGACGCAGGCGGAGCTAAGCCGCCAGATACGATTCGCCGCGCGCCTGGGCGCCCGCGGATCCCCCAGCTTGATCCTGACCGCAGGCGGGGAGGCACGGCCGATCGCCTATGACTATCGCGACCCTGCGGTGGTGTTGGAGCAACTCGGGCTATGAGCGCCGCTGCCTCCAATACTCATCGGGTCCCAGGTATCGATGCAGTAAAATGATCGCTACGGCCCCTTCATCATCATCACTACCGCGGCGTATCGCATGAGCATCCCGCTCCAGAAGATCTATTCCGTCTTTGCCCCCAGCCCCTTGCGGCCGGATCAACAGGCCATGTACGTGAACCTCGACGATGTGCGCGGCGATCCGGGCATGGTGCACGGGATGGCGCAGAAGATCCGGCTCTCCGATGAACACACCTGTCAGGTCTTAAGCGGCCATCGGGGCAGCGGCAAATCCACCGAGCTTGGGCGGCTCTGCAAGGACCTCGAGAGCCCGATCGACGGCGGGGCGGGATACTTCGTCGTCCGGGTCCAGGCGGACGACGAGTTGGATCGCAACGACATCGACTTCCCCGAGGTGCTCATCGCCATCGTCAGGCAGATGGCCGCCCAGCTTCGCGAGCGCAAGGTCATGGAACTGAAGCCGGGCTATTTCCGCGACCGCTGGGAACGCTTGAAGAAGCTGGCTTTGAGTGAGGTGTCCTTCGAGGGACTCGATCTCGAAACGGGCATGGCCACCGTATCGACCACCGTCAAGAACAGCCCCGACGCTCGTTTGAAGGTCCGCGAGGCGCTGGAACCGGATACGAACAACTGGCTCACCGCCACGAACGATGTCATCGGCGAGGCGATCCAGGGGCTCCAGAAGAAGGGCCGTCGTGGCCTGGTCGTGATCGTCGATGACCTCGACAAGATGATCACCCGGCCCCATTCGAGCGCGGGCTGTTCCACCACCGAGTATCTCTTCGTGCACCGCTCTGCGCAGCTCACGGCCTTTCACTGCCACTTGATCTACACCCTGCCGATCGATCTGGCCTACTCGCATCACGAACCGACCATCAAGCGCCTGTACAGCGGTCTGCCGGTGGTGCCCATGACCAAGATCGCCTCACCGCCGCCGAGGTCCCGCACCTACAAGCCGGGGGTGCAGAAGTTCCGCGACATGATCGATGTGCGGCTCCAGAGCGTCGGTGCCGGCCGAAAAGACCTTTTCGACAGCGATGAGGTATGCACCGACCTCATCAAGCTCACCGGTGGTCAGCCCACCGAACTGATGACGCTGATCCGCGAAGCGCTGGTCACGAACGGTTTGCCCATCGGCCCCGAGGGCGTGAAGCGCTGCCGCGTCGAGCTGATGCGCGGTTACCGCCGGCAACTTCGCAGCGATCATTGGCCGTTGCTGGAAGAGGCTGCGCAGAGTGGTCAAGTCACCCGCACCCTGGACAACGAGGCCGCGTTTCGCGAGCTCTTGGACAGCCGTGCCCTCCTGCTCTATCGCAATGACGAGGAATGGTACGGCGTCAATCCGGCGATCGCAGGTTTAAAACCACCGCTATCGCCATCGGGGTCGGGCAACCCCGGATCTACGCCATGACCGAGACCAGGGACACGACCCGGCAGGCAGCCGAGCTGGCGGCCCTGCGGCGGATGCTCGTGGCCTCTCGGGGTTGTTTTTCCCTGAGCTTCGCCGTCTGCGACGATCGCGGCCTGCGCAACGAGCTGGTGCGACGCCTGTGCGAGGATTTTCCAGGAATATCCACTGTAGCACTCGATCCCGGTACCCCCGATGTCTATCGGGTGGTGCGTGATCGCCTGCTCGGCACGCAACCCGAGGCGGTTTTCGTGCTAGATCTCGAGGCCAGTGTGCCGTTCCAGGCCGAGGATTATCCCACCCTGCGGGCGCTCAACAGCTCACGCGAGCTCTGGGAGCCACTGAGCTGTCCGGTGGTCTTCTGGCTGGCCTCGTATGCCGCGGCGCTGGTCGCGGGCCAAGCCCCGGACTTCTGGCGTTATCGCAGCCATCAATTCGAGTTCGTGGCGGACCCCAAGCCGTTGTCGGAGGCGATTTCCGATCTGAGTGTCGAATTCGATCTGGAGGACGCCCTGCCGTTCGAAGAGAAGTTGTTTCGCATCGCGGAGCTGGAAGAGCGGTTGCAGGAAGCCGGGCGGGAACCATCGAACGAGATCTTGCCCCATGCCCTCAAATGGGTCTACGAGCTCGCTCACCTGTATAGGCACTCCAACCGCTTCGGAGAGGCGGAGGAATGGCTGCGACGTGCTCTACAATGGGCCGAAAAAAGCTATGGATCGTCGGCTCCGCGCACCGCCATCGCCCTAAACAACCTTGCCCAGTTACTTAAGGCCACCAACCGCCTCCAGGAGGCCGAGCCGCTCATACGCCGGGCGCTCGCCATCGACGAGCAGAGCTTCGGCCCGGAGCACCCCGATGTCGCCCGCGACCTGAACAACCTCGCTACGGTGCTCCACATCACGAACCGTCTCGAAGAGGCCGAGCCGCTCATCCGCCGCGCGCTGGAAATCGCTGAGGAGCGCCATGGCCCCGAGCACCCCAATGTCGCCACATGCCTCAACAACCTGGCCAGTTTGCTTCAGGTCACCAACCGCCTCCAAGACGCGGAGCCAATGAGCCGCCGCGCGCTCGCTATCGATGAGCGAAGCCATGGCCCGGAGCACCCCAATGTCGCCCGCGACCTCAACAACCTCGCCAGCCTGCTCGTGACCACTAGTCGCCTCCAAGAGGCCGAGCCGCTCATCCGCCGGGCGCTTGCAATCGATGAGCAGAGCTTTGGCCCGGAGCACCCCGATGTCGCCCGCGACCTCAACAATCTCGCCAGCCTGCTCGGGATCACCAATCGTCTCCTGGAGGCTGAATCCTTGAGCCGGCGTAGCCTGGCCATGTTGCTCGACGTCACCCGCCGCACCGGCCATCCGCATCCGAACCTCGACGCAGCGCTCGCGAACTACAAGGCCATCCTCAAACAACGGGGCCGGAGCGACGCGGAAATTGAGGCCGACATTAGGGCTTTACAAGAACGACCGGAGGAATCGGCGTCGAACCGAAATTCATCCTCGTAGTGGTCGACGCCGTTCAGCAGAGTGCCCAGGGGAACAAAGCCGGGCGTCGCCTCAGGATCCGCTGAATGGCGGCGCCGGCCCCGCGCGGCACGGCCTGCACGCTCTGTCCGCGACCTTCGGGATCGTGGAATTGCACGCCGACGAGCTCGACAACGCCGAGGTCGAGCGCTGCAAACCCAAGGGCAAACCCCGCGAGAAATTCACCCGCATCGAGGAGATTCTCGCCGTCCTGGGTTAGCTAGCTCAGAGGAGTGGGTGTTTTGGTCAGGGCGGGACGCGCCACGGAGATGAGGTAGATGCGCATGGCACGCGCTATCCCTGGGCGCCTCGAGGTTCCGCCAGGGCAGCGCGATCGGCCCTGGGATCTCCAACGGGGTCACGCACCCGTCCGCTGCCCACCGCGGTATCGTCCCACAGCCGTTCGAGCTGGTAGAAGTCGCGGGTCGCGGGCTGCATCACGTGCACCACCACATCCCCGAG
>JACCXJ010000186.1 GCA_013697045.1 Gammaproteobacteria bacterium | reverse complement strand
AGTGCAACTGCCCTGGCTCGGGGTGGCAGAAACAAAGCTCACGCCCGCTGGCAAGGTATCGGTCATCGTGACACCCGTCGCATTGCTGGGACCGTTGTTGGTCACAGGCACGGTGTAGGTCAGGTTGTTCCCTACCGTGACCGGATCGGGCGAGTCGCTCTTGGTCACCCCAAGATCTACTTGGACCACAGGCGCAGGATTGACAGTAGTCTGCTCCGTGTCCGTGTTGTCGGCTGGGGTGGGATCGGACTCGTTGCCGGTGACACTGGCCGTGTTCGTGATCGTGCCGGCTGCCGTCGGCGTGACTATCAGGGTCACGGTGGCGATGGCACTGTTCGCGAGATTGCCCAGGTTACAGGTGACGGTGCTCGTCCCAGTGCAAGTGCCCTGGCTCGGGGTGGCAGAAACAAAGCTCACGCCCGCCGGCAAGATATCCGTCATCGTGACACCCGTCGCATTGCTGGGACCGTTGTTGGCCACAGCGATGGTGTAGGTCAGGTTGTTGCCGACCTGGACCGGATCTGGATTATCGGTCTTCATCACCGCGAGATCAGAATTGCAGTCGATGGTGATCTGGGCGTCTTCTGTGCCATTATCCAGGGTTGCCGTGACCGTGTCCGAGCCGCTGGGAGGACAACTCGTGTTGTCATAGGTGCTCGTGGCCATAAAGCTCGCGAGCGGGACCGAGGGCGGACTCATGATCCCATTGTTAGAGAAGAAGATAATGGGGAGGCCGTTGAGGACCACGGGAGCGACCGCCGCCCCGGCGGAGTTCTTCGAGACGTCTGCCTTGACGGTGGAGAGGCCCCCGCCGGGGATCGTCGAGGGCGTCGCCGTTACAACCAGATCCAACCGTGGATCGACGTCAGCCGTTCCACTCACAGTGTCACAGCCAGCGGCACCCGGAAAACCGTCGCAGCCCCACCAGTTGTTCTCGGCTGTGGCCGTGCCCGCAGCCCGAAAAGGCCGCTACCCATCGGCGCGGTGTTGCCGGTAATGCGAGAGAGACTCACATTCAAGGTCCCCAGGTTAAGGAAGATGCCACCGCCCCTGCCGCCACCATCCGCAGGGTCATCGGCGTGGTTGCCCGTGATAGTGACATCCTTCAGCGTGGTCGTGCTGCCGGCACCAAGGGTACTGATATCCACGCCACCGCCTTCCGAGATCCCCGGTCCTGTGCCCAAGGACGTGTTGCCGAAGATGACGGTTTGCTGGTCGATGGTAGCAGTGAGCGGACCTGGTGTGCTTTCTAGTTTGATGCCGCCGCCCCGGCTTTCCGAAGTGTTGTTCGAGATAATGCTGTTATGAATCTCTACCGTGCCATTGACGTTTTGGCGGACAAAGATACCGCCGCCCTCGCCGTTCGCGCCACCGTGCGCCTCATTGTTGGAGACCGTGGAATCGGTCATGATCAGCTGACAGCCACCTCCTATATGGGTGATCCCGCCGCCGAACTGGTTCGTGGTCTTGTTCTTGCTGATGGTACTGTTGGTGATCACCAGGTCGCCATTATCGGCGCTCACGCCCGCGCCTACCCCGGGGCTCACCGTGTTAGCGACGGTGTTGTCGGTGATCACCGAGTTGGTGATGGTCAGCTGTTCCGAGCCACACGAACTCAGAGTGCCCGAAGTCCCAAAGAAATCGATCCCGGCACCGAGATGGCTGAAGTTGACTAGATCGACAGGATTCGTATTTCTGCCGAAGCGGACGGTGACGCCATTGAAGGTCGCGCTGGCGTTCGAGGTGGCGGTTTGATTGACCGAGAACACCTTATCGATGCCGTTGGCGTTGTTGGTGCCGGATTGTATGATGGTATTGGCAGAGCCGCCCCCATTTATAGTGACCGTGTCGGTGATGTCGAGATCGCCGGTGGCGGCGGCGTCTTCGGTAGAGCCTGGGATGGTCAGCGTGTAGGTGCCCGCTGGCACATTGATCACGTCCGCCACCCCAACCGACGCGTTGGCAGCCCGGACCGCCTCGCGCAGGCTGCAGTCGGCATTGCAAGCGCCGTCATTGGTGTCGGCAATTTTGGTGACGGGGAAGGTGGCTGCCTGTGCTCCTGGTGCAATGCCGAAACTGAAACAGAGCATTGCCAGAGCAGGAAGCAGCGCAGCTAGTGGAGCTCGATTTTTACGTGGGAGAGCGTGCCGGGAGTTCTTCCCTAGTGTGTTTGCCATTGTATCCTCCTTTAACATCTCAACATCTCTAAGATTCGGGACAATAGGATGGTGGTTACCAGCCCTTAGCTCCTAGCCGGGAATACGCCCTGTAGGGCAATGCAGAAGTCAAGGCCGAGGTAAGGCGACATGTTGCGGTGCGGTTGACTCCCGCCCGCTAGCGCCAGCGCACCAGGATTCAGATAGTAACACCGGGACCGGCATTTGAATACACTGTGTCAGAGCGGATCCGCCGTGACGCGATGTGCCCGCAGGCCGACGTTCGACAGCCGCGCGCCGATCCGCTCGACCATCTCGGTGCCGACCAGGGGTCCGATCTGCACCCGGTACAGGCGCCGGTCGGCGACCTGGGACGGCCGGATGTGGACCGCGGGCTCGTGCACCGTTCCGAGCATCGGCGCCAGCATCGCCCCGATACGGGCGCGCAGCCGCTCCGCGTTGCTGGCCTCGCTGAAGGCGCCGACCTGGAGGAACAAGCCGCGCTCCGCCGGGCCGCCGGACGCCGTTGGTGGCTTCCGCGGCGTGGGATCGAGCGCCGCGGAACTCGATGTGCTCACGAGCAGGCGCGGCGTGCTGTCTGTTCTCATTAGTTGGCCGCGCTGGGCCGCCGTCCCCACGTGAAAACTATATGCATTTGCCCGTGCGTACTCCCGGCGCCGGGCAGGGTGGTGCAAGGGCAGCGGGGCGGATCCGGGCAGATGCGCCACCCTCTCGTTTCTTGATTGGGCCGGGGCGGCCGGCATCGGGGCCGTCCCGGGGCCCTCGGTCCGTGCACCGGGTGACAGGGCACGGATCTCGACCCACGCGGTCCCGGGGCCATAGATCCCGAGCCTGTAAGCGGCGGCATAGGAGAGGTCCAGGACCCGGTCGTCCTTGAAAGGCCCGCGATCGTTGACTTTGACCACGGCCCTGCGCCCGCTCCCGAGGTGCGTGACCTCGACATAGGTCGGCAGCGGCAGGACGCGGTGGGCGGCGCTCATCTCGTACATGTCATAGGGCTCGCGGCTGGAGGTGCGCTTGCGGTGGAACCCGGGGCCATACCAGGATGCCACGCCGCGCTCCACGAAGCCCTCGCTGCTCTTCAGGGGGTAGTAGGTTTGCCCGAACACCTCGTACGATTCCGGGTTTCCATAGCGGCTCAGGGGTTGCTGGCCCCGGATGGGGTCCGGCGTCCCGGCCATGGCCCGGGGGGGGTGTCGTGCGTCCCGCACCGGCGTCTGGCTGCACCCGGCGAAGACCAAACAGAGACCCAGGCACGGGACCCAGGGGGCATAGCATCGCAGGCCGAATGACTCAGTGTCGCGCGCCACCATCGATGGCCCATTCGTTACTGTTGTTATTACCAACGCCCGGCTCCTTGGGGCGGGAGGCGACGTGGCTCACCCCTATCTGATCAATCACTATCTGATCAATGGTTGGAACGGCTGCGGCCTGATCGCCTAGGGCCTGATCACGAATAGCCTGGGCGAGCTGGAAGACGGCCATCGCATAAGACGCGCTGTGACTGTAGCGCGTGATCACGTAGAAGTTCATGAGCCCCACCCAGAACTCCTTTCCCCCCTCGGCGTCGAGGGCCACCAGCATTGCCTTCGGCTGTCCCGCCACGGGTGTCTCGGGAACGACGCCGGCTTTCGAAAATGCATCGAGACCGATCTCCGGGGCCTTGCCGGCGTACAACAACGGCTGATAGGCGTCGCCCGTCACGCGCGCGGGTACCGCCACCGGTTGCCCGGCCTCCCAACCGTGCTCCTTGAAGTAATTGGCGACGCTCGCGAGCACGTCGGGGACACTGCGCCAGATGTCCGGCCGACCGTCCGCGTCGAAATCGACGGCATAGCGCCGGTAACTGGTCGGGATGAACTGCGGGATCCCCATGGCCCCCGCGTAAGAGCCCCTGAGCGTGAGCGGGTCCAATTTCTGATCACGGGTCATGAGCAGAAAGGCCTCGAGCTCGCTCGTGAAGAACGGTGCCCGCGACGGGAAGTAAAAGGCCAGGGACGAAAGCGCGTCCACCACGCGATAGTCGCCGGTATTGGCCCCATAGTAGGTCTCGACGCCCACGATGGCCACGAGAACCTCGGGCGCGACACCGTAATGCGCCGCGACCCGCTCCAGGATATCGCCGTGGCGTTTCCAGAAATCCACGCCTAGGCGGATCCGTTCCGGGGTCACGAAGATGCGGCGATAGCTGTGCCAGGGTTTGGCCTCGGCGGGTTTCGAGATGGCGGCCAGCACGCGCTCGGAACGCTCCACCTGCCCGAACAGGGTTTCGAGACCGGCGCGCGAGAAACCGTGCCGATCGACCATCTGGGCGATGAACGGCTCGACGAGCTTGGGATCGAGCGGGTCGGCCAGGGCCAGTCCGCCCGCCGTCCAGCAAAGGGCCAAGGCCAGCACCAGACTCAAGACCAATGCGACGAGATTTCGCAACTCCCCGCCCCCCCGCCTAGAAAAAAGTAAATTATTAACCCCTATCCCGACAGCAAACGCCTGTGGGTCTGGAAGGACATCAGGATACCGAAACTGGCCAGGAGAGTCACGAGCGAGGTCCCCCCGTAGCTGATGAAGGGTAATGGGATCCCGACCACGGGCAGCTGCCCGATGACCATGCCCATATTGACGAACACATAGATGAACAGGGTCAAGGTCAGGCTGCCCGCCATGAGGCGCGCGAAGCGGCCCTGCGCCTCCAGTGCGATGTGGAGCCCGCGCGCGATGAGCACGACGTAGAGCGCGAGCACCACCACGACGCCCATGAACCCGAACTCCTCACACAAGACCGCGAAGATGAAATCGGTGGAGCGCTCGGGGATGAACTCGAGATGCGACTGGGTGCCGTTGAGCCAGCCCTTGCCGTATAACCCCCCGGAGCCCACCGCGATCATCGACTGGATGATGTGGTAGCCGGTCCCGAGCGGGTCCCCCGTGGGATCGACCAGCGTCAGGAGACGCTGGCGCTGGTAGTCATGCAGGTGATACCAGAAGAACGGTGCGGACAAGACGACACCGGCCGCGGCCACCCCGATCAAACGCCAGCTCACCCCGGACAGGAACACCACGGACAGACCCGCCGCGGCGATCAGCGCCGCGGTGCCGAGGTCGGGCTGCTCGGCGACGAGCGCCGCCGGTACGATCACCAGGGCGGCACCGACCAAGAGGTCGCCGAGGCGCGGCGGCAGCGGTCTCTTCTGCAGGTACCAGGCGACCATCATCGGGACGAAGACCTTCATCATCTCCGAGGGCTGGAAGCGGACGACCCTGAGATCCAGCCAGCGCTGCGCGCCCGTGCCGGTGCCGGCGATCGCGACGGCGCAGAGGAGCAAGAGGCCGGCGACGTATAACCACGGCGCCCACATCAGGAAGTAACGCGGCGCCAGGCTCGCGACGACCAGCATGATGCCCATCCCGAGCAGCATCCGGGAGCCTTGACGGGCGGTGGCGCCCAGGTCCTGTCCGGTGGCGCTGTAGAGGACCGCGAGACCGATGGCGGACAGGATCAGCACGCCCCAGAGCAGAAAGGGGTCGATGTGCAGGCGATACAGATGGCCCCGCCGCCTGTCCATGGGCCGCCCGTCCATCGTTCGCCTATCCACCGATCAACTATCCACCGGTCAACTGCCGGGCGTCGGCTTTCCGCATCAAATAGTTATCGAGCAGCTTGCGGGCGATAGGGGCCGCCGCGCCACTGCCGCTGCCACCGTGCTCGACCAGCACCACCAGGGCGATCCGGGGGGCCTCGACCGGCGCAAAGGCGATGAACCAGGCGTGGTCGCGCAGGTGCTCGGGCAGCTCCTCGTTCTTGACCTTCTGTTTTTGCTTGATGCCGAACACCTGGGCGGTGCCGGTCTTGCCGGCGATCCGGTAGGTCGAGCCCATCCCCACCTGGCGCGCGGTGCCGTTCGAGGCGTTCACCACGTCGGCCATGGCCTCGAGCACCTCCGCGAGGTGCTCCGTGCTCGTGCCGATGTCCGGTACCTTGTCCGCGGGCCGTAGCGGGATGGCCACCTGGGTGCCGCGGTCGCGAGCGTGACCCCCGACCGATGGCGGCAGGACCCGGCCCCCGTTGGCCAGGATCGCTGTGGCGGTCGCGAGCTGCATCGGGGTGGCGAGGAAATACCCCTGACCGATGCCCGTGATCACCGTCTCGCCGGGATACCAGGGCGCGTGACGGGCGCGGCGCTTCCAGGCCTGCGAGGGCATGAGGCCCGTCGACTCCGCGGGGAGATCGACGCCGGTCTTGCGGCCGAAGCCGAACTGGCCGAGGTAGGTATGCATGCGGCCGATCCCGAGGTCCTGGGCCAGGCGATAGAAGTACACGTCGCAGGACTCCACCACGGCGCGCCTGAGCGGCACGGTCCCGTGGCCGCCCTTCTTCCAACAGCGATAGCGATGCTTCTGGCCGCCCAGGCTGAACCAGCCCGGGCACCATGCGGTGTTGGACGGATTGCGCACGCCGTAGTCGAGGGCCGCGAGCGCGAAGAACGGCTTGACGGTGGAGCCCGGCGGATACTGACCCTGCAAGGCGCGGTTGAACAGGGGCCGGTCGGGCGCATCGCGCAGTTCCTGGTAGTAACGCGGTCTCTGGCTGTTGGCGAGGAGATTGGGGTCATAGCTCGGGGTGCTCGCGAGCGCCAGTACCCCGAGGTCACGCGGGTCGATGGCCACCACGGCCCCGCGGTACCCGGCCAGGGCCTCCATGGCGGCGCGTTGCAGGCCGGCGTCGACGTTGAGGTAAAGGTCCCGTCCCGGCTCCGGCGCGATCCGTTTGACGACCCGCTGCACGCGCCCCTCGGCATTGACCTCGACCTCCTGGTAACCGGCGCGGCCGTGCAGGACCTTTTCATGGACGCGTTCGACGCCGTTCTTCCCGATGTGGCTGGTGCCGCCGTAGTTGGGCACGTCGATGACCTTGAGATCGGCCTCGTCGATCTGCCCCATGTAGCCGACGATATGCGCCATCTCCGGGCCCAGGGGGTAGTGCCGCGTGAGGCGCGCCACGATATCGATGCCCGGGAAGCGGTGGCGCTCCACGGCGAATCGCGCTACCTCGCCATCGTCGAGGTCGAGGCGCAGCGGCACGCCCTCGAAACGACGCTTGGACGCCAAGACGCGCTGGAATCGCGCCTGGTCTTCGGGGGTGATGTCGATGATCGGCCGCAGGGCGCCGACGACCTCATCGATCTTCGCGGCCCGCTCGGGCACCACCTCCAGGCTGAAGGAGGGGCGGTTCTCGGCAAGCACGAAGCCATCGCGGGTGTAGATGAGCCCGCGCGTCGGCGGCACCGGGACGACCTTCAGGCGATTGTCTTGAGACAGGGTGGTGTAGTGGCCGTGCTCGACCACCTGCAGCTTGAGAAGGCGCCCCACGATGACCAGCAGGAGGAGACCCATGGCCACGGCCGCCACCCACACCCGGCGCCGAAACACGAACTGCTCGGTAGCAGGGTCGGCGATGACCAGGGGATCAACCATCGGGCAGGGTCTGTGCTCCGGGCCGGGCGTTGGGCGATTCTTTCACAAACTCTCAGAGTTTGTGAAAAAACCTACTGCGCTCGGGATCTCGCGTTCCGGCGGTGCTCGGAATCCTCATGTATTTCAACATACACTCCGGTTCCTGCGCTCCGGCGGAACGCGACCTCCCTTCGCTCG
>JACCXJ010000162.1 GCA_013697045.1 Gammaproteobacteria bacterium | reverse complement strand
CCACTGCCCGTCGCGAGGCCGCCGAGGCGCCGGTCTGGCGGGCTGCGCGGACTGAAAGACGCGAAGGCGTAGCTGACACTACGTCGAGCCGGCTGAAGGAGTACGGCCCGCCAGACCGATCGGATCGGCGGTCGCAGCAGGATGGTGGTGAGAAATCCGGGCTAGGGATCCCAATGCGCGGAAGGCCAGCGTTTTTCCCCGGGTCGCGCCGCAGGCCGGATCCGACATCGCGATTTCACCGCAGGCGGAGACCTGAGAGGTTGTGAATCAATTGGCGAGCGACCGTAGTTCAGGCACGGATAGGACCGTCGGTCGGCACATTCAGGGGGTTTTCTTTCCGAGCGGCGTGTGTTTAGGGCGATAAACGATGGTTGGGCAGAGAACGGCAGGGGTGTGCCCGGGGGTGTGCCCCCGCTGGAGTTCGGGGGCGGTGGCCTTCAAGAGCCGGGCGCAGCGAGAGCCGCACCCCGCATCAGGTTATGCGCGAGCGCATACCACAACGCCACCGCCTTTACCTTGCGCAGACCTTGAACCACAAACTGCCGCAACCCGCGCCCGCGCGCGATGGCGTTGACACACTCGGCAGTCGCCGCGCGTTGGGGGTAGATGTGCTTCATAGGTTATGTAGTTAAGGGTTCGCAAAAATTGGCTCCAGACCAAATTGCAGCCGCCCACGTTCTCGATCCCGTTTAGGGTGTGCGCGTCGTGCGTTCCCGGCGAGGTAGTCGATGGCGCACGCAAAGGTGTCAACAAAGCGATTCTTGATCTCTGAGATCAGCGCGCGCAGGATGTCGTGTAGGAAATGTACGGCGCACATCGCTACCTTGCGGGTGGAGGTCTCGACACCGGCCACGACTTGGGCCGTGTGGGCGAGGAAGCGCTTCAGCGCAGCGGCGCTGATGGCGGCCCAGATGAGTCCTTCGACGATGGCGGGGTTCTGGGTATCGAAGGCATGCAGGTTCGCATAGGACTTCCATTCCTTGAACAAGAGCTCCACCTGCCAGCGCAGGCGATAGGCCTTGGCCACTTCATAGACGGAGTAGCGCTCGGGCGGGAGGTTGGTGGCCAAGTATTGAAACTCCCGGGTCGATGCGTTCCACGTGACAATGAGACGGCATTCAAGGGACTGATCCTGGACCTTCCAGCGCACACGCAGATCGACCGCCCCCCGCTTCGCGATGCGCAGCGTCTTGAGCGGTTTGCCAACGAACTTCGGTATCCGCCGGCCTTGCGCATCAAAGGCCTCCAGCACCTTTGGGTTCAAGCCCTTCTGGGCACGGATCACGAAGCTCGCCCCCGCCTTGGTCAGTTCCAAGAGATAGTCCCGGTCGAAGTACCCGCGGTCGGCCATAAGCAGACAGCCCCCAAGACTCGAGGCCTTTGGCAGCGCGGCCCGCTCGCTCGCAGTGTCGGCCGTCAAGGTTACTTTGGAAAGCGATTCCTCCAAGAGGTCCAAGGTCGCATGCAGTTCGACCGCCGCGGGCTTCACCTTCTTGAACCGTCCCGGAAAGACCTCTTTCAGGGCGTCCTTGATCGCGAAAGAGCTGCCATCCTGGATCACGATGCGGCGAAACTCCGAGAAGGCGCCTCCCGGCGCCACGCCGAGCACACGGATCACCAGGGTCTCCAACAACCGTCGTGCCGTCTCGCGCATGAACGTGGCAAACTCCCGCTTGGCGAGCTGGTCGTAGAAGGGCTTGTAGTCCATGGCATAGCCAAAGAGTGCGTTGAACCCCCGTTGCAGATCGGCCAAGCTTTCCACCCGCGTGCCCGCAAACAAGGCCATCAGTGTCATCACCATTCGATAGGGGGTGAGCTGCCGCACCCGATGACAGTAGCGAGTGGCCTTCCCCAGCTCATTGAGCACCGCCTCCGAGAAGGCCTTCTTGAACTTCGCCGCAAACATGTTAACTTTATTCTGCTCCATCCGATCCTCCCGATCATCTTGATTTGCCGATCAAAGTTGATCAGATCGGGTGGAGCCCTAAAAGTTCCCCGAGTTAGTTGTCTTTATAGATCATATAGTTATAAGATCCTACCTATGAGGCGCGGCTAGGGCTTCTGACGGCAAGGGCCATCGCGGCGAGGATGGTGCGCGCGGACCGGTAATGCACAGCATCGGTGCGCACGCCTCTCCGATGCGAGCGTTCCGCGAGACGGTGGGCCGGTAACTGGCGTCCACCACGTCGGTGCGAGCCTCGAACGTTGCTCCGCGCCGCGCGCTTGTCTATGCTTCCTGCATGCATCGGCTGGTCTTGTGTCTAGGGCTTTGGAGCGCGGCCTTGCCCGCCGCGGAGGTTTACCGATGGGTCGATCCCGACGGCAACACCCAGTATTCCGATCAGCCCCGACCGAATGCTCAGGTGATCCGGATCCCCAAGGCGCCGGCCGCCCCGGCGCCGGCACCCCCACCGCCCACGGCACCGGCCGGCAATCTGGCTCCCTCGGACCCGGCGGCGCCCAAGTTCGCAGGATACGACAAGATCGCGGTCGTCAATCCGCCCAATGACGGCACGGTGTGGGACAACTCCGGCAACGTGTCCATCGAGATCGCGGTGGCGCCGGCACTTCAAGGGACGCTGGGCCACAAGCTGGTGGTGTTGCTCAACGGGCAACCATTGGGTGAGCCGATCGCCGCCACGAGCTTCACGGTGACCAATCTCGATCGCAACACCTACACCCTACAGGCGCGGATCGTCGATGCGGATGGCCGGGTCTTGGGCGAATCACCGCCCTCGGTCTTCCATATGAAGCGCATCTCCGTAGCCCCGGCAGCGCCACCTGCGGCGCCTCCCGCAACCCCGGCAGTGCCGCCTGCGGCGCCCCCCGCACCCCGTAACCGAGCGCCTTAATCCGGTCCCCGACCGGCGGCGCGTAGTGGTGGGCCACACCTCGCGTGGTCTGGATTTTGCGCCCTGCACGTTAGCGCCGCACCGGCACGCGCCGCCCACCTTCCACCGGATCTCGGGGCACTAGCATAAGCCTACGATTTTGCTAACCTATCTAATCCTCGAGGCGAGCGTGATGGTGCGTCAGGGCACGCACCAGCGTGGTGCGTCGCAGGGAAGAGGGGTATGATAAAGCACGCTCAGGCGGGCTGGTTGGTCGATAATCTCTGCACCGCCGTGCTGCTGTTCGATCACGAGTCCAGACTTACGCTCATCAACGCCGCCGGCGAGCATCTCTTGTCGGCAAGCGCGCGCAAGCTGCTCGGGCGCGCCCCCGCCGAATTGTTTCGGGACACCGCGCTCGCCACCGCTCTGGAGCGCGTGCAGGCCAGTGGACAGGCGGTGACCGAATGGGGCGTGGACCTTACCACCCCGTGGGGAACGAGGATCTCACTCGATTTCACGGCCGCCCCGCTGTTCCAGGGCACCCGGGTATTACACATCCTGGTCGAAATGACCAATGCCGATCGCTACCGTCGCGTACTGCGCGACGAGGCCGCGGCCACCCAGCAGAACGCCATTCGCAGCATGCTCAAGGGCATGGCCCATGAGGTCAAGAACCCGCTGGGCGGGATCCGCGGCGCGGCACAACTGCTCGAACGCGAGCTGCCCGAATACGCCGAGTACACCCGCCTGATCGTCGATGAGGTGGACCGGCTGCGCGGTCTCGTCGACCGCATGCTGGTGCCGAACTACCGCCCGCACAAACGCACCATCAACATCCACGAGGTCCTGGAGCACGTGCGCACACTGGTGAGCGCCGAGGGTCCGCCCACCTTGACGGTGGAGCGGGACTACGACCCGAGCCTGCCAGCGCTGCTCGCCGACCGCGATCAGTTGATCCAGGCCTTCCTCAATATGGTGCGCAACGCCGTGCAGGCCCTGTGCGGGATTGGAAAAGTGCTGCTGAGGACGCGCGCCGATCGCCAGGTCACCATCGGCGTCAACCGCTACCGGATGGTGATCCGCATCGACATCATCGACGATGGGCCGGGCGTGCCCGCGGAGGTCCGCGACGATATCTTCTACCCCATGGTCAGCGGCCGGGCCGACGGCACCGGCCTCGGCCTCTCGATCGCCCAGGCCCTCATCTACGGCCACGGGGGGCTCATCGAATTCACATCCAAACCGGGCGAGACACGCTTCACGGTCCGCCTGCCCACTCTCTGATATGGCTCGAAAACCATGAGCATTCAAGATGAAATCTGGGTCATCGATGATGACCGCGCGATCCGCTGGGTGTTGGAGAAGGCCTTGACGCGCGTGGATATGCACGTCGTCAGCTTCGAAAATGCCGACAGCGCGATCCGCAAGCTCGCGAACGGCCCCCCCGACGCCATCGTCTGCGACATCCGCATGCCGGGCACGGACGGCCTGTCCCTGCTCGACTACGTACACCGCCGATTCGCAGAGGTTCCGATCATCATCATGACCGCCTACGCCGATCTGGAACGGGCCGTGGCGGCGTTTCAGGGCGGCGCGTTCGAGTACCTGCCGAAGCCCTTCGACGTCGATGAGGCGATCGCCATCGTGCGCCGCGCGGTCCGCCAGCGACCGGTGCCTATCCAAAGCCCCGGAATCGCGGGGGCCGGGCGCAGCGGGGAGCCCGAGATCATTGGCGCGGCGCCCGCGATGCAGGAGGTGTTTCGGGCCATCGGGCGACTGTCACGCTCTCATGTCACAGTGCTCTTGACGGGCGAATCGGGGACCGGGAAAGAGCTGGTGGCGCGCGCCCTGCACCGTCACAGCCCGCGCGCCGAGCGTACCTTCGTCGCCCTCAACACCGCCGCTATCCCGCGCGAATTGCTGGAATCGGAGCTGTTCGGCCACGAGCGCGGCGCCTTCACCGGGGCCAGCAGCCAGCGCATCGGACGTTTCGAGCAGGCCAACGGCGCCACGCTGTTCCTCGACGAGATCGGCGACATGCCCCCCGAGCTCCAGACCCGGCTCTTGCGGGTCCTGGCCGACGGTCAGTTTTACCGTGTGGGCGGGCACGAGCCCCTCAAGGTCGATGTGCGCGTCATCGCCGCCACCCACGAGGACCTCGATCAGCGCGTCCAGGAGGGCGGCTTCCGTGAGGACCTGTTCCACCGCCTGAACGTGATTCGACTGCGCATCCCGCCGCTGCGCGAGCGGCGCAGCGACATCCCGCTGCTCGCCGATCACTTCCTGGTGGCCGCGGCGCGCGAACTGGCCGTCGAGGCCAAGGTGCTGCACCCCGATGCGGGCAGTTACTTGACCACTTACCATTGGCCCGGCAATGTACGCCAGCTGGAAAACGTGTGTCGCTGGCTCACGGTCATGGCGCCGGCCCAGGAGATCCACCTGGAGGACTTGCCGCCGGAGTTGCGCCAGGTCCCAGTCAACGGTGAGCGCGACGACTGGGAGGCCGTGTTGCGGCGCTGGGCGGAACAGGCCCTGGCACGGGGCGAACGGCAGATCCTCGACAAGGCCGTGCCGAGCTTCGAGCGGGTGATGATCTCGACCGCACTGGAAAGGACCGGCGGGCGCCGGCAGGACGCGGCCAAGCTCCTTGGCTGGGGCCGCAACACCCTGACTCGCAAGATCCAGGAGCTGGGAATGCAGGATGTCTAGCCCGGCCCCCCGTGGCAACCGCGTCAGGCCAACCACTGCGCCGCCTTCTTGGCGAAATAGGTCAGGATGGCATCCGCACCCGCTCGCTTGCAGGCAAGTAAGCACTCCAGGACCACGGCGCGCTCGTCGAGCCAGCCGTTCCCGGCCGCCGCGACGATCATGGCGTACTCGCCGCTGACCTGATAGACCAGGGTCGGCACACCGAAACGGCGTTTGACGCGATAGACGATGTCGAGATACGGGAGCCCCGGCTTCACCATCACCATGTCGGCGCCCTCGGCAATATCCAGGGCGACCTCGCGGAGCGCCTCGTCACTGTTGGCCGGGTCCATCTGGTAGCTCAGCTTATCACCACCGCCGAGAGCGCCCCGCGATCCCACGGCATCCCGGAACGGAGCGTAAAGACCGGAGGCATACTTGGCCGAATAGGCCAGGATCCGGGTATTCACGTAACCCTCGCCCTCCAGGACCTCACGGATCGCCTGGACACGCCCGTCCATCATGTCCGAGGGCGCGACCACATCGGCCCCCGCGCGTGCGTGCGAGAGCGCCTGCTGGGCGAGGATCTCCACGGTGGCATCGTTCAAGACGTAACCCTGCTCATTGATGAGCCCGTCCTGCCCGTGGGTGGTGTAAGGATCGAGGGCGACATCGGTGATGACCCCGAGACCGGGCACGGTGGCCTTCAAGGCCCGCACCGCGCGCTGCACGAGACCCTCGGGGTTGTAGGCCTCCCGGCCGTCGGCGCTCTTCGCCTCGGGTTCGGGCACGGGGAACACGGCCAAGGCCGGTATGCCGAGACGTGCGAGCTCTTGGGCCTCCGCCAACAGGAGATCGAGGCTCAGGCGCTCGATCCCGGGCATGGAGCCGATGGGCTCGCGCCTGCCCTCGCCTTCCACGACGAATAGGGGGCAGATGAGATCATCTGCAGTGAGGCGGTGCTCCCGCATGAGCCTGCGGGAAAAGGCATCGCGCCGCATGCGGCGCGGGCGCCTGAAGAGGACCGGGTTCACCGACGATCCCCTGCTCCCGAGCGACCGGCACTCAGCAGTGCCGTAGGGTGTGGTGGTGAGAAATGTGGGCTAGAAGCTGGGTGGAATGAACACGGCCTTGAGCAACCGGCCCTGCGCAGAAACGCGGGCGGCCTCACGCGCCCCGACCCGGCTCTCGTCCCGTTCCTGCTCGGCCGCGGCGACACGGCGCTCGTCCCGTTCCTGCTCGGCCGCGGCGACACGGCGCTCGATCCCATCGAGCCCTGGATTCGAAACCCGGTGATCCCTCGCGATCTGAGCGGCGACCTCCCAGTAGCGCCGGGCATCCTGCACCCGGCCATCCTCCAGTGCGACCTCACTCTCATACAGATACTTACCGACCAATCGGGCGAGCACCCGGTGCCCCGGGGGCTGGCCGGCCACCCCGCTCGCCTCACGGGGACGAGCCTCCACGCCATCCATGCGCTCCGCGACGGCGCTCAAGGGCACCGTGCTGAGGTTGAACCGATGCGCCACGCCCTCTCCCCGCGACCGATACGCCCGCGCCCTGGCCAGTTCCTGACGCCTCAGCGCCTCGGCCCGGTCCACAGCGGCACCGGCGATGAGCCCGTAGCGTGTGACGACGGCGCGAAGGATCCCTTGGGCTGCGGGGTGGCCGGGCGCGAGGTCCAGCACCTCTTGGGCATAGGAGACGGCATTATGGCCCGAGGGCAGGGTCAGCCGATCCTCCGCCAAGGCGCGCTCCGCCTGGACGAGAATGGCTGCGATGCGGGTGGATGGAGCAGGGCGCTTCTGTTCGGCGCCCGGGGAGAGCCCCGGGTAGGCCGCGAGCACGAATACGCCCGCGAGCATTCCACGCCGGACATTGGTTGACATCATGGTCATATCGAGACTACGAAACAAGCTGAACCTGCCCAAACACATTGGAAATTTCCCTCATCCTAACCGGTCTCCCCCCGTGAGAGAAGGGACGCTTCTCTTTCTACATCGTCGGCTTCGTCTTGTACAGCCGGGTTCTGCAATAATCTAGAACGAAGGAGGCACGAATACCTTCGACCTCTCCCCCTCCGCCTTCTTTGGCGGATCCGCCGGGGCCGAAACTTCCGGCGGCGGTGGCGAGACGATCGGCGTCCGCTTCTCACGCGCACGCCGTTCCACTTCGGCGATCTCTTGTCGTTTGGCGTTAAGACGCCGATCCAGGCGACGAAGTTCCACGTCCGGCAACCGGTAACCTTTCACGACGCGCTCGGCGGCCCGATAATGACCGTCCGCTACCGCGAGATCGTCGCCGGCGACGGCCAACTCACCCATCGCCACATAGCGGCCTACCACCTCCTGGAGGATCTGAAGGCCTTCGTTGCGGCCCTTATCCAGGGTGAGCATCTGGCCGGCAAGCTCCACGGCATTATCACCCCCGGGGCTGGTCAGCCGGTTGCCGGCCAGCGCCGACCTCGCCTTCTTGCGCAGATCCGCGAGCTGCTGCTCGCGGCGGCGGGCCTCCGCCTGCTCCTTCTGCTGGGCCGCGAGCGCCGTTTCGCGCTCCTGCTTCTCGCGTTCCGCCTGCTCCGCCTTCTGCCGAGCGAGCTTTTCTCGCTCCAGCTTGTCGCGCTCCGCCTGCGCCTCTGCCGCTTGCTGCCTGGCCGGCCTTTCCCGCTCCA
>JACCXJ010000143.1 GCA_013697045.1 Gammaproteobacteria bacterium | reverse complement strand
GACAAGGAGGGCCTGACAGACAGAGTTGGCGTAGGGCGCGTGCCCGCGCCTTTCTTCGGCGGTATAGTTTCGTGATGCCCGATTACCGTCGTGGCTACGTACCAGGCGATAGCTTTTTTCACCCCGTAAATGTTTCACGCCGACGCGAATGTGCGTGCGCCCTGCGGAAGACGATCGTAAGGATCCGTTGTCCCATCCGTTTGCGCTTGAGGCCTGGGTGTTGTTGCCCGATCACACGCATGTGCCGCCTAGAGAACACGATTTCTCCCACCGTTGGCGTGTCATCAAGCGGATCGTCAAGTAGCGGTACCGGTGCGACACTCACCCGGCCTGAATGGCTGGATGCGCGCCGCAGGAAACGGAACCAAAGCACGTTCTGGCAACATCGGTTTTGGGGGCATTGCATCCGTGATCAAGCAGACTTTTGCCGCCCTATCGATTATATCCATTGGAACCCGGTGAAGCACGGTTACGTGCAGCGGGTGAACGACTGGCCCTGTTCAAGTCTTCATCGTTACGTGAAACAAGGCGTGTTGCCGGGTCATTGGGGGAGCGATATTCCATTATTCGTCGGTGACACTTTCGGCGAATGAATTGGCGCGCGGATACGCGCCCGGGGGCGCCGGTCGTCCCCGACGAATACAGGATATAGAGCGGGTGATCGAAGGGCATCTGGGCAAAGTCCAGAGGCGCCTCGCGATCCCCGAACCCGGCATAGGAGACGGCGCCGGGGAGCGTTACGCCGTGATCGGCATAGGGGACGATGACCAGTCGCTCGAGTCGCGACAGGCGCGGCAACACCTCGCGCAAGCGCTCGCGCACCTCGACGGAGTGGCCGTTGTAGCGATAGCCCTCGACCGCGAACAGCACCTTCGACCGGATCTGGCCGAAGCGGTCGAGGATTCCTCGGGCGCCGAACTCGGGCGAGCACGAGGACCACACGGCCCCGAGGCTCGCGGTGGCCAGCATGGCACACACGGTCTCGGGGACGTTTGGCAGATAGCCCGCGACGCGATCCCCGACCCCGACGCCAGCGGCCCGGAGCCCCGCGGCGAGCCGCGCCACGTCCCGATGCAACTCGGCACGTGACAGCTCGCGACGCTCGCCCGATTCCGCGCGAAACACGAGCGCCGGCCGCTCGTCGGCCGCGCCCATCAGGTTCTCCGTGAAATTGAGGGTAGCGCCCGGGAACCACCGGGCGCCCGGCATGCGGTCACCGCCTTCGAGTACCCGGTCCCACCTGCGCCCCGACACGACCCCGCAAAAGCGCCACACGGCGGCCCAGAACGACTCGGGGTCCTGGAGGGACCAGGCGTACAGCGAGGGGTAGTCGGACACCGCCGGCTCGCCGAGGTCCGCGATGAAACGCGTGAGCCTGGCCCCTGCGACACGGGCCGCGGAAGGGCTCCAAACTGGTTGGGTCATGGGGGTTGAGTCATGGGCTATTTCGCGCTCATCTTCAAGGCCCCATCGAGCCGGATCACCGCGCCGTTCAGCATGGGGTTTTCGTAGATGTGGCAGCAGAGTGCCGCAAACTCCGCGGGGGTCCCGAAGCGTTTGGGAAACGGCACCTGGTTGAGCAGGCCCGCACGGACGGTCTCCGTGAGGGACGCCACCATCGGGGTCTCGAAGACCCCCGGGGCGATGCAGACGACCCTTACCCCGAAGCTCGCGAATTCACGGGCGAGCGGCAAGGTCAGGCTCACCACCCCGCCCTTGGAGGCGGCATAGGCGACCTGCCCGATCTGTCCATCGAAAGCGGCGATGGAGGCCGTTTTGACGATGACGCCACGTTCTCCATCCGATTCCGGATCGTTGTGCTGCATGACAGTGGCCGCGGCGCGGCACACTAGGAAGGTGCCGACTAGATTGACCGTGACGACGCGCGCGAAGTCCGCCTGCGCCATCGGCCCTTCCCTGCCCACCACCCGCCCGCGATGGGAGATCCCGGCACAGCAGACGGCGAGCGTGAGCCCCCCGAGCACGTCGACCGCTTCGGCCATAGCACGGTCGGCCGCGGCCTCGGAACCCACGTCCGCCTCGACATAGGCGGCTCCCGGTGGTAACGCGACCGGGGGACGGAGATCGAGCACCACCACCCGCGCCCCCAGCTCCACGAGCCTCTCGACGACCGCAAGCCCGAGGCCCGACGCACCCCCCGTCACCACCGCCCGTGCGCCTTGCAGTCTCACGCCAACCATCCCCGCCCAGGGATACCGGTCCCCTCCAGATAGTCTAGCCCACGCCTGCAGCGATGCTGTCCCCGCACTGACCGGGGGTCGATTTAGCGCATCCTCGAACACCTCCGCGAGCCCACCCGGCCCGCGGGGAGGTCGACTTCGATGGACGCGAAGAGCACCGGATGCCAACCCTAGAGCCCCCACAAACCCAGCACTCCGGTCTTGCAAACGAATCTACCCTGGATAGCGAGTAGCAGGGGCTGTCAGTATTTGATTGGCCACGTTTCAACTGCCAGTTTTGCAAGTCGCTTCTGCCGCTCGTCGATTTCGTTGACGCCCCACGCGTCGTGCGCCGCAGTCTCAGAGGTGAGGGTGAACGTTGACGCGCCAAGGGCCAACTTTTTCTCGGCAAACGGGCTGTTCCCAATGATCGAGTTGCGTCTCGCTTGCAGGATCACCATATTGCCGATGCGCTTGTAGTAAACATCAGCTGTTTCCGGGTCGATGTCAGGCCACGCTGCTTGTGGATTCTGTGGAAGGTTGTGCTCAATATTGATGAATTGCTCCTCCTCCATTGGGACCCATTCGGGCTCGGAATCTCCCTTCGCCTTTAGTTCAAGGGCCCGCAGGTAGTACCGAGCGAGGTGCACCAGCGAAACGCGGGCTTCGCTGAAAGCTGTCTCAAAGAGCGCGTCGCTCGGGATGATGTCGATCATCGCTTTGGTCAGTTCTTCGGCTGTCTTGATCTGCTTGTCGCCGATGTCCTGTGCGCGTAGAGCATAGTTGCGGTCAAGCAGGCCGCCGCGACCGCCCACGATAAGGAATCGAACAGACCAGGCGACGAAGAGGCGGAACACCTTCTGCGCCTCCTTCACCGAGAAGTTACGAGCCACCGCAAGCATCAGAGGACGAATCTGGGCGACCCGCAGATCGCGGTTGATGGTGGCGATGTGCTTACGCGTGCTCGTGCCGTACTCGTTCCACTTCTTATGGTCCGAGTTGAAGAGGGCAGCGTAATCATTCGCACCTCCGGAAAGATCACTGAGAAACTCAAGCGCACGGCTCTGGCTATTCGCAAACTGGCGAACCTTATCAAAAACCTCTCGCTCCTTGGTCGGACCGGACATGGTTATCAGGAGATGGTGAAGGTAGCTGACCATAATGTCGCCCTGCCCAAGCGACTCCAAAACGCCGAGGGTCCTGGCCCATCTCTGCTGTGCTTCAGCAATCTGTTCATTTGCGTAGCTTAGAAGATGGTTCTTGAGGAGGTCTGCCTGTGATGCCTTGAGCCCCCGGTCATTGAGCGTCTCGAACATCATGAAGGCATTCAGATGATCTGGGACCCGTAGAATAATGACCTGCGCCCCGCTTCGGACGAACCGCACCCATTCGAGAAGACGTTGTGTCTTCGCGACTTCGTTGTAGGGTTCTAGGATGTCCCGCACATGCTGTGCTGCGATCTCGGCGGCTCTGGCGATCTTCTTGTGAGAGACAGGGATGGCCGGGATTTGTCGATCGGGCGAACTCGGATTGGCGAGTATCCGCTTCTTAAAGAACTCGTTGTCGTCAACGTTGAGCCGGAGCTTTGGGACAGTTTCAGTGGTATTGATGTCAGTAGTCTGGAGACAATCCGTCTCGATAGACTGCGCCCGCAGATGATCGTTATTCCGGAAGAAGTAATCGCGGATAGCGGCAAGTAGGATCGTAGTTGTCGCCAGTCGCTGCTGCCCGTCGGATACCTCAGGAATCTCTCCGTCGCCGCGCGTGAGGACGATGGTTCCCAGAAAATAGGTTGCCTTGTTGTTCGCAATAGCGTTAGCGAAGTCCGAAAGCAGGTCGCGGACATGCTCGTCTTCCCAGGAGTATTCTCGCTGATTCAGGGGCACGCGGAGACGGTTGTGGGCAAGCATGTCTCCAATGCCTTTGTGTTCAAACCCGATTTCCTCGTTCATAACTGGCATGGTTTATGTCCTTCGCGTAATCTTTTTGAGGAAGACGATAGGCAGAGCCGTCTCCTCAAGCTCTCGAATGGCGGCCCGCCGCACACGCGCCCACACCACGCGGAGACGAGGATACCTGCCAGATCGGCAGCATCTTTGAAAGCCTCCTTCGACGACCTTCACCGGAAACCCAAACCGTACACCCCAAGTGACCAGCAAGAAAGGTGGGGTTATTCCTCAAGTCGACGAAATGTCCATGGCACGGTAAGCTGCGGCCTTGGAACCCTCGCAACCCACGTCGGCCTCGACATAGGCGGCTCCGGGTGGTAACGCGACCGGGGCACAGAGATCAAGCACCACCACCCGCGCCCCCAACTCCACGAGACTGGGCGCGACCACGAAGAAGGCGTTTAATCCTCTCTACTAGCGCCACCTAGCAAATACCCCAATGATGGCCCCCAATGCTTGGTTACCAGCCACGCCTATGATGCCTGCCCACATCATCCCGACAACGATGAGTTCCACGTTAGAGAAAGAGATCGCGAACTTAAGCACTCTTCCGATGCCAGATGGGGCGCCGAGATACTCGGCTACGACAACGATCCCTAGAGTCAAGGCAAGCGTTATGCGAGCACCTCCCAATAGCTCTGGCACAATTGCTGGTATCTCTACGGTCGTAATGATCTGCCATCGAGAGGCAGCAAGAAGCTGTCCGATTATCCGAAACTGCCGTGGGACATTCTCGAGCGCGTTTATGGCGTACACAAACATTGACAGGGCTGCGAAGACCATGGCTACAATGACTTGGCCGACCTCCGTAGGGCCACCAACGATAAGGACAAACGGAATAATAATCAGCGGAGGAATGACTCGAACACCCTCCAACAGAGAACCCACCAACATTCTTAGGAACATGCTCTGATACGCAAGCAACGCCACCCAAGACCCTAACAAGCCTCCAAGCCCGGCACCGAGAAGCAAATGGGATAGAGTGGAGAGAACATGTGGCATGTATCCATAGTCCCCACCGCCCTGTGACGCAATTATCGAATCCGAGAATGTGCTCCGCACGAATGCCGTAAGGCATCGCGCAGAAATAACTTGATAAAGTGTGAGAGATGTGCTTTAAAGCGGGATGCAGATTGCGTCCACGGTAGAGCAGATCGAGTCGAAGTACCGATCGCTTGTGTCGGTGTTGGATGAA
>JACCXJ010000119.1 GCA_013697045.1 Gammaproteobacteria bacterium | reverse complement strand
GGCAGTGCCTACCTACGCCGTACTGGCCATCGGGACCTCGACCGCGGCATGCCCCGTCAGTTCCTCCGGCGCAAAATCGTCCACGTCGATGGCGGCCCGCACCGCCTTGTCCGCGGCCTCCAAGGTCGCTACCTCCCCGTCTCCGATGACCTGGGCGCGCTCTGCCGCGAGCCACATCTCGCGGCCGCTCGCCGTGCCGAGCTGTCCGGCGCGGGCAGCGGACTGGATGCGAGCCTCGATGGCGTCGGCCTGGATGATCAGATCGAAGGCGTGCTCCAGCCGCCCGGTCACGTCCGCGGGGTCGCGGTTCACGTAGATCCCCGCCGTGAGCCGCTCCCGCGCTGACGAGGGGGCAAGCAGGAGCGCCGCGACCGCTTGGCCGAGGGGGTCGTCCGGCCCGTGATGACGCATGCCGAACGGCTGCACGATGCGCTTCAGCACCCACCCGAGGGGGCGGGACGGGAAGTGGTCGAGGATGTCCGCGAGGCGCTCTTCGATCACGTGCAGCGAGCGTTGGCAGGCGTAGTCCACGAGCGGCAGGTCCTCGGCCGGGCACCCGTCGTCCTCGTAGCGCTTGAGGACCGCGCTGGCGAAGTACATCTCCGACAGGACGTCGGCGAAGCGCCCGGACAGGCGTTCGCGGCGCTTGAGCTGCCCGCCGAGGACCAAGAGCGCGCCGTCGGCCATGAGCGCGAAGGCCAGGCTCGCGCAACTGATCCCCGCGTAGTAGCGTGCCACGGGGCCGGTCCTCGGCACGGTCATGAACCGCCCCAAGGTCAGGTGGTGGAAGGCCCCCTGGGCGAGGTTGTTCAGCAGGTACCCGACATGGCCGGAGATGGCCGTATCGAACGCCGCAAGACTCCGGGCCGGATCCGTGTCCAGCGCCGCCTCGAGTTCCTTAAACACCCACGGGTGGCAGCGGATGGCACCCTGACCGAAGACGATGAGGCTGCGCGTCAGGATGTTCGCCCCCTCGACCGTGATCGACACCGGCACACCCTGGTAGGCATTCGCCAGATAATTGCTGGGCCCCTCGCAGATCGCGCGGCCGCCATGGATGTCCATGGCATCGTTGATGGCCTGGCGCTGGCGCTCGGTGGTCTGGTACTTGAGGAGCGCCGAGATCACGGCCGGCTCGAACCCCTGGTCGAGGGCTGCGGTGGTCAGGCGCCGCGCCGCCTCGACGGCGTAGGCATCGCCGGCGATGCGGGCGAGCACCTCCTCGATCCCCTCGAAGCGCCCGATGGGGAGCTTGAACTGCTTGCGGACCCTGGCATAGGCACCGGCGTTGCGCGCGCAGAACTTGATGGCCGCCGCCGCCAACGCCGGGAGCGAAATGGAACGCCCGACCGCCAGCCGCTCCATGAGCATGCGCCAGCCCTGCCCGATCTGTGCGCGCCCGCCGATGACCATGTCCATGGGGATGAATACCTCGGTCCCCGAGGTCGGGCCGTTCTGGAAGGCCTGCTTGAGGGGGTAATGGCGGCGCCCGATCCGGACCCCCGGGTGGCCGGTCGGGATGAGGGCCAGGGTGATCCCGAGATAATCCTCACCACCTAGGAGCCGTTCGGGGTCATAGAGCTGAAAGGCGAGCCCGAGCACGGTCGCGACCGGGGCCAGGGTGATATAACGCTTCTCCCAGGTCACGCGCATGCCGAGCACCTGCTGCCCCTGGTATTCCCCCTGGCACACCACGGCCTTATCGGGGATCGAAGAGGCGTCCGATCCGGCGTAGGGGTTGGTCAGCGCAAAGCAGGGGATCTCGCGTCCGTCGGCGAGGCGCGGCAGGTAATGGGACTTCTGGGCGTCGGTGCCGTAATGCAGCAGCAATTCCGCGGGGCCCAGGGAATTGGGCACCATCACGGTGACCGCCGCACTCCCGGAGCGGGACGCGACCTTGGCGACCACCTGGGAATGCGCCTCGGCGGAAAACCCGAGCCCGCCGTACTCCGTCGGGATGATCATCCCGAAGAACCGATTGCGCCGGATGAAGGCCCAGACATTGGGCGGGAGGTCCTTCAGATCGAAGGTGATCCGCCAGTCGTCCAGCATCCGGCAGAGCTCCTCGGCGGGACCGTCCAGAAACGCCTGCTCGACCTCGGTCAGCCGCGCCTTGGGGAACTCCAGAAAGCGCTGCCAGTGCGGGTGTCCCGAGAACAGCTCCGCATCCCACCATACCCCACCGGCCTCCAAGGCCTCGCGCTCGGTCGCCGAGACGGACGGCAGACGCCCGCGGAAGACGCGCAGCATGGGCGCCATATAGAGGTGCTGGCGTATCAGCGGAAAATTGGCGAGGGCGACCAAGCCCCAGATGAGCCAAAGAGGGTAGAGCCACCAGGCCGGCGCGGCGAGCGACACCACCAAGAGTAAGAGCCCTCCCGCAAGCGTCCAGCGAAGAAGCGGTACCGAGAAGTAAGCGAGTGCCCACCCCCCCGCGACGATGACGAGCAAGACGAGAAGTGCGGCCATGGTCTCCCCCTATTATTGTCAGGATCGAACGCCGTCGCATTATACGGCAGGGGTGCCAAGCGATCCCCTCCCGGCTCCGGGGATGTCATGAGGAGTCGTATTGGCAGGGGGGCCGGGGCCGCTCTTGCTCAGGACGCGCGCAGGGCCTCGACGATGCCGAGGCGGGCCGCTCGGAGCGCCGGCAGGAATCCGCCCAGAAGGCCCATGGCCAGCACGAAGCAGAGGGCCTTCGCCACGATCTCGAAGGTCATAGTGAAACGGAAAGCCAGCTCCGAGAAGGTCTGCCAGTTCATGGTCGAGACGGTGATGGCCCCGAGCGTCGAGGCCAGGGCGAGCCCGAGCGCCCCGCCGAAGAGGGCTAGACATAGCGATTCGGTGAGGAACGCGCGCAGAATGGCGGGGCGCTGGAAACCCAATGCCCGGAGGGTGCCGATCTCGGCGGTCCGGTGGGCGACCGAGGCATACATCGTGGTCATGGCGCCCATGACCGCCCCGAGCGAGAAGGTGACCGAGAGGGCCGTGCCGAGGACATTGAGGAATTTCACCATGACCTCGGACTGCTCGGCGTAGAAGTCCGTCTCCGGCTGGGCCTCCAGATTGAGGCGCTGGTCCGAGGCGATGCGGGCGCGCAAGGGATCGAGATGCGCGCGCCTATCCAAGCGCAGGATCACCGAGGAATACGCCCCGCGCCGGAACGCCTGCATGAACTGCTCGACATCGCCCCAGATCTCCGATTCGAAGCCGCTCCCGCCGGCCTCGAAGATGCCGACCACGGTCCACTGTCTGCCCCCGAAACGCAGCCTCTCGCCGAGGCCCGCGTCGACAAAGCCGTCCGCGATGCGCTCGCCGGCCACGATCTCCGAGGTGCCGGGTCGGAACATGCGACCGGCCTTGACCCGCACCTGTGGCCGGAGCGCAAGCCCGATCTCGGATAAGCCCCTGAGTGTGACATTGGAAGGTTTAGCGCTGCCGCGTTTGGAGAGCACCATCAGGACCACCACCTCGCGCGACACGGAGGGTCGACCCCGGGGCGACACGGCCACCTCCGGGTACGTCTCGAGGAGGGCGGCCTGGTCTCGATCGATGCCGCTTTGGACCTCGGTCTCCGCCCCGCGGCGGATGATGACCACGTTGTCCCGGCTGCCGGTATCGACCAGGGTGGCCTTGAGTCCCTCGGACAGCATGAGGACCGCCGCGAACACGAACACCACGAGCGCCATGCCGCCGGCCGTGAGCAAGGTGGTGAGCTTGCGGACCCACAGGTTGCGAAGGATGTAATGGTAGGGGACGCCGGCCATCAACCCATCCCCCTGAGCCCGATGACGATGGGGAGCCGCACCGCCTGCGGCGCGGCGAGCAGCGCCGCCAGCACCCCGACCGCCGCCGCGCAGCCGATGGCGAGCCCCGCGGTCTCGTCGGACACCTCGAACACCGGGAATAGCGTCCCGACCTCGGCCGCAAACACCGCCGCCGCGGGATAGCTCAAGAGCACGCCCGGGACCCCGCCCAGGAGGGCAATGGCGAGCGACTCCCCGAGGATCAGGCCCATGATCCGAACCGGCCCGAAGCCCAGGACGCGCAGGGTCGCGTGCTCCCGACGCCGCTCCCGGACGCTCATCGCCAT
>JACCXJ010000074.1 GCA_013697045.1 Gammaproteobacteria bacterium | reverse complement strand
CGCTGTTCGGGTTGTCGACACGCTGTCTTTCTTGTCTCCACCGCCAAAAATGGCTCCCAATACGATAATTGCTACGATCCATCCTATTACGGTGGCCGCGTCGCCGCTACTTGTCCCTCCACCACCGCTGCAGACCGAAACATTCGTTGGGACGGGACGGTAGTATGGGATGGTACTAGTGCTGGCAGCATTTGCAGCCGCCCGCGCTGCCTCACCATCCGCATGCGCTATACCTTCAAAAGCACTCGTATACCCTTGCCCCCAGAAGGAGTTGCCATTCGTGCCATTCTCATAGGCGTCTGACGAAGACATAAAAACCCTCCACACGACGGCGCACGCCGCGCGGTTGAAATCCTTTGCCGGCTTTACCGACAAGCACGTTTTGGCCGTTCTCTGACCGCTTGTGGCGCTCAGTCCCGACCGGTTCCCCGCGGGGTACGTGGGACCTAAAATATTCACGAAGGGTAGGAATTTCAATGCGAATTGTCAACAAGCAATGTATCGTCGTACGGGCCGGGCGGTGATTGGGCGGGCGCCTGTGCCGGTCGATCTGCAGCGACCGGCAAGGCGCGGCGGGGCGCGGAGGTGAACGCATGCGGTGGAACGCCTACAAAGCGGTGCCGCCGTACTTGCCGTCCGGCTCAGTCGGCCGCGCAAAGACCTTTCCGGATCTTGACCTGCTCGGCGAGGTGCCGCAGGCGCGCATGGCAAGCGGATCCGCGGACGGGCCGAATCGTAACGCACGAGCCGCCTCAATCCTCCGACGTGAGCCTGAGCCCGCGCGGCACCAGGGCGCGCTCGGCGAGATCGAAGAGCCCCTGCACGAGGAGCGCGAGCAGGGCCGCCGGCACCGCGCCCTCGAGCACGAGCCCCACGTCGTCGAGGCGGATGCCGGTGAGGATTGGCTGCCCCAGGCCGCCCGCGCCGATGAGCGCCCCGAGGGTGGCGGTCCCCACGTTGATCACCGCCGCGCTCTTGATGCCGGCCAGGATCGAGCCCCCCGCCATGGGCAGCTCCACGAGCCGCAGGACGGCCATCGGCGGCAGGCCGAGCGCTTCCGCCGACTCGCGCACGGCGCCGGGGATGCTCGCCAGGCCCGCGTGGGTGTTGCGCACGATGGGGAGCAGGCTGTAGAGGAACAGCGCCACCGTAGCCGGTACGGCCCCGATCCCGAGGAGCGGGATCATGAAGACCAGGAGCGCGAGGGACGGAATGGTTTGGATCACGCCGACCACGGCAAGCACCGCCTGGCCCAGGCGCGGGCGCCGGAAGGCCAGGACCCCGAGCGGGACCGCCACCGCGATCGCGAGGGTCAGCGACACGCCGACGAGCTTGAGGTGCTCCGCTGTGTGCACCAGGATCCGGTCTATCCGTCCACCGCCCGGTGGCGGCGCCGCGATCCCCATTCGCTGTGCGAGAAACAGGGTCGCCGCGGCGCTCTCCGACAGACCACCACCCTGGGCACGGCCGTTCAGGTCTGCCATGGTCTCGGTGTCGATGGCGCCCTCGAGGCGCGCGATGGCCCGGAACGCGGCCGGCCAGCGCCCCGGCGCGTCCGCACGGTACACCAGGACTGCGTCGTAGCGCGGGAAGTGCCCCAGATCATCGCGCAAGAGGCGCAGTCCGTACCGGCGGATCTGGGGATCGGTGGTGTAGGCATCGGTCACGTCGATGGCCCCCGAGGCGAGTCCCCGGTAAGCGAGATCATGCTCCAGCCCGCGCACCTCGCGCTGGGGGAGGCGGTAGCGCTCGCGCAGTGTCGGCCAGCCCTCACGCCGGTTCATGAACTCGCTGCTGAATCCGAGGCGCAACGCCGGGTGCCGCTGGAGATCGGAGATCGAGCGCACGCCGAGTCGCCCGGCGAGCGCCTCGGGCATGGCCAGGGCGTAGCCGTTGTCGAAGCCGAGCGGCGCGGACAACACCAAGCCGCGAGCCGCCAGGCGCTCGCGCAGCCATGTCTCGGAGTGCGACCCGGCGGCGGGCCGCTCGCCGGACAGGATCTCCTCGACGATGGTGCCCGTGTACTCGGGGTAGACGTCGATCTCGCCCGTCTCGAGCGCATTCCACACCAGCCGCGTCCCGCCGAGGCCCGCCCGGTGCTCGACCGGGACGCCGGCCGCGCGCGCCGCCTGCGCCACGATCTCCCCCACGATCACGGATTCGGTGAACGACTTCGATCCCACACGCAGGGCGGCCTCCGTGGCGACCCCATCAGGCCCGCCGACGAGGCAGAGCGCCACCGCGGCGGCGGCGCGGCTCCATCCCGTCAAGGGGAACCACCGTCGAAGCGCCGCTGCGCCCGGATGAAGCGGGTCACGAAGGGATCGGCCGGCGCGTTCAACAGGTCTTCGACGACTCCCCGCTGAACGATCCGACCGTCACGTAACAGTACGATCTCGTGGCCGAAGAAGGCCGCCTCGGCGAGGTCGTGGGTGACCATGACCACGGACTTGCCGAGCGAGCGGAACACCTCCGCCAGATCCTCCTGGAGCTCGGCCCGCACCAGCGGATCGAGGGACCCGAGCGGTTCATCGAGGAGCAGGATCTCCGGGTCGAGCATGAGCGCGCGCATGAGGCCGACGCGCTGTCGCTGCCCGCCGGAGAGCTGTGCCGGGTAGCGCGCCAGGGCCTCGCGGGGGAAGCGGGTCAGGGTCGTGAGACCATTGAGGCGCCCCCGTATCCGGGCCGCGTCCCAGCCGAGGTGGCGGGCCATGAGGGAGACGTTGCCGGCGGCGCTCAGGTGTGGAAACAGGCCGCCGTCCTGCACCACATAGCCCATCGCCTGGCGCAGTTCGCGGACGTTGTGAGGCGCAAGCTCGACGCCGCGGAAATAGACCGAGCCGGCGTCGGGCCGGAGCAGTCCCAGCATGAGGCGCAAGAGGGTGCTCTTCCCGCAGCCGCTCGGACCGATGAGGATTGTGCTCCGGCCGCGTGCCACCGACAGCGTGATCGGCGCCAGGACCGAGACCGTGCCGAACGACTTCGAGACCTCACGAAGCTCGAGGATGATTGCGCCGCTCGGCAACGGGCAAGGCCTCAGAGTTTGTGAAAAAACCTACTGCGCTCGGGATCTCGCGTTCCGGCGGTGCTCGGAATCCTCATGTATTTCAATATACACTCCGGTTCCTGCGCTCCGGCGGAACGCGACCTCCCTTCGCTCGCGACGATTCTTTCACAAACTCTGATGCCGCCGGATAGTTTCCGGGGGGCCCGATGATCCAGATGCAATCTTCGCTCGATGCCGCCGACAACAGCGGCGCCCGGCGGCTCATGTGTATCAAGGTGCTGGGGGGATCGCATCGTCGCTATGCCGGGATCGGTGATGTCATCAAGGTCGCCGTCAAGGAGGCCATCCCGCGTGGCAAGGTCAAGAAGGGCGAGGTCTACGATGCCGTGGTGGTGAGGACCCGGAAGGGGGTGCGACGGCCGGATGGCTCGCTGGTGCGCTTCGACGGCAATGCCGCGGTGTTGCTGGATAAACAATTACAGCCCATCGGGACGCGCATTTTCGGGCCCGTCACGCGCGAGCTCCGCAGCGAGCGGTTCATGCGGATCATCTCGCTCGCACCCGAGGTGTTGTGAGGTCGAGAACGATGCGAAGGATCAGGAAGGGGGATCAGGTGGTGGTGACGACGGGCCGATCCAAAGGCCATCGCGGTGCCGTATTGCGCTTGATCGGTGCCGATCGGGTGGTGGTCGAGAACGCGAACACCGTCAAGCGGCACACCCGCGGCAACCCGAGGGCCGGGACGGCGGGCGGGATCATCCAGAAGGAAGCCCCCGTGCATATCTCGAACGTGGCCTTATACAACCCCCAGACCAAGCAGCCGGATCGGGTCGGGATCCGTTCCCTCGAGGACGGCCGCAGGGTCCGCTATTTCAAGTCGACGGGCGAGGTCGTAGATGTCTGAGGACTTTCATAAGACAGGGCGCGCGATCTCCGGGCCGGGTAAAGCCAATAAGTTCCGCGAACACTATCGCGATACGGTGGTCGGGGACCTTACCCGTAAGTTCGGTTATCGGAGCCGCATGGCGGTACCGCGGATCAGCAAGATCACCTTGAATATGGGGGTCGGCGAGGCCGTCGCCGACAAGAAGGTGATCGAGCACGCGGTCGACGATCTGCAGCGGATCGCGGGCCAGAAGCCGGTCGTGACCAAGGCCCGCAAGTCGATCGCGAATTTCAAGATCCGGGACGGCTGGCCCATCGGCTGTATGGTGACGCTGCGGCGCGAACGCATGTACGAGTTCCTCGAACGCCTGATCCACATCGCGGTGCCCCGGATCCGTGATTTCCGAGGGCTGCCGGCGCGGGGATTCGATGGCCGCGGTAACTACAGCTTCGGCGTCAAGGAGCAGATCATCTTCCCGGAGATCGATTACGATAAGATCGACGTGATCCGCGGTCTCGATGTCTGTATCACCACCACCGCGCGCAACGACGAGCAGGGGCGCGCCCTCCTCATGGCGTTCTATTTTCCCCTGCGGACCTGAGAGGAGGAGCACGGGCATCATGGCCAAGACCTCGGTGATCCATCGCGAGCGGCAGCGGCTGCGCACGGTGAAGCGCTTCGCCACCCGGCGCGCCCAGTTGTCCGCGCAGGCCAACGACAAGTCCCTGGGTGTCGAGGAGCGGCGGGCGGCTCAGACCAAGATCCAGAAGATGCCGCGCGACGCGAGCCCGGTGCGCCTCCACAACCGCTGCCGGCTCACCGGGCGCCCGCACGGGTTTTATCGCAAGTTCGGACTGTCTCGCAACATGCTGCGTATCGCGGCCATGAACGGCGATGTCCCGGGGCTCGTCAAGGCGAGCTGGTGACGGCCCGAACGTGGACGCCAGGTAGGATGCTCCCATGACCATGCAAGACCCCATCGCCGATATGCTGACCCGCGTTCGTAACGCTCAGGCAGCCCGCAAGGCCGAGGTGTCGATGCCCGAATCGAAACAGCGGGTGGCGATCGCGGAGGTGCTGAAACGCGAAGGCTATATCGAGGATTTCCGCAGCGAAGCGAACGACGCACTGAGAACGCTGACCATCACGCTCAAATACTTCGAGGGGAGGCCCGTGATCGAGGATCTCCGCCGCGTGAGCCGCCCCGGGCTGCGCGTGTACCGCGCCAAGGATGCGATCCCCAAGGTGCGAGGGGGCTTGGGCGTTACGGTCCTCAGCACCTCGCGCGGGGTCCTGACCGATCGTGAGGCGCGCCGCCAGGGCCTGGGCGGGGAAATCATCTGCTACATCGCCTGACGTCCATCGCCTGAACCATCGCCTAAAGTCCATCGTTAGAGGCCAATCATGTCCAGGGTCGCGAAGAATCCCATCCCTCTGCCCTCCGGCGTCGCCGCCGAGATCGGTGCCGAATCGGTGGTCATCAAGGGCACGCGAGGCACGATGTCGCGACCTTTGTCGCCGCTCGTGGCTGTGACGCTGAGCGAGGGCGCTTTAGCGATAGCGCGTCGGTCCGAGACCAAGGCCGCCAACATGATGGCCGGGACCTATCGGGCCTTGCTGGCCAATATGGTCCTCGGCGTATCCAGTGGTTTCAAGAAAAAGCTCGAGATCAATGGCGTCGGCTACCGCGCACAGGTGCAGGGGAAGACCCTCAATCTGACCCTGGGATATTCCCATCCCATCAAGCTCGAGATACCCGAGGGCATCACGATTAAGACCCCGAGCGTGACGGAGGTCCTGGTGGAGGGCAACGATAAACAGCAAGTCGGGCAGGTCGCGGCCAATATTCGCGCCTTCCGTCCCCCGGAGCCCTACAAGGGCAAAGGGATCAAGTACTCGGACGAAGTGATCGTACGCAAAGAAGCAAAGAAGGCCTGAGAGGCGCTATGGACAAGAAAAACAGCCGTTTGCGCCGGGCACGGCGGGCGCGCGCCAAGATCAAAGAGCTCGTGGTCCATCGCCTGTGCGTCTACCGCACGCCGCGGCATATCTATGTGCAGCTCATTGCACCCAATGGGGCCGAGGTGGTGGCGAGCGCATCCACGCTCGACAAGACCCTGCGCGAGGCCATCCCATTCGGCGGCAACATCTCGGCGGCCCAAATCGTCGGCAAGGCCGTGGCCGAGCGGGCCCGGGCCAAGGGTGTCGAGCGGGCGGCATTCGACCGAGCGGGTTTCAAGTATCATGGCCGAATCAAGGCGCTAGCGGATGCCGCACGCGGGCACGGTTTACAGGTCTAAGCGAGAACCATCATGGCGGGACAAAACCCATCCGATCCCGGCGACGGGTTATTGGAAAAGCTGGTGCACGTGGCGCGGGTGGCCAAGGTCGTCAAGGGCGGACGGATCTTCGGCTTCGCGGCACTGACGGTCGTGGGTGACGGCGCGGGGCGAGTGGGTTTCGGGCGCGGCAAGGCGCGTGAGGTGCCGGTGGCGATCCAGAAGGCCATGGAGAAGGCGCGCGCCAATATGCGCCGCATCGCCTTGAACAACACCACCGTTCAGCATGCGGTGACGGTTCGGCATGGCGCCGCCAAGGTCTATTTTCAGCCGGCCCCGGAAGGCACCGGCATCATCGCCGGTGGCGCGATGCGCGCGGTGTTCGAGGTTGCGGGGGTCAAAGACGTGGTGGGGAAGTGCATCGGTACCACCAACAAGGTCAACGTGGTGCGGGCCACCGTGCAAGGCTTGAGCGATCTCAGGGACCCCGGCTGGTATGCGGCGAAGCGCGGCAAGTCGGTGGAAGAGATCGTATGAGCGAGCACCGTGATCCATCGGCGCCCGGGCGGCTGCGCGTCACGCTCCGGCGGAGCACCATCGGGCGTCTGGCGGCTCACAAGGCCTGTGTCACCGGCCTCGGGCTGCGTCGCATCGGCCACAGTCGGGTGCTCCTCGACACACCGGAGATCCGCGGCATGATCCGGCGGGTGGCCTACCTCTTGGAGCTCGAGGAGGTCTGACATGCGGCTCAATACCCTCAAACCGGCCGCGGGTGCCAAGACGGCACGTAAGCGTCTCGGCCGTGGCATTGGCTCGGGCCTGGGAAAAACCTGCGGACGCGGCCACAAGGGTCAGGCCGCGCGTGCCGGCGGGTATCACAAGGTGGGCTTCGAGGGCGGACAGATGCCGCTGCAGCGGCGTCTGCCAAAGTTCGGCTTTCGCTCGCGGAGCGCCCGGTTCGCCGATGAAGTACGTCTCGGGGACCTCGCGCGCCTCAACGCCGACATCATCGATCTGGAGGCCTTGAAGACGGCGGGTCTCGTCGACCGGCGCGCCCGCACGGTCAAGGTGATCATGCAATACAATAAAAAAACAAAGGGCGACCTGAAAAATCCTGTTAATATCAAGGGTCTATCGGTCACGCGCGGCGCGCGCGCCGCCATCCTGGCCGCGGGCGGCACCATAGAGGATTGAGGCGATGGCCGTGGCGCGCTCCAACCTGTCCTCGTCGCTGGCGGGGCTCGGCAACCTCACGGAGTTGCGGCAGCGGCTCTTGTTCCTGCTCGGGGCGCTCGTGGTGTTTCGGATCAGCACCCATATCCCGGTGCCGGGGATCAATCCAATCGCCCTGGCCCAGCTCTTCGATCAGCAGCGCGGCACCATCCTGGATATGTTCAACATGTTCTCGGGTGGGGCGCTGGAACGGTTTTCGGTCGTGGCGCTCGGGATCATGCCGTACATCTCGGCATCGATCATCATGCAGCTCCTGACCATGGTGTATCCGAAACTGGAGCAGTTGCGCAAGGAAGGCGAGTCCGGTCGCAGGAAGATCACGCAATACACCCGCTATGGCACCGTCGGGCTCGCCACCTTCCAGGCCCTAGGCGTGGCTATCGCACTCGAAGGACAGCAGGCTGCCGCGCAGGCGCTGGTGATCAACCCGGGCATCGGGTTTCGCATCACGGCCGTCACGACGCTCGTGACCGGCACCCTGTTCCTCATGTGGCTGGGCGAGCAGATCACCGAGCGCGGGGTGGGGAACGGGATCTCGATGATCATCTTCGCCGGGATCGTGGCGGGCCTGCCCTCGGCGGTGGGTGGATCGCTGGAGCTGGCGCGCACGGGCGAGCTCCATGTCATGACCTTGATTGCCTTGTTCCTCCTGGTGATCGCCGTGACCGCGCTGGTGATCTTCGTGGAAAGGGGCCAGCGCCGGATCACCGTGAACTATGCCAAGCGCCAGGTCGGGCGCAAGATGTATGCGGGACAGACCAGTCACCTGCCGCTGAAGCTCAACATGTCCGGGGTGATCCCGCCGATCTTCGCCTCCAGCCTGATCCTGTTTCCGAGCACCATCGGCAGCTGGTTCGGTAGCGGCCAGGGGATGGGCTGGCTGTCGGATATCGCCAGTATGCTGTCGCCGGGCCAACCGCTATATGTGATCTTGTATGCGGGAGGGATCGTATTCTTCTGTTTTTTCTACACCGCGATCGTGTTCAATCCCAAGGAGACCGCGGAAAACCTGAAGAAATCCGGGGCCTTCGTGCCGGGGATCCGGCCGGGAGAACAGACGGCCAAATACATCGATGGCGTCATGACGCGGCTGACCTTGGCCGGGGCCATCTATATCACTTCGGTGTGTATGCTGCCGGAGTTCCTGATCTTGAAGTTCAACGTGCCGTTTTATTTTGGCGGCACATCCTTGCTGATCATCGTGGTGGTGGTGATGGACTTCATGGCCCAGGTGCAGGCCCATCTGATGTCCCACCAGTACGAGGGTCTGCTCAAGAAGGCCAACCTCAAGGGGTATGGCCGGCGTTAGCCAGGCGTCGAAGGAGGCGTGCGATGAAGGTCCGGACATCGGTCAAGAAGCTCTGCCGCCACTGCAAGATCGTGCGCAGAAAGCGGGTCGTGCGCGTGATCTGCCGCGAGGCGCGCCACAAGCAGCGCCAGGGCTGACGCGGTAAATATATTATTAATCTAAACCTTTTATCTTTCACGTCTCGCGAGGAACGACGAATATGGCGCGCGTAGCGGGGGTCAACATCCCCATCCACAAACATACGGCGATCGCGCTGACCCACATCTACGGGATCGGTCGCAACCGGGCGCTCAAGATCTGCGGTGCGGCCGGGATAACGCCAAAGACCAAGGTCAAGGACCTCACCGAGGGGCAGCTCGATGCCTTGCGCGGCGAGGTCGGCAAGTACCCGGTGGAGGGCGATCTGCGGCGCGAGGTGTCGATGAACATCAAGCGCTTGATGGACCTCGGTTGCTACCGCGGGATCCGGCACCGGCGCGGCCTCCCGGTGCGCGGTCAGCGCACGCGCACTAACGCCCGGACGCGCAAGGGTCCGCGCCGCATGGTGCGTAAATAGAGAGTATTTATTCATGGCCAACAAGTCCAAACGCCCCCACAAGCGGGTCAAAAAAACGGTCGTCGATGCGGTTGCCCACATCCACGCCTCCTTCAACAACACCATCATCACCATCACCGACAAGCAGGGGAACACGCTGGCCTGGGCGACGGCCGGGGCGAGCGGCTTTCGGGGCTCGCGCAAAAGCACCCCGTTCGCGGCCCAGGTGGCGGCCGAGAAGGTCACGGCGGCCGTGCAGGAGTTCGGGATCCAGAGCCTCGATGTATTCGTCAAGGGCCCCGGTCCGGGAAGGGAATCGGCAGTGCGGGCCCTCAACGGGTCGGGATTCAAGGTGACGAACATCACCGACGCGACGCCCATCCCCCACAATGGCTGCCGCCCGCCGAAGCGGCGCCGCGTCTAGGCAGGACCACCATGGCCAAGTACACCGGACCGAAATGCAAGCAGAGCCGCCGCCACGGCGTCGACCTCTTCTTGAAGAGCCGGGCGCGTCCCCTGGAGTCCAAATGCCACTGGGAAAAGGCGCCCGGGCAGCACGGTGAGACTCGCCAGCGCCGGGTCTCGGACTATGCGTTGCAACTGCGTGAAAAACAGAAGCTCCGTTTCACCTACGGTGTCCTGGAACGACAGTTTCGCCGCTATTACGAGCAGGCGGCGCGGCGCAAGGGCGCGACCGGGGAAAACCTGCTCAAGCTCCTGGAATCGCGCCTCGACAACGTCACCTATCGCATGGGCTTCGGGTCCACGCGCGCCGAAGCCCGGCAACTGGTCGGGCATAAGGGGATCACCGTCAACGGCAAGATGGTGAACATCGCCTCCTATCAGGTGCGCGCCAACGACATCGTGGCCGTTCGCCAGAAGAGCCAGAAGCAGGTCCGGATACAGGACGCCTTGACCGTCGCCGAGCAGTATGGGTTTCCGGATTGGGTCGAGGTGGACGCCAAGAAGATGCAAGGGGTCTTGAAATACGTACCCGAGCGTGGCGATCTGCCCCAGGATATCAACGAGTCCCTCGTCGTGGCCCTGTATTCCAAGTAGCCGAGCGGAGGAATCGCAGCATGTTGGCGAACCCAACGAATTTATTGAGCCCGCATCAGATCGAGGTGCAGAGCATCGGCCCGCGGTGCGCCCGCATCACGCTCGAGCCCCTGGACCGCGGTTTCGGCCATACCCTGGGAAACGCCCTGCGCCGGGTCCTGTTGTCTTCACTCCCGGGCTGCGCGGTGACCGAGGTCACGATCGAAAATGTCTTGCACGAATACACGACCATCCCCGGCGTGCAGGAGGACGTCACGGATATCCTGTTGAACCTCAAGGGCCTCGCCATACGCATGCACGCGAAAGACGAGGCCGTCCTGACCCTCAACAAGAAAGGCAGGGGCGCCGTACTGGCGGGTGACGTGACCCTCGACCACGATGTCGAGATCATCAACCCAGGCCACCACATCGCGACCTTAGTCGAGTCCGGTGAGCTACACCTGACCCTCAAGCTGACGCGCAGCCGTGGCTACGCCCCGGCTACGATCGGCGCGAGCGTCGGCGAGGAAGGACAGGAGCGAACCATCGGCCGTTTGAGGCTGGACGCGTCGTTCAGCCCGGTCCGGCGCGTGGCCTACGAAGTCCAGAATGCGCGTGTTGAACAGCGCACGGACCTCGACAAGCTCATCATGGAGGTCGAGACCAATGGCGCCATCGAGCCGCAGAAGGCCATCCGGGATGCCGCTCATATCCTGCAAGGGCAACTCGCGGTGTTCCTGGACTTGGCCGGGGCCGAACCTTTACAGGTCACGGCGCGAGAGCTGGACCTCGATCCCATCCTGTTGCGTTCCATCGACGACCTGGAGCTCACCGTGCGTTCCGCCAATTGTCTCAAGGCCGAGAACATCTATTTTGTCGGGGACCTGATCCAGCGCACCGAGGTGGAGCTCATGAGGACACCCAACCTCGGCAAGAAATCGCTGACGGAGATCAAAGGCGTTCTGGCCACACGCGGTCTCTCGCTGGGGATGCGGCTCACCAACTGGCCGCCGCCGGGGCTACACCGGCAAGATCAGCAGGTCCAGGCTTAGGTTGGGGGATCCTCCATGCGCCATTTGAATAGCGGGCGGCAGCTCAGCCGCGACAGCAGCCATCGCAAGGCGACGCTGCAGAGCATGGCGGTGTCGCTGTTCCGGTACGAGGCCATCAAGACCACCCTACCCAAGGCCAAGGAGCTGCGGCGGACCGCCGAGCCCTTGATCACGCTCGCGAAACAGGACAGCGTCGCCAAGCGCCGGCTGGCCTTCGCGCGGCTGCGCGACCAGGAGGTGGTGGCCAAGCTGTTCCGCGAGCTCGGGCCGCGCTACCGGGATCGGCCCGGCGGCTATCTGCGGATCTTGAAATGCGGCTTTCGCCCGGGGGATCGGGCGCCCATGGCCTTCGTGGAGCTGGTCGACCGCCCGCGCGAGGACAGGGGGAACGGAGGGGGGCAGGCCGCGCCGGCCCGAACCTGAGGGCGTGGACCCGCGCGGTGCACCCAAGATCAGAAGCCACACCAAGAGGACACGCTCATGGTCACCCGGTTCATCGACAGCGATCGGCTCACGGCTCTCGGCTCCGAAGAGTTCCGCTCGCAAGAGCCCAATTCCTGGCTCAACGAGCGCCTGCTCCGTCCGGAGGGCTTCGACGAGCTGTGCCGCGACTTCCCCTCGCTCGACCGATTCGAGTTCCACCAGGACCTTGCGCGCGAGGGTGGGCAACGACCCCACGACCGCTACTACCTGGCCTACGAAAGCTCGATCTACGACCAGCTCGACCATTCCCAGCGCTGCGTGCGCCACGACGAGCTGCCGAACTCGTGGCAGGGCTTCATCGAGGAACTCGACAGCCCGGAGTATCGCGGCTTCGTCTCGCGCATGCTTGGAGTTTCCGATTTCACCGCGCGCTTCGCCTGGCACGTGGGGGTGACGCACTCTGAGGTGTCTCCGCACCGCGATTCCCCGAAGAAGCTCGGGACGCACATCTTCTACTTCAATACCGACCAGGACTGGGATCCATCCTGGGGTGGCGAGACGCTGGTCCTGGAGGGCAAGCTCACGAGCGCGCCGAGCCCCGACTTCAGCGACTTCAGTGCGGTCCACGGCTCGCCGATTTCCGCAGCTTCCTGTTCCAGAGCACGACCGGCGCCTGGCACGGGGTCAGGACGCTGACGTGTCCGGAGCAGCGCTACCGGCGCCTGTTCAACGCCATCTTCGAGGCCCCCGACGGTCGGCCAGCTACGCTACGCCTTGATGAATGAGGGTGCCATTCCTGCCGCGTGGCATCATCGCGCAAGTCGTCCACCCCATCGCCAGAATCATCCGAACCGAAACCGCAATTTTCACCTAACTACTGGCTGCCATTGATGGCGATTGACCATTCGCCGGCTCAGCGATAGAGTAATGGTTGGCGAGAAGGGGCGTTTAAAACCCTTATTCGCGCGCATATCGATGACCTTCAACTTGAATTTGAACGCTTAGGGGGACGCGATGAACAAGATTCGCTCAGAAAACGCCAAGGCCGGATCTTCGAATTGGACCATTACGAAGGCCTCGAGCGTGCTTACGAACGGCTTTGCCGAAATCGAGGGATTTACAGTGCCCGCCAGCGTTTCCCCGGGAGATGCGTTGGCGGTCTTCGTTTCGACCCAGGCCCTATCGTTTCGCGCGGAAGTGTACCGCATGGGATATTATGACGGCGTTGGCGCGCGGCTCTTGGCCTCGTTCGATTCGATCCCAGGCAAAGCGCAAGCCGGGCCGGTGGCTAATCCCCGAGGAGACGTGTGCTGCAAATGGGATGAATCGCTCTCCTTTACAGTTCCCGACGATTGGGTGAGCGGATGTTACCTAATCAAGCTCATCGCGGTTGGAGGAAGCGCGAATGGCAAGCAGAGCTACGCTTCCTTCGTCGTTCGCTCGCTTTTCGACGAGCCGATCGACTTCGTCGTGCATCGCGCCACGGCCACCGATGCGGCCTATAATGGTCGGCTGGGTGGAAATATGTACGAATTAAAGCAGGGGCGCACCAACGCCGTCTCTCTTGATCGGCCGGAACAAGTCGCTCATGGCGCGGGCCGTCTGCTTCTGCACGAGTACCCGATGATCCGCTGGTTGGAGCGCGAAGGCTTCTCGCTCGCCTACATCAGCTCCGCCGACTTGCACCAAAGCGCGAGTCCGCTTTTCAAGGCGCACGGCTTCCTAAGCATTGGGCATGACGAATACTGGTCCTATGAGATGCGCGAGAATGTTGAAGCGGCGATGGGGCACGGCGTATCCGTGGGCTTCTTCGGCGCCAACGCATGCTATTGGCAAGTGCGCTTCGAAAACACGACTCTGGGCGCGGCGCGCATAGTCGTCTGCTACAAACCGATTTGGGGGGTTGGTGCGGATCCCGAGGTTCCGGATCCCGAGGTCCCTCTTGATCCCCAATACACCACGACGACATGGCGCGATCCAATCCTCGGCCGCCCCGAACAGCAGTTCATAGGCGTGATGTACTATAACTGGGCATCCGGGTCTTCCCAGCCCTTCATCGCCGCGAATACATGGAGCTGGCCATACAAGGGCGCTGGATCCCAGGACGGCGAGCAGATTCCCGGGCTGATCGGCTATGAAGTCGATCGCATCTTCAGTAACAACGAGACTTGGCAGGAACTGGGTCCCGACCAAGTGGCGAGTCCGCCAATCTATACGATCAGCGGTCTCGTCCCTTTGGAGGAAACGCTCATCCTTGGCAGGTCTCCGTTCGAGGGGGTTGTACCCAACCCGGGCTTGCCTAAGCCCCTCACGGCGGACACCGTGTTGACCATTCGACCAAGCCTGGCGCGCGCCTTCGCCGCCGGCACGGTCGATTGGGGCCAGGGATTGCTGGATGCGGCGGGGGGAAACGCCCTTGTCGGAATGGGCGTCGTCAGCACGCCCGGTTTTGAGCATAAGACGATCGTCAGCCTCACACGCAACGTGCTGCACAACTTCACTGTCGGGCCTTTGGGCGTTTTCGCTGTCGAACTGTCCGGCGTCCGCAAAGTCTACACGGAGCGCTGGGGTGCGCCGTCCGCCGTACTTCCGTGGCGGCCGCACACAGGCCGCGCGCTTGCGGGGAACTTCCTGCAGGCTGCACCGCGTGCCACGATCGCGCTCTTGTCAAATCCAGGCGCGGCAAGAAGGCGGATCGCTTTCCTCGAGCTTCAGCGAGGCGACGTCCTCGCCACCATCTGCCAGGAACGCGACGAGCCCCATCTGCTCAATGGCTGGCATGACGATGAGGACATTGTCCTGGCCGGCGACTTCCTTGCGCGCGGGCATGATCAGCTCCTGTTCATCAACAATGACGGGGCGCCCCCGAATATCGGCCGCCTCACGATCATCGACTACTTTCGGGGATTGCCCGACCAAGCCTATTACGAGGCGTGGGGAGATTCGCCTCTGCTGAACGGCTGGTGCGACCAAGGCGACGTCATCCTGGCCGGCGATTTTATGGGCCTGGGCTACGCGCAGGTGCTGTTCATCAATCAGGACGCTACACCGCCGAACGTCGGACGCCTCGCGATCATCGACTATTCTTCCGGTACCCCTCTGCAAGCTTATGTAGAGCGTTGGGGGGACAATCCATTGCTAGACGGATGGCACGATCCGGGCAACATCATCCTGGCCGGCGATTTCCTCGATCGTGGCAACGACCAGCTCCTCTTCATCAACCAGGATGGCGCGCCGCCAAATGTCGGTCGCGTGACAATCATTGATTATTCGTCCGGCGCCCCCGAACAGGCTTTACTTGAATTGGGGGGTGCGAGCGCGCTGCTCAATGGCTGGCACGATGATGGGGACGTCGTCGTCGCAGGCGATTTTCTAGATAAGGGATACGATCAGCTGCTGCTCATCAACAACGACGGCACTCCCCCTAATATCGGACGGCTAATGATTGTCGATTTCAGCGCGGGATCGCCCCAACCAATCGTCATGGAGACCTGGGGCACCAATTCCGAGCTCAATGGTTGGAGCCTGGCCGACATTACGCTGGTGGGAAAATTCGCCGCTGGCGGCGATCAAGTCGCGTTTCTTCCCTCTTGAAGGAGAGAAGCGGTCGATCGCAATGGACTTACTGGCGAATGTTCAACTAATATGCGATGGCCACCAGGATCGTACCGGGGTTTTCGCTTTAAGGAAGACGCGGTCGGAGACCTATGGCGGGCCTTCGAGGAACAAGGGCGGTGCTGGTCTCTGAGCCCCTGGCCCATCATCGCGATCTGCATCGGGCGGACAGCCATCGACCGACTCCAAATGGCCTGATCCGGGCCGCGAACCCCCTCCCATCGGGTTCAACTCCCTGGGCCCACAGCCCCCTTTGCCCTGCACTCGCCTGAGAGGCCAAAACGCCCCGGATCCGGGCGCCTCGGACCGATGAATCGCCGAACAATCCCCGATCCTGGACCGGCGGCCCGCGTACTTGACAACCCACACGTCCATCTCGTACTCTTCCTCTCGCCAAAAAGGGCCTTTTGAAATTCTTATACCTCTGAAATATAGGATGCCTGCCTTGAAAAGATTATATGTTACTATAGCTTTCGCGTTGTGCTTTGCTTACATTCTCACGCTTTTAGCTATCTCACATGTTGAAGCGGCTGACGGGTTGGTTGCTGCTTATAATTTTGATGAAGGGACAGGCTCATCTACAAACGATGCTTCCGGTAATACTAATACGGGAACACTCTTAAATGCTTTCTGGAGCTCAAGTGGAAAAAACGGCAAAGCGATCTTGTTTAACGGAACAAGCTCCCGCATTGACGTCAACGACTGTAATTCTCTTGATCTGACAACCAATATTACGCTTGAGGCTTGGGTAAAACCGACCACGTTGCCCACCGGTTTTCGGACCATACTGCATAAGGAACGGGCAAACGGGGATTCCTACGCCCTGTACGCTAATCACGATATTAACAGGCCAAGTGGTGAGATTTTCACTGCTAGTAGCTATTCGGAAGTAACAGGAACAGCCAAAGTGCCGGTAACTACCTGGACGCATTTGGCTACAACCTATGATGGTACAAAATTACGCCTTTATGTCAACGGTGCCTTAAAGGAAACGACAAATAAAACTGGTGCTATTGTGCCTTCGAGTAACCCGTTAAGAATCGGTTCAAGCGTTGTTTGGGGAGAATTCTATAACGGGTTAATTGATGACATTCGTATTTACAACCGTACGTTGTCTCGGGCAGAAATTCAAACAGATATGAATACACCCGTTGCTAATAATAGTGCTGACCCAGCCATTGTTGGTCAATGGAGTGCGCCTGTTAATACGTCGGGACTTGTCGCCCAGCATGTCAATATGCTTAGCACTGGCAAGGTCCTTATTTGGGATGGTGACCTACCGGGAGGCGCAGGAGGACTGGCAGCAACAATTCTTGATCCGGTAAACGGCGCGTTAACTTCTGTCCCCAACAATAACACAAATCTAGACTGTGCCGGCCATGCCCAACTTGCTGATGGCAGAATCCTTGCCATAGGCGGTGCGACGAGAGAAGGTGTGCCTGGGGTCAAGGATGTTAATATATTCAACCCGGCAAATGATTCATGGTCCATTGGTGCAGATATGAACTATAACCGGTGGTATCCAACCGGTACAACACTGGCCAACGGCAAAGTATTAGTACTTTCGGGTAACGACGGTTGTGGCGATGAAAGTTGTCGTATCAGCACACCAGAGCTATATGACCCAGATGCGAATACCTGGACGCAATTGACAAGCGCATTACACGAGATCCCATTGTATCCGTTAAGTTTCCTTCTGCCAAATGGCAAACTGTTCGTTGCCGGAACCTACGAATACCCGATTCCATCATATACGCTTGACGTTGCGACCCAAACCTGGCAGACAATCGATTCACGAGAGTTCGATGGTGCGAGTGCTGTTTTATATAACAAGGGTAAAATTATGAAGGCCGGCAAGGCCACAGCACCATTTATCTCCTCCGATCCTTCTAGTACCGCTACGTACGTTATCGATATGAACGGCACGAGCCCGCAGTGGAGGGAAACCGCTAGCATGAATTCTCCACGCTCATACCACGTTCTTACTTTACTTCCAGATGGATCTACCATTGTTACCGGGGGCGGCCGTACCCAATATTATGCAGATACTGCACAGGCTGTTAAGGAAGCCGAGATTTGGGATCCGACAGCTGAAACTTGGACCACTATGGCAAAAATGACCAATCCACGGCTCTATCACGGTACGGCACTTCTTCTGCCGGATGGAAGGGTGCTAGTAGCAGGCAGCGGCCGGCTTTCACCAAATCCAGACCAGGAAAATTATGAGATTTTCTCACCACCCTATTTATTCAAAGGTGGAAGACCTACAGTAACCTCTGCTCCAGGGACAGTCCAGCCCGGCAGCCAGATCTTCGTTGGCACGCCTGATGCTGCCACTATTCAGACGGTATCGGCGGTTCGAGTAGGGGCTATGACACACTCATTTAATGCCGACCAACGGTACCTTATCCTTCCGTTTACGCAAACAACAGGAGGGCTAAATGTCCAGGCGCCCGGTAATGTTAATGAGATACCGCCAGGCTATTACATGCTGTTTGTCGTGAATGCCAATGGTGTCCCATCTATTGCCAATTTCATTAAAGTCCCACAAGCTGCTGATGTCCCGGTACCGCCAAGCACCACCCTGCTGGGTAATGAAACTGTGGAATCGCAAGATAATACAAATGCCGGCGGTTCGCCAGAGGCATTTCCCTTTATCGCAGCGGAGAGCGGCATGACAAATACTATGCGTATCTTCGTCTCAAACACGAATACTGCCACTAAAATTCACGTGGGTTTATACAATACCTCTGGCAGTAATCCTGGTTCGCTTATGACTTCAGCTGTGATCAATAATCCCATTAATAAGGCCTGGAATACGGTAGCGTTACCCCCAGTATCAGTTACAGCTGGTACTAAATACTGGATAGCATTTATGCACCCGCCGCAAAGCGGCAACATACAAGTTAAAGTGAAAGCTAGCTCAAGTGGCGATGGTAGTCAAGTCAGCTCGGTGTCAAATCTCACCACACTGCCCGCTACCTGGGCGCCTGGGCCAAATTTTCCAACTAGCGGGTCTTCCACCTACATCCTGGAATAGTACTCTTACATGTTATTGCGAGCGAAATAAGGGGCACGACCGATTCGCTCCAAGCCCTTCAGTCATGAGCTCAGGCCATCGGTTCCGAGGTCGATCAGGCTCGAGGAAATCGAATAACTCACGGCTGAAGACAATTCCGTCCTTCATAGAAGGCTGTCCTTATGCATCTTACAGATAGAGATTACCAGCTATTGGATAGTGAGAATATCATCACGCTGATTTCGTAAAGCTCCGGGCGCTCGCTTTACGCCTCGCAATGACATACTTATCGCTCCCAAGCAAACTTGCATAGTAATTCAATGATGCTGACGCTCGCGGCCATGCTGCGGGCCTTTCCGTGCCCAGACGGTTAAAGCCCTTGCATCGGCGGGGTCCAAGTGGTAGTATGGTTTTTGCACCGTCAGCGGATTCACTGAAGCGAAGCTGCACGCAGCTCTATAGCGCAGTTGCACGTACCTTTTATCAGGTAACCCTTCGCGGGGTACTTTTCCGCTGACGGGTATCCCCCTCTATTTCGGCCGGCCGCACCTGCGCGCGGGCCATATTCGACGACATCAACGGGGTTAACCGCCCAATCGGGTAGCCGGGGGTGTTTAACCCGCAGCCCCGACAACACCGCGCATGCGGGTCGGCAGTTTCCTTCGAGGTTTCCACACGAATCAGGCCTTCGCCACCCACACCCTGCAATAACCTTTGGGGCTGATTGAACCCTCTACAACCTTACAGGAGCCCGGGGCGACGAATCGAAGGCAGTTATCGCACTGCTTATGGCTGTTTGGTTTATCTCGGTATTGCACCGCCTCTTGCGAAGCCTTGCGTGCCGAAAACACTCGCTTACTTGCGGGAACCACTGCAGCAGCGCCCAAGAGCAATGCCACGCCCTTTAGGAGCGAACGCCGGTGAACGTTTGCGTGATCATTCATTTGATTTCCCCTCTTGGCAATTAACATTTGGAATTCCTCTCCGCAACTGCATGACATTTTTTATGGGAGGGAGTTTACTCGGTGTTCGGCGCGCCACCCGCAGGGGGGCGTCCGGCGGCGGCTCGATCCGCATCCCATCCCCCGTCTGCGGAAAGGATAAGACGTTCAATGCGGTTTTGCAACCGGGTACTGAACCGGGTACTAAAAGGGTACTGAAAGGGTACTGGTGCGTTGGACGGGCCGGCCGGTGGTTGGGTGGTCCGGGGGGTGCGAAGAGGGCGATGGGGCTCGCCCCGACCAGGTTTCGGGGTGTAGGGGACTGTGGGCTGTCGGACAGGCTAGGGCCGGGGCTCGGACGCGAGTCCGTCGATGCCGGTCAAGTCACATTGACCGGCGGAAGGTTCGGTCGAGGCCCCCTACGAGTTTACCCGGTGAGCGAACTCATACTCCGAGGTGCTCATGGCGGCCGAGGCGTTTCGCGACGGTCGGGCGGTGCCCGCGCTCGGATGGGGCGGCGATCCGCCGCTGGCCGAGGAGCGGGTGTTCCCCTCGTTTGGCTCTATGCCCGGACCATCTACGAGGTCGCCGGGCTCGCCTCGGTGCTCACGGAGGCCGGGCAGCGTGTCAAGACCTCGGCCGCCGAGATCGAGACCGTGAGGAGTATCGATCGCAATCTGGCGCTCTTGTTCTGGGTCATCGCGGCCGCCGGGATGGCGGGTTATTCCCTGTCGCTCGGCGCGAGCCTTTGGGTCACACCGATCGCAAGCGCCGCGAATTGTCGGTCCTGCGCCTGCTCGGGTTTCGCGGCGGGGGATCATGCTCTACCCGAGCTTCCACGCGCTCTTCACCGCGGTCCTCGGGTGGCTCGGCGCGGGTTTCGTGTACCTGCTCCTCGAACAGATCATCATCAACCGCATGTTGGCCGGCCGATCTCGCGGTCGGGCAGTCCATCTGTTTTCTCATGCCTCGACATTTTCTCGCGGCCTTGTTCTTGACCTTGATCGCGAGCCTCCTCGGCGCCGTGCTCGGCGGCGTCCGCGCCGCCCGTATCGAGCCATCGGATGGTTTGCGGGATGGACCAGGGCGAAGCGGTGGCCGACGAGTCCAGCGACGCCGTCGAAGACGGTCGGGATCCAGCCTTGAGTGAGACGAAGGGGAAGGGGCGCATCAACGCCTCGATAGCCTCATAGTTTGAAGCGAAGAAGAGCTTCTGGGTATGCGTCTTCTCCGGGTCTGTGTCGCCGCGGGCGGTGCGGTCGGCGGCGACCTTATCTGAGAGGCCGCCCTCGAAGCTGTCGAAGACGAAGAAGCGGCCCGGCCAGCTGGCCGCTTGGAGCCGGTCGGCAACCATATAGGTGGAATGCCCCTTCCAGCAGCCGCATTCGGCGATGTCGCCGGGCAGCGCCTCGTCCAACGCGCGGCCCGCCATCTGAAGCAGCGTATAGAAGCGGTTCTGCTTGAAGACGTTGTCGTTCGATCCCGAAAGCGTCCGGGCGCGATGGTAGAGCGTCAGGTAGGGATCGCCCCCGTTGGCCTCGCGCCAATAGCGCTCGATGCCCGTGAGGTCGATTGGGGCCTTGATCGTCTCCACTATATTTTGCCGTTATGCTCCTAAAAGTCCCTCCGCCCGACCTGAGGCGACCACCACCTCAGCCTTTCGCCCACCGCTTCAGCACGTACCGGCTGAGTACGAAGGTCAACGGCACGGACACCGCGATAACTACGATCATCGCGAGCTCGCGACGGACCCCACCGCCGTCGACCAGCACCCAGAGCATCCCGCTACCGATCACGTACGGCACAACATAGACCATCGGGAAGCGCACTAGGTGGGCACAAGACAATGACTGCCGGAACACAAAGCCGGCATTAAGCAGATACGAGACGACAATCCCCGCGATGTAGGACACCGCATAGGCAACCATGTAGGACAGCACCGGCAGCAGCGAGAGGTACAACAGGTAGGTCAGGCAGGTGTTGATACCGCCCGCGATCAGGAACCGCCCAAACTCTCCACCGCAAGGCATCGCGAACGACCTCAACTGTCCACCAGCCGCCGGAACTCGGCGTACTCCCGGATATAGTCCGCGGCATCGTAGTAGTGCGATGCAAATACCAGTAGCACCGCGTCAGCCGAGTACTTGTATTGGATGCACCAGATCATCGGCGGCAGGTACACACCGAGATTCGGACTGTTCAGCAGTATCTCGCGGCGCTCCCGCCCATCGTCGACCACCACGGAGCAGGATCCATGTAAGCCGATCAGGAACTGGTGGCACGCGTGGTGGGCGTGCTCGCCCCGGATCTCTCGGCTCGGCACGTCGAACACTAGGAAGTAGCGCTTCGGCTCAAAGGGTACGCTGCGAGCGAACTCGCCGAAGCTAAGGCTACCCCGCATGTCGCGGATCAGCGGTAGCTCGTGCAGGCTCACGCCGCCGACGCCTACCGATTGCGCCACTGCGACGCTGTCTGGTGCGGCAGCCGACGCTGCCTCGCCGGTGCCGACATAGCCGACGATACGGGCCGGATTGCCCACGGCAATAGCGTGTGGGGGCACAGAGCGGGTAACCACTGCGCCCGCGCCAACCATCGCACCTATACCGATCTCGATGCCGGGCAGAATCGTTGCGTTCGCTCCGATGGATGCCCCCTTCCGCACCACGGTCTTGAGGAACTTTTCAGGGTAAACCTTGCTCCGCGGGAAGCGGTCGTTGGTGAAAGTTGCATTCGGACCGATGAAAACGTCATCCTCAATCTGTATGCCGTCCCACAGTTGCACTCCGCACTTGACGGTAACGCGATCACCGAGACGGACGTCATTCTCGATGAACACGCCATCGCAGACATTGCAATCTGCACCGATCCTGGCTCCTGGCAGCACGTGGGCGAAGGCCCAGATACGCGTGCCGGCACCGACCTGGGCGCTCTCGCACAGGCCTTTCTCATGTACGAAACAATCAACGCTCATTAGTCTCGACCTTTCTGAACATCGTCAACGACAGTGGCACTAGGAAAGGTATGGGCATCCATAACCAGCGCGAGGGGGCGCGCCTTGGTATTCTCGAAGCTGCGCCAGGCATAGGAGCCGACAATGCCCAAACCGAGCGCGTTGAGTCCGCCGAAGAAGAGTACCGTGAGCACGGTGGCTGTATAGCCTGGGACCGGGATGCCACCGAAGACTCTAGCCAACAGTACGACCAGTCCGAACAGTATCGCGGTGATCACACCGACGAGACCGACCGCGGATAGTATCTTGACCGGCAGGTCAGTGAAAGAAAACACACTGTCCAACAGGTAATTGACCTTACGACTGAACGACCAAGCGGTCTTACCGTACTTGCGCGCGCGGCGCGCGTAGTAAACCTCCGCGCGCCGAAAACCGAGCCAAAAGATCAGCCCGACTAGGGAGCTATTCGCCTCGCCGAGTCGCAGGAGCTCGTCACGAAAGCGCCGGTTGCAACCGAACACGTCGACACCGGCTAGCGGCACCTCGCAGTTAATGAACCTTCGGTAGGTCTTCCAGAACAGCGACGCCGCAAACCGACTCATCGGCGGATCGTCCCGGTCGGAGCGACACCCTACAACGACGTCACAGTCGCCGTCCATCAGTCTAGCGAGAAACTCAAGCATTAGCTCTGGCGGCTCCTGGAGATCGGCGGCCATCACGCCGATGTAGTCACCACTGGCGGCGGCCATGCCGGTGCGGATCGCAGCGAAGGAACCGAAGTTGCGGGAGTGCAGCAGCAACTGAGAAGGAAAGCTGGCATCCGGCAACCGCGACACGAGCACGGCATGGCTCGCATCCGGGCTGCCATCGACAACGAACACCGCCTCCATCGCAACACAATGCTCGATGCGCGCGCGCGCGGCTACCATGCTTAGACCTTCAAGCAACTCCGGCAGGGATTCCTCGTTGCGATAAACGGGGATGACTACAGACAGCATTGGACTCGCCACGCGTTGACTCGCTCGATGATCGCTGCGACCTCCTCGTCCGTCATCTCAGGGAAGCACGGCAGGGTCAACACCTCGTTGCAGGCTAGATCGGTCGCTCCGAGCTCGACGCCATCGACCACACCTGCCAGCGAAAGCTGCCGGTAGTCGGGTAACGGGTAGTGCACTTCGCTCGGAATCCCAGCCTCGGCCAAAAATGTGCGCAGCGCTTCCCGCCCGTCGCAACGCACAACGTATAGATGTGCCACGTAGTCCTCACCGCCGCTGGCCGAGCTTCTCACGCGCGGATGGATGATGCCCGCCGAGTAAGCAACCGCGATCGCACGCCGCCGCGCGTTCCACCCGTCAAGATAGGGCAGCATGCGCGCCAGCAGCGCCGCCTGAAGTTCATCCAAACGGCTGTTGCGACCGCCGGGCAGATCGGCACGGTACTTACTGCCCCAGCCGTATTGACGCAACCCGCGCAACCGCTCGGCAAGCGCGACCGAGGCAGTAACCACCGCGCCTCCATCGCCGAGCGCGCCCAGGTTCTTGGTCGGGTAAAAGCTAAAGCAGCCCAAATCGCCCCAAGCACCGCTCCTACGCCCGGCCAGCAACGCCCCGTGGGCCTGCGCGCAGTCCTCGATAACAGGCACGTCGTGCGCGCGCGCCATCTCCACAATCATTGGCATGTCGACCATCCGGCCATACAGATGCGTCACGATTAACGCTGCCGGCCGCTGCTGCGCGAGCACCGCGTACAGCGATTCCGGATCGATTAATAGCGTCTTAGGATCAATGTCGGCGTAGACCGGCCGGGCCCCCGCTGCAAGGATCGCGGTCGTGCTGTACATTCCCGCGTTGGCGACCGTCGCAACTCGCTCGCCGGAGCTAATGCCCAATGCTTTAAGGGCGAGCTCCAGCGCATCGGTACCATTGGCGACCGACACGCAGAACTCAGTGCCGCAATAAGCAGCGAAAGCGTCCTCGAATGCAGTAACTTGGCGCCCGAGGACGAACCAGCCGCTGGCGATAACCTCACGCACGGCTTCCTCGAGCTCCGCCCGCAGCGGTCCCACATGTCTACCCAAGTCATTCACTGCCTTAATCGATACTGTCATTTCGGTTTCCCAGGTCGGGCCAGCGACGGACCCGCGCGCCCTGCGCGCGCCCATCAGGATCCGTGAGCTGCCACTCTCGAGCGGGATACCGGAGACACACCATGCATTCAACGGTTCAGCTGAAGTTGCTGCTGGTATGACGGAGGCCCAAGCTTAAGCACGATCATATCACCTAAGCGGGTCACAGCACCTGGTTCGGGCCAGGCCGGCATCTCCGCTACTTCCGCGAGCCGGTCCCGAACCGCCACGACTGGCAACGGCTGCACATTGCGTAAGCCAAGCAGACGCAGGTAGTTGACGATACGGTATACGTTGCCACCGTCGTGCTCGAAGAAGGAGGTGCCGAAAATCTCCACACGTCGCGCGTCACCGTCGCGCTCGTGCTGCCACTCGCCGATCACCGCCAGCGGGATGCCGCTCGGGAAAGCGTTGCGCCCGACCTCCTCAATACGCTGCATCACTCGAGTTGCCATGACCTGATCGCGCTGACGGGCGATACCCTCAGCATGGAACAGCGCAGTCGAGATCCACCAACTAACGAACAGGGCGAAGGCAAAAGCACACCAGCGCAGCCCATAGCCGGCTCCCCAGAAGCGAAAGGCGTTAACGGTGAGCAGGGAGTAAAACAACGGCAAAGCGACAAGCGCGCGGTTCGGAATGGTACCGGCTGACACAATGACAGGGGCAAATACGATGCTCAGGATAACCAGCAACGCAACAATGCTACCGAGCCGGTTTGTAAATGTCTCCGCCCGACTGCGAAACAGTTTCACTACGCCTGCGAAAAAACCGATCCAGGGCAGCAACAGCACGCCCCACCCCCATCCCAAGAAGGTCGCGTCCTGACCCGACAGCAAGCCGCGTATGTACTTGAGTGTACGGGTTACCGCGCCGTGCCGGGTCTCGGCGTCGGTGAACTCGGTCAGTCTTACGAAGGTATCGAGATAGACCAGATCGATTCGAGAAAGCACCAACACCGCGCGGTGCACGCAATAGTACGTGAGCACACCGACGAGTACGCTCAGGACAATATCGCGCAATACGCGCTGCCGCTGCTGCGTGCTCATGGACTCATCCGCACCCCAGAAGGCCTCACCGCGCACCCACAGTACAATTCCGATCACCGCGTAGAGCAATACCAGCGACTGGTACATCCCGATAGCAAAGGCGAGACAGAGTCCAGCCGCCACCGCCGCCCAAATGCCACCAATACGCAGGCAAGCTGAAGCCACGGCGACGGAGAACAGGCCTACAGCGAACCCCCAAGACAGAGTGTTGAATTCCGCGATGTGCAGCCAGATCGGACAACTAACGAATGTGCCGACGAAGACGAGTGTTTCCACACGGTTGCGGGCGACAATAGGTGCCAGCAGCAGTGCGCTCGCTGCGAGTCCCACGCAGAACAGCAGCGTTGCCAGCAACGGCAGCGTAGAGAACGGCGGCAGTACATAGCACAGCAGCGCTATACCCCAGCGTCCTTGACTGGCCCACGCCCGCCAGGGCGGGGCGCCATAACTATGTATTTCTTCGTCAATCGAAAGCGTGAAGTTGGTCAACTCGAGCCCGTACACGAGCAGAGAAAGGCCGATAGCAAAACCCAGCATTGGTTTGTCGCAAAAACGGGCTGCGACGCTCTCATAATAGCGCTCTCGCATTCCCACTATTTTGATCTCTTGCAGAACCAGTGCAATCGAGGGATCACAGAATCTACACCGCATGTTTGGTCGGTAACTACGATTTCAAAAAACCTGCCTGACCGTTCCAATCACCTGAACTTGCACAGCATAGGAGTTTCAACGCGGTTGTGCAACAGGTACTGTTGCGTCGGACGGGCCGGCCGGTGATCGCATCGGCCGCGCGGGGGCGGGAGCGAGGGCGTTTGGGCCGTGCCGGCCGGGTTCGGCGTGGCTGTCGGGGCTTTAGGTGACGCAAAGGCGGTAGCCCTTGCACGGACGCGAGTCCGCCGGTGCCGGTCAAGTCGCCATGACGGGCCTATTGCATCCGTGTCAGGACATACCAGTTGTGCGCATATCCATGCTTCGCTGGGGACTCTCGGTGACGATGGTGGAAGCCTGCCTCTTGGACTCGCTCAAGAAAAAGCGACGGGACGGAAGAAGAAGTTGATCGTTTCAACGTACGACATCGATTCGCTAAAAAACACAGACGCCAATATCTTTCCGCCCGGCCGGACAAGGCGGCGAAGCTCCCGCAGGTAGTGGCCGATCTCGTCGAGGGGCATGTGCGTGAAACCGATGCAATCAGGACCGAGTCGAAGGAATCGGTATCGTACGGAAACTGGAATTTCGGCTGCGGAGAGACTGCCAGCGATCTGATCATGCTCGACGTAGACGCTTCGAAGATCGAAATGCTGAAACGCGAACCGCCCATCGCGTGTGGAGATCTCGCGTTGGCACCACTCGATCATACCGGGGCGTCGGTCGAAACCCGTCATCGTGTGGACATGAGGACCTCCAGACCGCAGCGTTCGCCCAATTTGTTGATGAACTAGATCGGGCGGGAACTCGTGTTCCAAGACATCCTGTGTGACGATTAGGTCAAAAGCCTCGTCTGCGAACGTTTGTTGCTCTAGATCCTCGCACGTTACTCCCATATCAGGCGCGCCGAGCGAGTGGCATGCCCTGAAAAGATTGAGAGGCGACGTAGTTTGGACACTCCCGCATCAAAGTGGCCGATGCACCACGTGGAATGGCCTCCTGGGAGATGATGGCACCGGTGCGGACCCAGGCTCGACGAACGGCTGGGGAAGGCGACGACGCCGACTACGTCGTCATTCAGACCGGCCTTTGTGCGAGGTCACGAGCTCAATACGGCATAAGGGCTTTGATAGTTTTTGATGATCTCCGCTTCCGCCATGAAGCTATGGTTATTCAGGACCAGCGGCGAAGCAGGGCATGGGGATCCGCTGCGTGCGAACACCGTAATGCAGTCGCACGGGTCCGATCTGCCCCAATTCAAGAGTTCCTGAATGAGCACCCTGCCGCCATGCACGGCAACGAGCTCGGCGACCTTTTCCGCAGAAACGGACGTAGCTCGACAATGCGGATTTGACCGGTGATCGGTGTTTGCGTGAAAATTCGAGTGATGAATGAAAGCAACGCCCGATTCCTCCAGCCTTTCCAGCATCTGCGGCATATAGCTTTCCAGCACATTCAACTCCGCATGAACCAGCGAATCAAAAGAAAAGATCAAATCAAATCGACGCTGTACCGCATGCAACGACAATCCGTCGTTCTTCACGAAGCGGGCATGCGCCGATCCCAAGAATGACGATTCACAAGCCCTGATGCACTCGGCCGACAGATCCACGCCGACATAGGACCTGCAGGCGCCTATCAAAAACTTGGACCATCGCCCGTACCCCGGCGCGATTTCCAGGATGCTCCCGGTGGGCAGCCGGCGGTGCAGCCGCGGGTACAGCGAACCGAACCACTGGGCCTCGCTCCCGCCCCATACCTCGCTCCATTCTTCGCCACCGGTGCTCCAGTCATAAGAACCGTCCCAGCTCGCGATGTTCCACTGCAAATCAGGCATTTGGTTCCCCCTTCGATCTTTCAAGGGACCCCACGTGCATGAACGTGATCGGGTCCTGCGCCCGATCGCCGCCAATCGCGCCGGAGGCCCCTCGACGTCACGACATATGCTGCGGTGGCCAATCGACTGTACGCCCGCTCCCAGGGACCACCGGCCGGGAGTCATAGCCCGAGTGAACTATAGTAAGTTCAACGCGGTATGGCAACCCGGCGCAGGGTCGCGCCACCCGGGTAGCGTCGTCGGCCGGGCAGCAGAACCCGGTCGCCCGCGTTGGCCCTGGTTCGATCCAACGTCTCCGTCGGTTGACACACACCTTCGCCTTTCTTATGCTTCAATCCCGATGAAAGCCAATACGTATAACGACGGCAGCGTGTCCGTCATTATCCCGCTTTACAACCACGAGCGCTATGTAGGCCATGCGCTCGAAAGCGTCTTCGCCCAATCCGCGCAACCATTGGAGATAATCGTCGTTGACGACGGATCGTGCGACGGCTCCGTGCCGTAGTGCGTGCCCTCGCGGCGCAGAAGCCCGAGGTCGTGTTCTGGTCTCATCCCAACCAGGGCGCTCATTACACACTGAACGCCGCGATCCATCGGGCCAAGGGCGAGTTTGTCGCCATCCTGAATTCCGATGACGCTTACCATCCGGAACGTCTCGCCGATTGTCTTCAGGTCTTCAGAGACGACCCAGGTGTCGCTGTGGTGACCACGGCGCTTAATGTTGTGGATGAACAGGGCGATCCCATCCACAATCGGTGGCATGAACGGGGAAAGGCGTTCTACCGGGAGATCGGCGACCTATCGCTGGCACTCGTGAACGGTAATTTACTGATGACGACATCGAACATCTGTGCGCGGCGATCCCTGTTCCACGAGATCGGTTGTTTCTCGGCACTGCGCTATGCCCACGATCTAGAGTTCTTCCTGGGCGTGCTGGCGCGGGGAAAGCGCATTCACTTCATAGACAAGCCCCTCGTTGACTACAGGCGCCATGCATCCAATACCATTCGCGAGGAGGTGCCGAACGCACCGAGCCGCGGGTGGCGAGGGCGATGAATAATATGAGGACAACCCAGCCACCTGCTCATCAACACCCACCGGCCGCGGTCCAAAATGATTTGGTACCTCCGGTAGAAATACTCTTCGATGGCACGACCAGCCGAGAAGAGTTCATCCGTCATGGCGAAGGTTTTACAAGTCACTTTCTGATCCAGCACGGCGCTCTTCAATCCGGTGATCGAGTCCTTGACCTAGGCTGTGGGATCGGGCAAAAGGCGCGCGTGCTGTCGACGTTCTTGAACTCCGCAGGTAGTTACGAAGGTTTGGACATTGTGCGTTCCGGTATTGAGTGGTGCCAGAAGGCTTACCGCCATCTTCCCAACTTCCAGTTCCAGTTGGCGGACGTTTATAGCAAGCACTACAACCCGTTCGCGCAATTCCTCGCCCGTGACTACCGGCTGCCTTTCGTTTCTGGAGAATTTGACTTTGTTTTCCTATCGTCGGTGTTCACCCATATGCTGCCGCCCGACGTCGAGAATTATTTCTCCGAGATCAGCCGCGTCTTGAAGCCCGGCGGTCGCAGCGTGATTACCTTTTTCCTGCTGAATGCGGAAGCCCTGAACGGCATCGGTACCGGCAGAAATGTGATAAAGGTTCCCCACACTCTTCAGGAAGGCGTCTGCCGGATCGCGGATCCGACTTGTCCCGAGATCACCGTGGCTTACGACGAGCCCTACATCCGGAGTCTCTATCAGAAGCACGAAATTCATGTCGTCGAAATCAGTTACGGATTTTGGTGTGGCCGAAAAGACATCATGAAGAGCCTTCAAGATGTCATCATCGGAGTCAAAGGATAGTCAGCCGGGAAGAGGATAAGAGATCTCAACGCCATGGCCAGGAACGGGCCTCGAAGATACCTGCTCCCGACACACGAATCCAGGTGGCTCGACCTCGGCGGTGCCCTTCGCGCCGTCATCAGTCGGGCCGTGGGACGCTCCCACGGAACGAAGCGAGATCAAGGGCAGGCCACGGCGGCACGTAGAGCTATGACTCGCCACCGGCTTCGCCCCTCACGTGATTTACCTTGGATTTTCGCATGACGAATACCTCCAGATGCTCCCCATCGATGCCCCGCTCGCGATCCCGGATAACGAACGTCGAGGTGAGGTAACCGGTCCAGTCGCGCATCAAGTCTTCGAAATCGGTGCCGTAGTCCCAGGTCACGAGGGCGCGGCCGTCGCCGATGGGGCTTCCGTGATACTGGGGTTCGAACAGATGCTCTACCGCAGTTCCCGAGAGACGCGCCCGTGCATAGCTCTTGGTCAGGTGCTTGTGCTTCGGCGTAGTGAAGATGTGGAGACCTCCGTGATCGAGGACTCTCATGATCTCCATCAGGGCGCGCTGCGGGTCGAACACGTGCTCCATCACGTCCTGGGTTATAAAGATGTCAAAGCTGCGGTCGGCGAACGTGAGCTGCTCGAGGTTCTCGCAGGGCAGACCGTTCTTGTATTCACCCGGTCCGATGTCCTCGAAGAAAAACGAGTAGCTGTACCCTCGGCATTGGTTGGCGAAGAACTTCATGGTGGGTGAGCTCTCGTGGATGCGCAGTTCTGGCCAGCGTGGCACGAGTTGGTCGAGCACCTCGATCAGCGCTCGTTGCCGCGGGATCGACCTGCACCGGCTGCATATGTATTGATCGCGAAGCCACTCGCCTTCTGCCACAAAGGTCGTGCGGCCCTGGCACACACTGCAGTACCCTTCGTTATCGAACCATATCGTTGGTGGCTGTGCCATTTGCCCGTCCGCCACTGCCTTATATGTCCCGAACTCTGTCAAGCCGACGGCTGCAGGCGGTCGGTATTGTCGATCACGAGCACGTCGTGATTGTCACTCCACCGGCGCTCGGTGTAGCTCAGCAACCTCAGTCCGGGATCATCAAATCACTACCTTGCTGTCCGGCGTGCCGGCCCAATGATCCGCTACCGGCGAAGCCGAACCGCGCGCCGTCCCAACAGCTTGGGGTCTTCCGACAGGTCTCAACCGGCCCGCTGACCCCCGATCACGCCTGGGTCCTGCAGCGCCGGATGCTCGAAGAAATGCTTCGGTCCCCGCTCGTGAAGCCCAAAGTGCTCGTAGACGGATTGCAGATAGCAGGCGGCCTGCGCCCCGACGGCCTCGGCCACCTGGAATCGCGCCGCGACAAGCTGCTGCGCAGTTCGAATCTCCGTCAGATGGGCGAGGTCGTCGCTTGCCAGGGTGACGCCGCGACGGTGGCGGCGATGGCTGTTGAGGGCCTCTGGAAAGTAAGCGATTTTCCCCTTGCACAGTACCTGGACGTAGATGAGCCAATCTCCTGCGACGCTCAGCCCCGAGTGGACCGCCTCCAGCTTCCGTGGGTCGGGTCGCCGCATGAGCACTGCGCTCGCATTCGGGATCGTATTCTTTATGGCGAGGGTATCCCGGATCTCGTCGATTCCGCTGCGGACGTACGGCCTAAGCCACTTCGTTGCGCTGATGTCGCGGGTATAGTCGAGATAGTTCTCGGCGACGACCCGACCCGTCTCGTCGATCTGCCTGGATTGTGAGTATGCGAGTTCCACCTCCGGATCGCGGAACGCGTCCACGAGGACCTCGAGAAAGCGCTCCTCGCAGAAGTCGTCGGCCTCCGCTATCCAGATCAGATCGCCCCTGGCTTCCCGGATCCCACGGATCCACTGTTTGAAGGTACCCTGATTGGTCGTGTTACGGATAACGCGGAACGGAACGTCGGAAGAGCCCAAAATGCGCTCGGCAACGCCGACGCTCCCATCGGTAGAGCAGTCGTCGAGGAACAAGATCTCGTAAGGGCGGTAGGTCTGTCCGGCGACGGACTTGAGACGCTGCGAGAGATATCGCTCGTAGTTGTAGTTGGGGATGATCACCGACACCTTCGGGCAATGCTCTCCCGCGTAGGAAGCGAGATCGTACACGTAATCAGGGAACCGGAATCCATCTCCGACCATAGCTTTGGCGCACGAGGATACCTGCTGCCACAGCAGATCGTCATCAAGGAGTCGCTCGACAGCGGTCACGGTTGCAGCGATATCTCCCCAGGGAACCGCGAGCCCCCCGCCCTCGTTCAATAGGTCGCAGAATCCACCCGCGTCGTCGAAGCCGATCACCGGCAGCCCGGCATCCATCGCCTCCAGAACCACGGAAGGGAAAGGGTCTTCCCGCGAGGACAGCAGCAACACGTCGGCCCCGGAGAGATATACATCGACGTCGGGCCGAAACCCCGGAAACAGAATGCGGCTCCCGGCGGTCCGTTCGGCGATCTTGCGCTCGATTGGACCAAGTAGCTCCGGATCGCAGTTGCCGACCCAAACAAAATAGACGTCGGGCCGCTTCTCGATCGTCACGATCGCAGTTTCCACGAAAAGGTCCACGCCCTTTCGGTGATCGCCGTAACCCATCCCCATGACGATCCGTGCCTTCTCTGGCAGGCCGAACTCGGCGCGAACGAGTTGCCGTGCCTGGTCGGTGCGGCGCCTGTACGTGTTGCGGTGCAAGAGTCCCTGCGGGCGGATGACGATCTTCTCCGGGAAGATCGGGGAGAGATCGCAAACCTTCTCGCTCACGCCGCGTGTGGGAAATACCACCCTGTCCGCGAACCGCGCGATGTTCTCGAGCGAGTCTTCCAGCTTACGCGCGCGGATAAGCCCCGGAAGCTCGTGGACGAGGGAGACCACTCTAAAGCCTTGGCGCTTCAGGGCCCCCACCAGTACCCCGGAAACCGTGGTGCTCGTGATCGCCGCACGGGCGCCTGAATCGAAGAGCTCGCGGATCACCTCCGCCTGACGTTCCGGCGTGTATCCAGCCACCGAGAAATCGTGCACTCGTGCGCAGCGGGCGAAGTCGGGCGCAAGGGGTCCGCCAGCGAGTAGGATGACGTCCACCTGGAAGCCGAGTTGCTCGCACAGCCCCTTCACGATGTGGAGAGACAGCAGCTGTGCGCCGTTGTAGGCCGCATCGTGGGAAACGTACACGATCTTGCGTGACCTATCCGCGGGGTATCGTGCCAGCACATCCCGGGTCGCCTGCAAGTAGGCGTAGCCAAAGCGCCGATCCGGCTCGAGATGGCAGCCCTCGGCCCATTCGTTCCACGCATTGACGAAGACGATGCGCTCATCGCCCGAGAACGTCTCGGTCGTGGAGCGACACACGTCGTCCAGCCATTCCGCGTACGCCGCGGGCGAAGAATGCAGAAACGTAATCCCCTGGGACGGCTTGCGAGCCTCGTTGTCCCAGCTCGGCATCACACACCGAAACAACGTAAAGGGCGGCTTGACATAGCGTCGGCTGTTCTCGAGAAAGTAGCGGTAATCGTGTACGATGCCCCGGTAGGCCGGATTCAGGATCTGTACCTGGTCGGTGACGACCGGCGCCGGCGTATTGTTAGGTGGAAACTCGATGGCGGCGTCGAACCCAATGTCATTGGGATCGCGACTGTCGAAGGCGTGGGTGGAAGCGAGGTAGATCTCACCGATGCCCGCGGTGCGACAATAGTCCCGCCACCTTTCCGCTGTCGTCTTCGCGTCGGGAAGCAGGGCTGGGCGATAGACGATCAAGAGAGGACGGCCGCGTATACGGATATAGCGCTCATCGCGTAGCGCAGGCTCGATATCTTGAATGAATGCGAGATCGTCCTCCGGCGAATGCTGCTGCGAGATCAGGATCTCCTGGTCGTGACCATCCCAGCGCCGCGACCAGTTCTCGTTGGCCCAGCACAGGCAGAAGGGAAGGTCGAGTTGCTTGTTGGCAAGAACCTCGTTAAAGGGCCGATCGAGCAGTCTTCGTCCCGCGAACCAGTAATGGTGATAGCAGAAGCCATGGATACCATAGGCCCGGGCCAGCTCGATCTGGCGTTGCTGAACATACAACAGCCGCAGGTCATAGAACCCCAACTCGCCCGGGAGATGGGGTTGATAATGGCCGACGAACTGTGGGCGTGCGCGCGTCACGTTCGTCCATTCCGTAAACCCTTTGCCCCACCACGCGTCGTTCTCCGGTATCGGGTGGAACTGGGGAAGATAGAAGGCAATGACCTTCACCGCAGTGTGAATCCCAGGCGTTTTCGTGATGGGTACGTGTTCCGACGACGATTCCGCGAACAGGAATTCCGAAATCGCCGGGGACGGATCGGTGATCTGGGCAGAGCCCGGTGTGTCGGGGATAGGCCCAGGCTTGGTGTTGGCAACCACCGGCATCGATGTCTTTGGATTCAACGCCGGCCATCCGGCCGCGGTGGGTGCGGGCTCAGTGCGGGCAACCCACGCCTGGTACGCACCGGTGTGCCTGACGAACCGGGACAACGACGAAAACACGAAGTACTTTAGCATCAGGCGCCGCGGCGCCGACAACGGCAGGCGTCGATAGACGAATCGCGCCGTTCTAGAAGCGAGGACGCGAGCGCGATATCGCGGTCGCACCCTCGCAAGCGCCGCCCGTAATGCACGGATCGGTTCCGTTACGCGCCAGGAAGTAGATGAACGCATGGCATTCAGCTTCGCTTCGCGCGCGGCCACGGCTTGGATGAGTCGGGCGATCTTCCCGTCGCGTTGAGTCATCGCTCGCTCAAGGAGGGTAATCTTCGCGTCACGTTTATCCACCTTTCGGTCAAGGTGGGCAATCCGACCGTCTCGCCCGGCCACTGTTTCATCGAGGCTGGCGATGTGAGCGTCACGCTCGGCCACCGCCTGGTTGAGGCCGGCGATCTGCCTCTCGCGCTCGGCCGCCGCTTGGTTGAGGTGGAAGATCTGGGCGTCGCGACTCTCCAGCGCAACCCGAGCTTCCGCAAGCGCTTCGTCGCGGCTCGCCAGCTCAGATCGCTCTTTTTCGCGCTCGTCTCTCAGGAGGGCGATCTCTTCCAATAGGCTCCTCTCTATGTGCCGAGCCGTGGTCGGACCCATCAGGATGGTCGCCATCTCTGCCGTGGGCCTGGTCGCGAACCATCGCGCCGGATCGGCGACCGTACCCGTCTCCCCGCTGAGTAGCCGGCGGTAGGGCGTGTACTTCGGCGTCCCGAGCTTCTCGACGACCGCGAGGGAGTCGTAGAAGCTGATTCGAGCGACCTCCCGATTGATGGTTGAGGTCCACGACGAGTCGGTCCCTGAGGACTCTGCGCCGAAATGGTCAGCGTTCAGGCTGTCGACGAGGTGTTTGAGCCACTCGACGGATGCATTGGGCTCTTTCAGCCCGCCTCCGTAGGATCTCCAGTACGAGCAATGGAGATCTTCAATTAAGTACCTGCCGCCCGGTCGGACGCGTTCGAACAACAAGCGGAACGCCTGGATCACGTCGGAGCAAAGATGCGAACCATCGTCGACGATGACGTCGAACGTGCGATGACCGAGGGCCGCGCCGAGCTGTTCTTTCCTCGTCGCATCAGCGATCGCGACGGTGACGTTCGGACCAAGGTCCAACCGCGCGCATTTCGGATCAACGTCGATACCGAAAATCTCGGAGCCCGGCGGAAGGTACTTCTCCCAGATCTGAAGCGAGCCGCCGTTTTGAACACCAATCTCCAAGAGCGAGACCGGTGCGCCTCGATTAATGATCGGGGTCAGCTCCGACTCGTAGATCCCGAGATACTGCTCCCACTTATCGGAGATATGACCGGTATGGGCGAAGAAGAGGTCTTGGAGTCGGACGGAGGACATCGCTACGAACGCTGTGATCGCCATTTCACGTTCTTTAATGGCAACGGGTATCTGTCCAGTGGTCGCGTCGAGCGGGCTCACGTTGGCTCGGGACCCTGGGTCTTAATGAGGAGGCCCTGGCCGGTGGGGAGAGAGGCGATCGCTACCCCTTTTTCCCCCGCGAACCTGTCCATACCGTCTTTGGAAGGCTGATAGCCGTAGTACGCATAATCGTCCAGCAAGACCATGGCACCCGGTACCAGCCGATCCCAGAAGCAGGAGAGCGCCGCGACTTCGGGAGGCGAGCAGTTCATATCGATGTGGCAGAACGCGATCTGGCGCGCCGTAACTTGCGGCAACGTCTCCGGAATCGCGCCCTCGATGATCCTGATATTCTTCCATTCCGACAAGTTCGCCCTCACGGACTGAGATCCCACGACGTAGAAGCCAGAATCTATTGCCGCTTTGCTCCTTTCCATTACCCGGCTCGCAAGCTCCTCGTGCGATACGTAGCGCTCGTCGATGCCCCTGAACGTATCGAGAAGGTAGAACTGTTTCCCGAGACGATCCCAATCGAGAAACTGCATGATCGCCGAGCTCAGAAAGCCCCGGTTGACGCCACACTCCACGAAGTCGCCGGGCAGCTTGGAGGCCGTGGCGGCAGCCCATAAACCAATATGCACCCGCCAGTGCCAATTGTAATCGGTGCCCACCGCCTTCACTCCGCGCTGATAGGCCGCCTTGAAGATGGGAGACTCCATGAAGTCATGGTTGTGGATGGTGACGAGCCCATCCTGGTTATATTGGTCGGGTCCCGGTGGGACGGATTCGCTCATAGTATTCTCGGATCGGCGATCGGCATCAGATGGGCTCGCAGCCAGCGAGGGGCCCACACGAGACGCCGATCCAAGCCGGTCGGGCTCTGAATGATGGTGTCTTCCCAACGATCGCTCCCCTTCTTCTGCAGCAACGATAAGAGATCCGGCATGGTTTTTCAATCGCTTGGTGTCGGTCCTTGCGCGCCGGCCGGGCCGGGGCCGGTGTTGACGGGAAGGGATGGCCTTCGGAGAATTCGCCTGTCGCCCGGGCGGTACGCCGGCCGGGCGGTGGTCGATGACGGGAACGGGGGCCGGGCGATAGGTGCGAGGTGTTGGCGAAGGTGACGCGATCGCGGTGGCTCAGGCGTGGCCCTTGACGTCGCGGATGCCCGCTGGCGTCCCTGGACGCGCCGGGTGGCCGGCGGCCGAGGGGATCCATGTCGCCGAGGTAGCCGATGGTCCCTGAAACCCTGATCTCGAGGCCCTCGATCTCGATGTCGGCGCCCGATATCGATGAGACCGACGTCGAGGCCGTCGCCGAGGTCCTGCGCTCCGGGCGCCTGGCGCTCGGTCCCAGGGCCGAGGAGTTCGAGCATCGCATCGCGGAATACGCCGGGGTCCAACATGCCGTCGCGGTCAGCTCCGGGACGGCGGCGCTGCACCTCATCCTCAGAGGTCTCGGGATCGGGCCCGGGGACGAGGTCCTGGTGCCCTCGTTCACCTTTGCCGCGAGCGTCAACGCCATCCTGTATGTCGGGGCGAGCCCCGTCTTCGCCGACATCGAGCCCGAGCAGTACATCCTCGACCCCGAGGACACGGCGCGCCGGGTGACCGGCCGAACCCGGGCCATCATGGCGGTGGATGTCTTCGGCCATCCGGTCGAATGGGACGCCCTCTCGGCCAGTGCCGAGCGCCATGGGCTAGAGCTCATCGACGACTCCTGCGAGGCCCTGGGCGCCGAGTATCGCGGCAGGCGGATCGGCGGCTTCGGTGCGGCCGCGGCGTTCGCGTTCTATCCGAACAAGCAGATGACGACCGGCGAAGGCGGGGTCATCGTGACGCGCGACGGGCGGCTCGCCGGGCTCGCGCGCAGCCTGCGCAACCAGGGGCGTGCCGAAGGCAGCACCTGGCTCGAGCACCTCCTGCTCGGCTACAACTACCGCATGGACGAGCTGTCGGCGGCACTCGGGATCTCGCAGCTCAAGCGGATCGAGGATTTTCTCGGGCGCCGCGAGCGGGTCGCGGCTCGCTATTCGGCGCTTCTCAGGGCGTTCGACTGGCTCGATATCCCCGTGGTCCGGCCGCACGTGCGCATGAGCTGGTTCGTGTACGTGGTGCGCCTCGCGGAGGGGGTGGACCGCGACCGGGTCGTGCTCGCCATGGAGGCACAGGGCGTCCCGGCGCGCGCTTACTTCCCACCCATGCATCTCCAGCCCTATGTGCGCGAACGCCTCGGTACGGGCCCGGGCATGCTGCCGGTCACCGAGGCGCTAGCCCGCCGCACGCTGGCACTGCCCTTCCACAACCACCTCTCGGACGAGGAGATCGAGCGGGTGGTCGGGTGTTTGGAACGCGCCGTGGGTTAGCGCCTGAGACCGCTGACCACGCCTGCGATGGCCAGAATCGATTGAGCCCAAAATGTAACACAGGAAATCGGGCACGATCCGCGACGCGGTGAAGGGACCGTCCGCCCCGAAGCAATCCACCCGGCCCCGAGGCGCGGACGGATGAGTTGGTAGCGGTTGACGCGCGCGTACCGCGAGACCTAGGGATTGCGACCCATTCCCGGCAGAGTCGGATGCTCATCTCTAGCGATCCTGATCAGAAACCGCAACGCTTCATTCACCGCCTCTGCATCCGGGAAAATATCTGCTACATCGGGCTCCAACCGCACTACCGACCCGCCAAAACCTCTGCGACCAGGGCCAAAACGCCTCACGCGCAGTTTGCTCACATCGTACTCCGGTCGCAATTCGTCAACGATCGCCGTTTCACCCTTCTTCATAACCCTTCCGCTCCGCCGCCGCTGCCTGTCGGGCGCTAATCAACCGAACAGCGTCCCCTGACTCCGCGTACGACACCATCAATAACCGGCCCCGGTTCGACTCGCCCATGATGAGGTATCGACGCTCATCGTCAGAGTGATCGGGGTCGTAAAAATCGACATAGAGAGGATCGCCGAAGACGGTCTTCGCTTCTTCGAATGAGACGCCATGCTTCGATACATTGGCTGCCCCTTTCTCTTCGTCCCACTCGAATTCCACGCAACCAGTATAACATCCGCTCTTTATCCGTTTGCCATCGCCGTCCAGGCCGGTGCCATGCCTAGCGGCGAGTCACATACAGATCGGTGACCGTGCCTTCGAAGACCTCGGCGGCCTGGCCGACGGTCTCGGAGAGGGTGGGGTGGGGATGGATGGTGAGCGCGATGTCGCGGGCATCACAGCCCATCTCGATCGCGAGCGTCCCTTCGGCGATGAGATCTCCGGCGTTCGGGCCGCACGCGGCCATGCCGAGGAGGCGGTGGTCCGACTCGTCGAAGAGCAGCTTGGTCCAGCCCTCGCTGCGGTTATAGCTGAGCGCCCGCCCGTTGGCCGCCCAGGGAAACACGCCCTTGCCGTAGCGGATCCCCTGCGCCACGGCCTCGGTCTCGGTCAATCCGACCCAGGCGATCTCCGGGTCGGTATAGGCGACGGAGGGCACCACTCTTCCCTCGAAGCCGCTCTTGTGCCCCGCGATCACCTCGGCGGCGACCCGACCCTCGTGCGCCGCCTTATGGGCCAGGAGCGGGGGTCTCGCGATGTCGCCGATGGCGAAGATGTGCGGTACGTTGGTCCGCATCTGTGCGTCGATCGGGATGTAACCGGCCTCGTTGACCGAGACCCCGGCGTGCTCGGCCCCGAGGCGATGGCCGTTGGGGCGCCGGCCCACGGCGCACAGGACGGCGTCGAATCCCTGGGTGAAGGGGCCGGCCGGGCCTTCGAGGCGTGCCGAGAGCTCGCCTCTACCCGTATCAGAAATGTGGGCCTCGACCGCGAGGACGCGAGTTGCCAGGTGCACCCCGGCATAACGCTCGCGCAGGCGCCGTTCGAGGGGTTTCACGATGTCCGGATCGCAGCCCGCCAAGAGCCGATCGGTGAGCTCGACGACCGTGATCTCCGAGCCCAGGGCGTCGTAGAGGCAGGCCATTTCGAGGCCGATGACCCCGCCGCCGATGACCAGGAGACGCTTCGGGATGGAGGCCAGCCTGAGCGCAGCGGTCGAGTCCAGGACCCTGGGGTCTTCCGGTAGGCCGGGGATGCTCGTCGCCTGCGAACCCGCGGCGATGACCGCGTGCTCGAACGATACCAGGTGTTCCCCCTGGGGCTCTTCACCAGGGGCCCCGGTGACGTGAAGCTCGTGCGGGGACCGGAAGGTGGCGGTGCCGTGCAGCACCGTGACCCGCCGCTGCCTGGCCAGGGTCTTGAGCCCGCCCGTCAGTCGCCGCACCACACCCTCGGTCCAATTTCGCAACGGTTCGGTCTCGATCCTCGGCGTGCCGAGATCGATGCCGTGCTGCTTGAACGTCCGGATCTCGTCGATGAGCCTGGCGACGTGCAGGAGCGCCTTCGAAGGGATGCAGCCGACGTTCAGGCACACGCCCCCGAGGTCGGGATAACGCTCGATGAGCACGGTCTTCTTGCCGAGATCGGCGGCGCGGAAGGCGCAAGCGTAACCCCCGGGCCCCGCCCCGATCACCGCGACCTCGGTCTTCTCTACCGCGCTCACAGGAGGGCGTGGCGGATGTCCGAGAGCACCTCTGCGAGGAGGCGCGTGAACCCGGCCGCGGCGATCCCGTCGATGACCCGATGGTCGTAGGACAGGCACAGGGGCAGGATGAGGCGCGGGGCGAACCCCTGGCCATCGTGGACGGGCCTCATCGCGGCGCGCGAGACGCCGAGGATCGCCACCTCCGGGGGGTTGATGATCGGGGTGAAGCCGGTGCCGCCCACCCCGCCCAGGCTCGAGACCGTGAAGCACCCCCCTTGCAGCTCGCGCGGCTCGATCTTGCCCGCCCGGGCGCGGGTGGAGAGCGCCTGGACCTCCGCGGCGAGCTGGTAGAGGCCTTTCTGGTCCACGTCCCGGATCACGGGGACGAAGAGGCCCAGATCGGTGTTCACCGCGATCCCGATGTGGAAATACTTTTTCAAGACCAGCCCCTCGCCGTTGCTCGTCAGCGAGGAATTGACCTCGGGGTGTCTCTTCAAGGCCACGACCGTGGCTTTGAGCAGGAAGGCCAGGAGGGTGAGCTTGATGTCCTCTTGCGCGGCCTCTTTGCGCTTGGCCTGGCGGAATGCCTCGAGATCGGTGATGTCGGCCTCGTCGAACTGGGTGACGTGCGGGATGCTGGACCAGCTCCGGTGCAGGTGCTCTGCGGCGATGCGCTTGACCTTCGAGAGCGGACGGAGCTCGGTTTGACCGAAGCGCGAGAAGTCGATGGGCGGCACCGCGGACATCAATCCCTTTCCCGCCGGAGCGCCGATGACGGCACCCGAGAGGGCCTTGCGCGTAAACGCAGTGACGTCGTCTTTGAGGATACGGCCTTTCGGCCCGGAGCCAGTCACGAGCCCGAGGTCCACGCCCAGCTCGCGCGCGAAGCGCCGCACCGACGGGCTCGCGTGTGCCCGGCTCCCGCGCACGACCTCGGCGGACGGTAGCGCGGGGGGCGGTCTCTGCTCGGCCGGGGCGGCGGGGAGTGCCGGCGTTGGCGCCGGCGGCTCGGCGGCTGAGGTGGTGGCGATGGTCGCGCGCGTTGCAGTATCCGGTACCGGCGCCGCGGACGCCCCGCCTGCGGATCTCTCCGCGAGCGTGAGGATCACGGTGCCCTCGGAGATCCTGTCCCCGACCTTGACCTGGATGGACTGGACGGTGCCGGCGTAGGGCGAGGGCACCTCCATGGTGGCCTTGTCGCTCTCGAGCGTAATGAGCGGGGTCTCGGCCTCTACGTCATCGCCGGGTTTGACGAGGACCTCGATGACCTCGACGTCCTTGAAGTCGCCGATGTCGGGGAGCACCACCTCGCGGACCGGGGCCATGGGAGAAGCTTAACGGATCGCCCGCCGGCTTGCGAAGCGCGTTCGACAAAGGGGCGGCGGATCCCCTATCCTCCCGCGCGCCATGGCCCGCCGACAACCCGCCGCCCGCAAGCTCCCGTCCGCTTACGACTGGCGCACCACTGACGAAGAGGAGGTCGAGCGCCGCCGCATCCGCGCCCATACGGAGCGCTTCACCATCCGGAACCTCGATCCCAGGCACCCGATCTTCTCGAATTTCCGGGTCGGCTCTCCGAGCGGGCTCGATTACTCGGTCGAGGTCCGCGGCGTTCGCGAGCGGCAGTTCTCATGCAGTTGCGTGGATTTTCGCATCAACGGCCTCGGCACCTGCAAGCACATCGAGGCGGTGCTCCTGCACCTCGAGGCGCGCTGTAAAAAGCCTTTCAAGACCGCCCAGGAGAACGGCAGCGAGCGCATCGACATCGTCCCCGACGCCGCCGCCGGCACCCTGCGCGCCACGGGCGATCTCGGGGACCTCCCCAAGCCGCTGCGAGACGCGTTCGACGCAGACGGGCTCTTGCGGGACGGCGCCGCCGAGGAGGCTATCGAACGCTTCAGGCACGCCGCGCACCCGAGGCTACGGATCTCGCAGGAGGTCGAGCCGTGGATCCTGGCGCGCTCCCGGGCATCGGAACGCAAGGCCCTGCGCAAGGACTACGAGCACCGGGTGCAGGCCGGAAGCTGGCCGGCGCAGGAGACCACCGTGCCGCTCTTCCCCTACCAGCGCGAGGGCATGCTGCACTTGGCCTTCAACGAGCGCGCGTTGTTGGCCGACGAGATGGGCCTCGGCAAGACCATCCAGGCGATCGCCGCGTGCGCCCTGTTACACCGGCTCGGCCAGGCAGAGCGCGTGCTCATCGTCACGCCCGCCTCGCTCAAGACGGAATGGGAGGAGCAGATCCGGCGGTTTACCCCCTTGCCCTACCAGATCGTTTTCGGCGGGCCGAAGGCGCGGCTCCGGGCCTATGGGGATGCGCCGTTTTTCACCATCGTCAATTACGAGCAGATGGTCAAGGACGCGCTCACCGTCAATGCCAAGCTCAAGCCCGATATCGTGGTCCTGGACGAGGCGCAACGGATCAAGAACTGGAGCACGCAGACGGCGCAGGCGATCAAACGCCTAGAGAGCCGTCATGCGTTCGTGTTGACCGGTACGCCCATCGAGAACCGCATCGACGAGATCCATTCCTTGATGGACTTTCTCGACCCCACGGTGCTCGGCCCGCTGTTCCGCTTCAATCGCGAGTTTTATCGCCTGGACGACCGCGGCCGCCCGAGCGGTTATCAGAACCTCGCGAGCCTGAACGCCCGCATCAAACCCTACATGCTCCGGCGCCGCAAGGCCGATGTCGAGACCGAGCTCCCGGACCGCACCGACAAGACCTTCTTCGTGCCCTTATCGGACGGGCAGAAAAAGGCCTATACCGATCACGAGGACCAGGTCATGCGGCTCGCCGCGCAGGCCCGCCGCCGCCCGCTCACCCAGAGCGAGCAGGACAAGTTGCAGCGCGAGCTGGCGATGATGCGCATGATCTGCGATACCAATTACATCCTGGACCCGGACGATCGGGTCTGCCCCAAGCTCGGCGAGCTCGAAAGGATCCTCGAGGAATGCCGGGACAACGCGGACGTCAAGGTGATCATCTTCTCGGAGTGGGAGCGCATGCTCCTGCTCGTGCGCGGCCTGTGCACAGAGCGCGGTCTCGGCTGCGCGTGGCACACCGGCAGCGTCCCGCAGCTGCGCCGCCGCGGCGAGATCAACCTCTTCAAGACCGATCCGGAATGCCGCGTGTTCCTCACCACCGACGCCGGCAGCACCGGCTTGAACCTCCAGAACGCCAGCGTCGTCATCAATTGCGATCTGCCCTGGAACCCGGCACGGCTCGAACAGCGCATCGCGCGCGCCTGCCGCAAGCACCAGACGCGGCCCGTGACCGTCATCCATCTGGTCTCCGAAGGCACCATCGAGCACCGCATGCTCGGGACGCTCGCCAACAAGCAGGCCCTCGCCGAGGGCGTATTGGACCTCAAGGGCGATCTCGACGCGATCGCCTTCGGCGGTGGCAAACAGGCCTTCCTGGAACGCTTGCACCAGCTCATCGGCACCCGCGGGCCGGGGGTCCCGCCGCCCGCCGCACCCGTGCCGACGGACCGGGCCAAGACGTTCGCCCTGCGTGCCCAGGAACGGCTGGGCGCAGCCCTGGTCCGCTGCGAGGAAGAGTACCCGCTCGAAGGCGAGCACTCCGTGGTCCTGGTCGTGGTCGAGCGCGATGCCGAACGCTGGCGCCCCGAGCTCGAGGGGTTGCATCGGGAGATCGCGGCGTCCGGCGATCCACTCGCGCCCCTCCACCTGGAGGTCATGGACCGGCACATGGCCGAGACCCTGGAGCGCCTCGCCCAGGCCGGCCTCATCCAGCGCACCACGCGCGGCAGCCGTCCCTTGCTCGGTGACGGAGCGGCAACGGCACCCCGAGCGGCATTGTCGGAGGCCGAGCGAGCAAAGGCCCGTGCCCACCGCGGGCAGGCCGAGCGGCGCCTGAAGATGAGCCGGGTGCTCGGCGCCGCCGAACTGGCCGCCGAGGGCCGGCAGGCGCTCCTGGAGGCGGTCCAGGCCCTCGGCAACGCGCTGGCGGTCGAGCATCGTCTCGCCGAGCCCAAGACGCCGGCCGATGTGGTGGCGCCGTCGCTCGCCTGGTGCTGGGGCGAGGGGCTGCCGCTCGTCAAGACGTTCCTGACCGAGGGTGCAGTCGAGTGCGAGCCGCTGGCGCTCGCCATCGAGCGCCTTTTGACGGCGCCTGGCCCGGCCGCCTGAGGATGTGCTCCCTTGGCCATCCGCTCCTTCGAGGACCGGACCCCGGTGATCGCGCCGAGCGCCTATATCGACGAGACGGCGCTCGTCGTCGGCGACGTGACCATCGGCGAGCACAGCTCACTGTGGCCCATGGTGGTGGCGCGCGGGGACGTGAACCGCATCGTCATCGGGGCCTATACCAATATTCAGGACGGCTCCATCCTGCACGGCACGCACGATGGCCCGTTCTCGCCCGGCGGACAGCCGCTCTCTATCGGGGATCGCGTGACAGTGGGCCACCAGGCCATCCTGCACGCCTGTCGCATCGAGGACGATTGCCTCATCGGAATGCGCGCGACCGTCATGGACGGGGTGGTCCTGAAACCAGGGGTGGTGCTGGCGGCGGGTAGTCTCGTGCCGGGCGGCAAGGTGCTGGAGGGTTTTCTATGGGTCGGCAGCCCGGCACGCCGGGCGCGAGCCCTAACCGAGCGCGAGATCGCGCACCTCGAATACTCCGCCACGCATTACGCGCGTCTCAAGGAGCGGCATCGGGCGAGGCTGGAGTGAAGACCGGGCGGTTGGCGAAAATCCAGGCGCAGCTCCCGTGTCCGCCGCGGCGTGCGGTATTACCGCCGACAGCCATAAATCGTTCGTTTCCGCGATATTCCCCTCTACCTTCGGGGAGAGGCTAGAGTCAGTCAAGATTGATTCAAACAATTCAAACAGGCACGTCATTCCGGCATGGATTGCCGGAATCCAGAGCACATGGATGTAGGTGCTGTCCTGCATCCTGGACCCCGGCAATCCCCCGTATCAAGTACGGGGCAGGCTCTGCCGGGGTGATGAATCACTTCGATTTAACATGACTGACTACTAGGGTGAGGGGCCGGTGAGCCATGCGATCGCGGCGCTCTGTCGCCGACTGACCCACGGCGTGTACGTGATCGGCGTCGCTCACGGCGCAGTACACAATGCATTCACGGCGTCATGGGTCATGCAGTGTTCCTTCGATCCGCTGCTCCTGACCCTCGCCGTCCACCGCGAGCACGGCTCGTATCGGCTCCTGATCGAGGGCGGGGCCTTTGCGGTCAGCGTCCTGCGCGAGGATCAAATGGCGTTGGCTGCGCACTTCGGCCAGCCACAAGGCGCGGACAAGCTCGCGAGCATCGCGTGGACGGTCCGTCGCACGGGCGCCCCGGTCCTCTGCGATGCGCTCGCGTATTTCGATTGCTCGCTGTACGGCCATCATCCGGCCGGCGACCATGAGTTGGTCCTCGGCCGCGTCGTCGACGGCGCGATCCTGAGCCCGGACGCCGCCCCGCTTGATTACGCGAGCACGGGAGACCTCGACGGAAGCGAGCGTTTGTTCCCGGATACGCTCTGAGCAAGGCCCTCCCGGGCGCCGGGGTCAATATTCAGGGCAGGGCAGCCGGCCCGCGAGCGCGTCCCAGAGGATGGTGAGGCCGGGCAGCGCCCCGATCGGCGTCTCGCCAGCGAGCTCCTGGACATCGGGCTTACCGTATTCGGTGCCCATCAGCCGGTAGACGGTGAGTATCCGATCGGTGGGATGTACCAGCCAGTACTCCCGGACGCCGTGCCGTTCGTAGAGGCGGCGCTTATTCACTGATCATGCCCCGCGGTCGCCGGCGACAGCACCTCGACCACGACGTCGGGGGGCGCCGCGCACGCCGCGTTCGCCGATCTTGCGCTCACCGCAGACCACCAGCACATCGGGCTGCACCACGGTATCGATGTCTTCGTCGGCCTCATCGGCCTTGGGCAGGCGCACGTCCAAGGGCGCGATGAACACCCGGCAGGGTTTTCCCTCTAAGGCGTTCGCGATCTGCCGGAAGATGTCCCCGGCGATGTCCTGATGGTGGACCGTCGGCGCGGGTGCCATGAGATAGGCGACGCCATCGATCAGCTCATAGCGCACGTCCTCCGGCCAGCCCAGATAGTCGGCGTAACTGTGCCGGTCGTGATCCTTGAGCGTTAGAGCCATTCGGGAAAAGGGGGTCTCCACTTAGCTGTAGTATATACTCAACAGGCACCCTCAAGGACATCATCGCCAAGCCCTGACCCCAATATCTTGTAGTCACTGCAGCTAAGTGGAGACCCCCATTTCGGGAATCCCCGGGTGTGCAGCTTATCCGGTTATTTTTGCGCGTGGCCGGTCCCGTGTCCATGCGCTTGCCCTTCGCCTACGCACCGGCGCGCGGTCCTTCCATGACCTCCACCATGGGCCGGCCCGGAAACCCGGTAGCGGCAGCCAGTCGATCGGTGCCGGGAAACGCTATCGGCGAACGGCTAATCGGCGTCCCCGGACGGTAAGCTCCAGACCGCATGAAGATGATCGGGAAGGACCACCATGGCCTCGACCCGGAATGGGCGCGTAGCTCGCACCACCCGATGTGCTGAATGCAGCGCCGTCAGGGCCTCCGCCTGGGTCAGGAGTACCTGCCGGCGATAGGTGTTGAGGGTGAAGAAATACGTTCCACCGGGAATGGGTGCGCGACGATAACGTGACATTCATCAATGATAACCCTTGTTCCGCGTGCGCACAGCGC
>JACCXJ010000052.1 GCA_013697045.1 Gammaproteobacteria bacterium | reverse complement strand
TTAGCAAGACAACATATACATGTCAAATACGAAATACGTATATACATGACTACACCTATCGCCTTCTATTATAACTTCTCCTTAGCTTTCAGCGGCTTATTGATTTCTGCCAAAGGAAGATCCGTCGGATTTACCGCATCTGTGCCGCTCAATGAGGGCGTTCGCGAGTTGGTTGCATGGTGGCAGGCGGAGCGTGCGGAGCAGGCAATGCGTAGATTGGCTGAGCCCCGTGCCGAGGTATTGTGAGACACAATAAGGGGGCCGTTAAGAGGATTCCGGACTGATGTCACAGGGTATGATACCGATTACGAAGCCAACGATTGGGAACTAAGAGATTTGTTGTGGCTGCCACGCAAGCTTTGAAGTCGCGGTGGGTTAGTCAAGGCCCTGCGGTCGCGAAGTTCGAGCAAGCTTTCGTCGAATACGTCGGATCGAAACACGCTTGCGCCGTTGCGAACTGCGCGGCTGCCTTACACCTGTCCCTCCTTGCGCTTGGCATACGCCCCGGCGATGAAGTGGTCACCGTTAGCCACTCATTTATCGCAACTGCGAATAGCATTCGGTGTGTGGCGCGACGCCCGTGTTCGTCGGTCGCGTTTGGGCGTGCGCACCGCATACACATGATACACATGCCTGGCGTAGGGTTCTCGCCAACCAGCGGCTCGAACGTTCCCGCTCGGTTGCATAAGAGACAGTCTGCCCGAAATTCACCACGGCGCCCGCACCAACGATGGCGTCTCCACCGACCGTCACGGCCGGAAGTATGGGTGGGAAGAACCGGGCGGATCGTGCGCCCGTGAGGATTCAGCACGCTACGCGCGATCTCGCGGGATCCATGTCGGTGAAGGCGGGTCGTAGTCGTAAGGGCACCCCTCGTGGGCGCCCGCCGATGCGACACGCGCTTGCCCGCGGGGTTTTGTCAGCCCAGGACTTTGAGTATATTACGCCGCTGTGCCCATCGGACCGAGAAAGTGAGGTAGTCATTGGCCCTTCAGATCTCCGATCGCGCGCTTGCGATCAAACCCTCCGCGACCCTCGCCGTCGCGGCACGCGCCTTTGCGCTCAAGGCCGCCGGCAAGGATATCGTGAGCCTGGCGGCGGGCGAGCCGGACTTCGACACCCCGGAGCACATCAAGGCGGCGGCCGTCCGCGCCCTCGCCGAGGGCTTTACCAAGTACACCGCGGTCGAGGGTACGCCTAGCCTCAAGCGTGCGGTGGTCGAGAAGCTCAGGTGCGAGAACGGCCTCGAATACGCCCCGGACCAGGTCCTGGTGTCGTGCGGGTGTAAGCACAGCTTTTACAACCTGGTGATGGCCCTGCTCAACCCCGGCGACGAGGCCATCATCCCCGCGCCCTATTGGACCTCCTACCCGGACATGGTAGCGCTCACCGGGGCCCAGCCCGTCGTGATCGACACCGGGATCGACGATCACTTCAAGATGATGCCCGCGAAGCTCGCGGGGGCGATCACCGCCAGCACCCGCCTCCTGGTCCTGAATAGCCCGTCAAACCCGACCGGGGAGTACTACTCGCGCGCCGAATTGGCGGGGCTCGCCGAGGTCCTCTTACCCCATCCGCAAGTGGTCATCGCCTCGGACGACATGTACGAACACATCCTGTGGCACCGAGAGCCTTTCGCGAACATCCTGAACGCCTGTCCCGCGCTCTACGGCCGCACGGTCGTACTGAACGGCGTCTCCAAGGCCTATGCCATGACCGGCTGGCGGATCGGATACGCGGCGGGGCCGAAACCCCTCATCCAGGCCATGGCCGTCCTCCAATCTCAGAGCACCTCGAACCCGACCTCGATCGCCCAGGTCGCGGCCGAGGTCGCGCTCACCGGGGACCAGTCCCTGGTCCGCGAGCGCTGCCGGATCTTCAAAGAGCGACACGACTTCGTGCACCGTCGCCTGAACGAGATGAAGGGGGTGCGCGCCCTTCCGGCCCAGGGGACCTTCTATAGCTTCCCGAATATGCAGGAGGCCATCGAGCGCATGGCGGACGTGGACGATGATGTCGGGCTCGCCGAGCGCCTACTGGAGCAATCCGAGGTGGCCGTCGTGCCCGGCACGGCCTTCGGGGCGCCGGGCTGTGTGCGGCTGTCCTTCGCGACAAGCAGGGAGGATCTCACCAAGGCCCTGGATCGACTGGAAACGTTCTTCGGACGACGGTGACGCGCGCGCCGGCCCAGTCCCCCGTCTGCTCACCCACGGTGCCGGCGTCTCCGACCATGGTGGAAGACGGGGCGTACCAAGACCGGATCCTGCAGGGTGTCTCCCGCACCTTCGCCCTGACCATACCGGTCTTGCCCCAAGGCCTCTGCGAGGTCGTGGGAAATGCCTATCTCTTGTGCCGGATCGCGGACACGGTCGAGGACGACGCGGGGCTCTCGGCGGCACAGCAGCGCGACTTCTCCGAGCGCTTCGTCCATGTCGTCGAAGGCACGGAGTCGGCCGAGTGGTTCTCGGGAGACCTCCACCCGCTGCTGGCCCCCGATACGCTCGATGCCGAGCGGGACCTCATCTTTAACGCCCCCAGGGTCATCCGCATCACGCACGGCTTCAACGCCAACCAAAGGCGCGCCCTCGCCCGCTGCGTGCGCATCATGGCCAAGGGCATGGCCGACTATCAGACGCGCGAGAGCCTGGATGGCCTGCCGGACCTCCCGGCCATGGACGAATACTGCTACTTCGTCGCCGGGGTCGTGGGTGAGATGCTGACCGAGCTTTTCTGCGACTACTCCGCAGAGATTGCAGCCCACCGCGACCGCCTCATGCCGCTCGCCGTGTCCTTCGGCCAGGGCTTGCAGATGACCAACATCCTCAAGGATATCTGGGAGGACCGTAGGCACGGGGCCTGCTGGCTGCCGCACGATCTGTTTCTCGGCAAGGGCGTGCGGCTTCGAGACCTCGAATCCGGGAAGGACGATCCTGGGTTTTTCGAGGGCCTGTCCGAGCTGATCGGGATCGCCCGCGGGCACCTGGACGATGCCCTTTCGTACACCCTGCTCATCCCGGTGCGCGACACCGGGATACGTCGGTTCTGCCTGTGGGCTATCGGCATGGCGATCCTGACGCTCAGGAAGATCAACCGCCATCGCGACTTCACGACCGGGCGCGAGGTCAAGATCAGCCGCAACAGCGTGTGGGCCACCGTTGCCGTCGGCAATGCGCTGGTGCGCCACGACGGGCTCCTACGGCTCGCCGCGCAGCTCGCCTCCAAGGGTTTACCAATCAATCACTTTCATGACAAACTCACCAAGGGAGGCGCGGATCGACTGCCCGCCCGGGGAGCGTGAGCAGGCGAGTTGCGCGAAGCGAGATAGGGGAGGACGCGATGTCGACACATCCAAAGACAGCGGTGCGGGGCAGCGGGCCCATTGCGGTGCCGGTCGCCCGGATCGGGTGGGAGGCGCTCGAGGCGGCCATCGCGCGCGCGGGCGAGGCGCTCCTCGATGACCAGCAACCGGACGGGCACTGGGTCTATGAGCTGGAGGCCGACTGCACTATCCCGGCCGAGTACATCCTCATGATGCACTTCATGGACGAGATCGACCGGCCCCTCGAGACCCGCATCGCCGTGTATCTGCGCCGGCACCAGGCCGGGCACGGCGGCTGGCCCTTGTTCCACGGCGGGGATTTCGATATGAGCTGCACGGTCAAGGCGTACTATGCCTTGAAGCTCGTAGGGGACTCGCCCGAAGAGCCGCACATGGCCCGTGCCCGCGAGGCCGTCCTGTCGCGCGGGGGGGCCGCAAAGAGCAATGTCTTCACGCGCATCGCCCTCGCCCTTTTTGGCCAGGTCCCGTGGCGCGCCGTGCCCTTCATCCCGGTCGAGATCATGTTCCTCCCGCGCCGGTTCTTCTTCCATCTGAGCAAGGTCTCTTATTGGTCCCGGACCGTGATGGTGCCGCTCTTCATCCTCTGCAGCCTCAAGCCGCGCGCCGCCAACCCGCGCGCGATCGGCATCCCCGAGCTCTTCGTGACGCCACCCGAGGAAGAGCAGCACTATTTCCATACGAAGGCACGGCTGGGGCGCGTCTTCTTCGCGATCGACCGGGTGTTCCGCCCTATCGAGCCGCTCATCCCGGCATTTGTCCGCAAGCGCGCGATCCGGCGCGCCGAGCGCTGGTTCACGGCGCGGCTGAACGGCACCGACGGGCTCGGTGGGATCTTCCCGGCCATGGTCAACGCCTACGAATCCCTGGCGCTCCTCGGCTATCCCGCCGATCACCCGTATCGTCGCGAGGCCCGCGAGGCGATCCAAAAGCTCTTGGTGGTGCGCACGGACTCGACCTATTGCCAGCCCTGCGTCTCGCCGGTCTGGGACACGGCCATCGCCTGCCAGGCGCTCATCGCGGCCGCCGGGGGCGGGATGACACAAGCCGTGCGGCGCGGGCTCGACTGGCTCAAGGACCGGCAGCTCGGCGATGAGCCCGGCGACTGGCGCGACTCCCGGCCCGAGCTCAAGGGCGGCGGCTGGGCGTTCCAGTATGCCAACGCCTACTACCCGGACCTCGACGACACCTCGATGGTCGGTTGGGCCATGTGCCTGGCCGATCGCCAGCGCTACGCCTGGTCCATCCATGCCGCGGCCGAGTGGATCTGGGGCATGCGATCGAAGAACGGCGGCTATGGCTCCTTCGATGCCGACAACACCCATTACCACCTCAACCACATCCCCTTCGCCGATCACGGCGCCCTGCTCGACCCGCCCACCGAGGACGTTACCGGCCGCTGCATCGCGTTTCTCGCCCTCGCGGGCGATGCGCGCCACCGCCCCGCGTTGCGCGAGGCGGTCGCCTATCTCCAGGCGGTGCAGGAGGCCGACGGCTCCTGGTTCGGGCGCTGGGGCACGAACTACCTCTACGGGACCTGGTCGGTCCTCGCCGCCCTGGAGATAGCGGGCGAGGCCCCGACAGAGCCCTACATCCGCCGCGCCGTCGCATGGCTCATGGCGCAGCAGCAGCCCAACGGCGGCTGGGGCGAGGGGAACGACAGCTATTATTACTCGGACAAGTGTGGCTCGGACAAGCGTGGCCCGGAAAAGCGCGGCACGCCCCACCCGAGCACCACGTTCCAGACCGCCTGGGCGCTACTCGGACTCATGGCCGCGGGCGAGGTCGGATCGGAGGCCGTCCGCCGCGGCATCGGCTACCTCCTGTCCCGCCAGGGCCCCGACGGCCTCTGGCACGACCCCGCTTTCACCGCCCCCGGCTTCCCGCGGGTGTTCTACCTCAAGTACCACGGCTATACCCGGTATTTCCCGCTCTGGGCGCTCGCCGACTACCGGAACCGCACAATGCCTCGAGGCCCTTGATCCGCCAGGGGGCCAGGTCGAGGAACGACACCATTCTTCGACTCGGATCCGCTGAAATTCGCCGGTTTCTTCGCGAGGCCGCGAGAGGTCCATGCGTCGTCCCGAAAGAACCGATCGCATGAGCGCTGCATTCACACGCGCGCTGCTCGATGCCGCCGTCGCTCCCTATCGCTCCGCCGGGCGTTTCGCCTGGTACTTCGCGCGAGGAAAGCTCAACGGCGACCCCGCTTTTCTCGGCCTCCTGGAACGGGGGCTGATCCCCGACGACGCGCGCATTCTCGATCTCGGCTGCGGCCAGGGCTTATTGGCCTCATGGCTCCTCGAGGCGCGCGCCTTGTTCGACGCGGGCCATTGGCCGGCGCACTGGCCGCCGGCGCCGAAACCGCTGGCATATCGGGGTGTCGAGTTGATGGCGCGCGACGTGCGGCGCGCCAGACGGGCACTCGGCGAGCGGGCGGAGCTCTTCCGGGGCGACATTCGCACGACCGACTTCGGTAAGCCGAATACCGTCGTGATCCTGGACGTGCTGCACTACATCGACTACCCCGCCCAGGAGAACGTGCTGGCGCGCGTGCGCGATGCACTGGCTCCCAGAGGGGTGCTCTTGCTGCGGGTGGGAGACGCTGACGGCGGCCTTAGGTTCCGGATCTCCAACTGGGTCGATCACCTCGTCGCCTTCACCCGCGGCCATCGGCTCCCCAAATTTTACTGCCGCTCCCTGCAAGACTGGCAATCGTCGCTCTGCCGCCTCGGCTTCACGGTCGCGCCGGTGCCGATGAGTCGCGGTACGCCCTTCGCGAACGTGTTGCTCGTCGCTAGGCTAATGGGCGCGTCGGTTGAACGCCCCAACATGAGCCGGATCCCCAACTAGCGCCGGGCCTACACGCTCAGAGGTTGTGAAAAAACCTACTGCGCTCGGCATCTCGCGTTCCGGCGGTGCTCGGAATCCTCATGTATTTCAATATACACTGCGGTTCCTGCGCTCCGGCGGAACGCGACCTTCCTTCGCTCGCGACGGTTTTTTCACAACCTCTCAGCGGTAGCCGGTGGCCTTAGGATCCACGGTAATGCGGATCAGCACGTCTGGAAGACCTCCGAGGTGCGCGGGCGAAAAGGTAAGCTGGCCCTCATTCTTGTAAAACGCCTCCAGGCGGTGCGTATCGCCTCCAAAGAAGAATGGGATGAACTGCTTACCGGTGATATGGCTATCCGTATCGTCAGCTCGCCCTATCAAGTCCTCCACCTGTCGTAGCCCCATGCCGATCTCCACCTTGGCGAACTTGCTATTCGGGGCCGGTGTACCGATGATCTCGCCGTCGAACGATCCGTCCCGAGACTTCACTATACGGGCGCCAGGTGAAGATGGCGACGGTGAATCGGATGTCTCGCTGGCCGAAGGAGCGCTCGTGTCGGCTTTCTGATGGGACGCGCAGCCGAACAATACGGAAACCAAGATCCCGGTGGACAGCAGCATTTTTGTACGCATATCATCCTCCATAGCGGAACCTGCCGTGAACGTAACCGACTGCGCTAGCATATCATGAGCACGCGGTTGCAAACGGGCTCCAGCCGATCACCGCGCCGGCACGTGCCGGGCACATGAGACGTCCTGCGTGGCCCCTCCTGCGCGTGCTCAGCACCGCAGCGCTCTTGTGGTGGATCGCGCGCGACCCTGCCGTTCGCGCCCGGCTCGCGGCGCTGCCCGCGCCGCCCGTGCCCGCCTGGCTCTTGCCCGCCTGGCTCGCGGGCGGCGTGAACGAGCTCGCGGGCGCGCTGCGCTGGTGGTTGTGCCTGCGCATCGCTGGGATCCCTCTCGGTTTCCTCCACGCGGCAGGGCTGCATTTTCTGGGTCTGTTTACCTCGCTGTTCCTACCCGGCACGGCGGGCGGCGACGCGGCGAAGATCGCCGCCGTCATGTTCTGGTATCGGGACCGGAACCTGGCCCCCGTGCTCGCCGTGCTCATGGAGCGGCTCTCCGGCCTTTTTATAGTGATGATCTGGACCGCCGTGGTCGCCGGGCTGCGGCCCGAATGGTTCCAGCAGACGCCCGCGACGGGCGCGCTCTTCCACACGGTGCTCATCTTCCTCGGCACCGTAGCGCTCGTGATGGTGGCCTGGTATGTCACCAACCATCCGGGGCGGGCGCTCCGGCATCCGCACTGGTTTCCGTTCGGTGCGCGCGTCTCGCAGATCGCGGGCGTCTTCGACCTTTTCTTCGCCGGGGGCCGGCGCGCCGTCGCCGTCCTGCTGTTGGCCGGCGTCTGCCACGCCGGTAACGTTGGGCTCTATTATTTCGCGGCGCGCGCGCAGGGCATGGACTGGGCGCTCGCGGACGCGCTCAGCCTCATGCCCGTGATCGACGTGCTGACGATGCTGCCCGTGACGCTGTCCGGTCTCGGCCTGCGCGAGGCAGTGTTCCAAGCCCTGCTGGTGCCGCTCTGCGCCGTGCCTCCGGCGACGGCCGTGTTTGTTTCCCTCACCGGGTTCTTGGTCGGCGCGACCTGGTCTTTGCCCGGCGCCGGGGTGTTTCTCTGGTTGCGGGCGCCGGCGCACAAGGAGCGCGCCGGTGCCTGATCCTGGTTCCCGCCCCCCGCGCCTGGCGATTGCATTCGGCTCGTCTTTTCTCGGTTTTGCCACGCATTTCGGCTTTCTGCGCGAGCTGCTCGCCCTCGGCCGGCGGCCGGTCGCGGTGGCGGGCTCGTCCGCCGGCGCGATCGTCGCCGGGCTCTACGCGGCCGGGTTGAGCATCGAGCAGTTGGAGGCAGCGTTCACGCGCCGCGATATGTGCGCCCACTTCCGCGAATGGCGGATGTCTTTTCGCGCCCTCGGCACCCTGCTCGGCTGGCGCGGGGTGCCGGCGGTGCTCGAAGGGCTACACCTGTGGCGCCTGCTCCACGAGCTCGTCGGGGAACGGCGTATCGAAGACTGCACGACGGCGCGGCTGCACCTTGCGGTGACCAATCTACGCACCAGCCGCGTCGAGTTGCGCGCCCACGGCCCGCTCGTCGACACCATGCTCGCGAGTTGCGCGCTGCCTGGCCTCATCGCCCCACGCCGCGTCGAGGGCGAGACCTTGTGGGATGGTGGCCTCGGCTGCTCGGCACCGATCGAGCAGTGGATCGACGACCCCGAAGTCACGCATATCGTCGTACACAGCATCCTCCACCACGGTCAGATCCGCGCCCGCGAACAGAGTGACCACCGCACCTTCACCAGCGCCATGCTGGCCGGCCACCAGCTCACCGCCGATGAGCTGCTCCACTGGAAGATCGAGCTCGCCCGCCGCGCCGGCAAGACCGTCAGCGCCATCGAGACCATCACCCCGCGCCCGCGGATCGGCATCCCGATCACCTTCTGGCCCCCCAAGCCCTGGCCCGAGCACGCCCGCGACCTCATGGCGCTCGGCGCCGCCTCGGCGCACCGTGTGTCGGGGTAACGGGACCGGCTAAGGGTTACGCCGCTGGAGGAACACGATGGTGTTCAGCGCCTGGTTCTGGGTGGACGAGGCGACGTGGCTCTGGAGCGCGAGTTGGATCAGAAACGCCTCCACTTCCACGGCCCCGATCCGCGGTTCGCCGCGTCCCGTGGAAGAGGAAGCGCCGGATCCAGCGACGTAGGCCTGCCCGGTGCGGATGCTGTAGTGCAACCGGCGGATGACGTCCGCACCTGATCGAGCAACCTGGGGTGGCCCTGAGCCGTCGGCTGCCCGAGATCTTGAGCCGCGAGGAGATCGAGCGGCTCTTCGCGGTCACGACGAACCTCAAACACCGCGTGCTGTTGATGACGACCTACAGCGCCGGGGTCAGCGAGGTCGCACGGCTCAAGGTGTGCGATATCGACAGTCAGCGCATGACCCTCCGCGTCGATCAGGGCAAGGGGGCGAAGGGCCGCTACACGCTGCTCTCCAAGCGTTTGCTCGCGGAGTTGCGCCGGTACTGGCAGGCCTACCGGCCCCGCGAGTGGTTGTTTCCCCTACGCGATGGGCGGGGCCCCATCGATTCACGCTCGGCCCAGAAGATCTATTACCACGCCAAGGAAAAGGCCGGGATCCGGAAGCGCTGCGGGATCCATGGCCTTCGGCATGCCTTCGCCA
>JACCXJ010000034.1 GCA_013697045.1 Gammaproteobacteria bacterium | reverse complement strand
CGCGCCAGGATCACGAGCGAGTTGGTGGACTCGTCGGCGATGATCTTGAGGTTCTCGGTCGAGACCACGGACACCCCCGGCTCCTTCGAACCCTTGCCGGTGCGGCCTTTGCCGTACCCCGCCTTTTCGCCTCCGAGCTGTCCTTCGGTCTCAGAGGTGCGCGAGCCCTCGCTGTCCAGCTCGGTCGGCTCTTCGCCGGGGGCGAGCTCGGCCGCGGGCGGTCCGCCTTCCTTCGTCGCCTCGGCGCCGAAGATCCCGCCGAGGACGGTCGCGAGGTCCGCGGCCTTGCCGTTCTGCACCCGGTACACGAAGAGGCGCGGTCCCACCGTGTCCGCGACCTGGTCCAGGCGCTCCACCCATTCGCGGGCGTGTTCCAGATAACCGGGCCGCGAGGCCACGACCAGGAGGGCGTTGAGACGCTCCACGGGGACCATGCGCACCACCCCCGAGACCGGGCTGTCCTTCTCCCCGAAGATCTTCTCCATCTCCGCGTGCAGGGTCTTCACCTCGGCGTCCTTGAGCTTGAAGAGACCGACCGACATGCCGTTCAGCCAGTCGACGTCGAAGATCTCCACCAGCTCCATGGTGGATTCGAGCTCCTGCTCGGTGCCCGTCAGGATCAACAAATTGCGCTGCTCGTCCACGATCTGCGGCGCATCCGGGGGCAGGAACGGCTCGATGAGCTTGTGCAGCTCACGGGCCGAGACGTAGCGCAGCGGCACGATCCGGATCCCATACCCCCGCGCCGCCGCGACGCGCTGCACCGAGGCCGGTGGCGCACCGCGGGTCGCCTGGGGCCCCGGCATGACCTTGTAGAGCCCGTCGGAACGCATCAGCACCGCCCCGTTCAGGCGCAGCAGGTTTTCGAGGGTGGGCAAGAGCTCGGCGCGTTTGAGCGGGCGGCTGGTCTGGATGGTGACCTGGCCGGTCACCTTGGGGTCGATGAAATAGCTCTCCTTGAGGAGGTCGCCGAGGACCGCCTTGACGACCTCCTGGAGATCGGTGGCCTCGAAGTTCAGCGTGTACTCCCCGCCCGTGTCCGGCGGCCTGGGTGCCACCGCCTTCGGGTTCACGAAGTTCCCGGTGCCGGGGTACATCTCGATGTTCGGACGCGGCGGTTTCTTGTCCTCGCCTTCGAGCGTGATCTCGGTCATCGCCGGCGCGGGGGTCTTGCCGGCCTCGGCCCCCGGGGGGGCGGTGACCGGCCGAGGCGGCGGTGGCTGCGCGCGCCGCGGCGCTGTCGTACACGCAGAGAGCGCGATGGCGCCCACGCACAGCACGACCCACCAGCGGGCGGAATCAATCATTGTCCGGCGTGGCGACCGGCAGGCGTTCGCACCATCGTTTCGCAATCCCCTCCCAGCTACCGAGCCTACCATAACGTGCCGGAAGTAAGAACCCATGGCTCATCATATTAGCCGCGCTTATTGAAGCGGGTTCTGGGTGCCGGGGACGCCCTTCGCCGGCGGGTAGCCCAGAGCAGCGGGTTGCGCCCAACTCGGAAGGGCGCGAGCCCTGCTTTCGCTCCCGCGCCGCCGCCGCACCGCCTTTTCCCCCACCCTAGCCCTTGCTGCGCAGGGGAGGGGACCGCGAAACTCCCTCCCCTGTCCGCGCTTTCTGCGGACGGGGGAGGGTGGGGGGTGCGAGCGCGCGATTTGACAAGCGCTCGGATCGGGATACCCTAGCCCTCGCGCCATTCACCTTCGGGCCCACGGCGGACCGCTCGCAGAGCGGCATAACAACGACAAGGCAGACCCCAATCTCCCCAGGCGGAGGAGCATGAACATCCTCTTCATCTACCCCAAGATGCCGTTCGCGTTCTGGTCCATGAGCCAGCTCCTGAAGATGGCCGGCAAGCAGGCGAATTATCCGCCGGTCGGGCTGCTCACGGTAGCCGCCATGCTGCCCTCGGAGTGGAACAAGCGGCTCGTCGACCTGAACCTCGGGCCGCTCGGCGATACCGATCTCGCCTGGGCCGATTATGCCTTCATCGGGGCCATGAACGTCCAGGCCGGCTCGGCCCGAGAGGTGATCGCGAGCTGCCGCCGGGCCGGCGTCAAGGTGGTGGCCGGGGGACCGCTCTTCACCCACGAGCACCAGAACTTCCCCGGGGTCGATCACTTCGTCTTGAACGAGGCCGAGGTGACCCTCCCGCCCTTCGTCGCAGACCTCGAAGCGGGCTGTCCGAAGCCCCTCTATACCTCGTCGGAGCTGGCCGACGTACACCAGACTCCGGTCCCGCTGTGGGAGCTCTGCGATCTCGACCGCTACGGTTTCGCCATCGTCCAGTATTCCCGCGGCTGCCCGTATATGTGCGATTTCTGCGATGTCACCGTCCTCTTCGGCCGCCGCCCGCGGACCAAGACCGCCGCGCAGATGATCGCGGAGCTCGAGGCCCTGGGGGACCTCGACCGCTTCGATCTGGTGGTGTTCGCGGACGATAATCTCATCGGCAACAAGAAACTGCTCAAGTCCGATCTGCTCCCCGCGCTCATCGAGTGGCGCAGACGGAAACACCCCGCCGTCGGTTTCGCGACCCAGGTCACGATCAACCTGGCCGACGACACCGAGCTCATGGACCTCATGCGCCAGGCCGGTTTCCGGCACATCTTCGTCGGCATCGAGACGCCGGACGAGGTCGGCCTCCTGGCCTGCAAGAAGAGCCAGAACACGCGCCGCAACATGCTCGACAACGTGCGCGCGCTGCACCAGGCCGGCTTCCTGGTCACGGCCGGCTTCATCGTCGGATTCGACACCGACACCCCGACCATCTTCGACCGCCAGATCGAGTTCATCCAGGACAGCGGGATCGTCATCGCCGGGGTCAGCGTGCTCAAGGCCCCCCCGGGCACCGAGCTCTACGAGCGCATGAAGCGCGAGGATCGTCTGGTCTACGAGTTCGACTTCCACGAGAGCCAGACCAACATCGTGCCGAAGATGGATGCCGGGGTACTCTCGGAGGGCTACAAAAAGGTCCTGCGATCGATATACGCCCCCGAATTCGTCCGCGAGCGCGCGAAGACCTTGCTGCTGGATTACCGGCAAAGCCCGATCGCGTCGCACGAGAACGTCGGCGGCTGGACCCTCCCCTTGCTCCGGCGCTACCTCGGGATCGTGGTCCGCATGGTCTACCACATCGGGATCAGGGGCAAAGGCCGGCGAAATTTCTGGGCACTGGTGCGCTGGACCCTCCTCCATCGCCCGAGGCACGTGGACCTGGCCTTCTTCTTCGGGCTATGGATGCACGAGTTTCAGGAGATGTACCGGAGCTACGACGCCTCCGGGCACTTCGACATCTACAAGGTCCCCATGGCCCTGTCCAGAGAGTTCGAAGAATCCGAACGGTTCGAGGCCGTGGCCCTCAAGCGCGCGTGATGGCCCCCGAGAAGATCGCCCCAGAGAAGATCGCCCCACAGAAGATCGCCCGACAGAAGATCGCATAGGGAAGAGGGTCCGCTACAGGCGATCAGCCGGGCGGGGGACCCTCGCGGGCCGTGCCCTTGAGATCCGTCAAGCGCCGCACCTGCGCCCGCGCGAAACGGAAGCACCAGAAGGCCAAGGCGCCCCAGATCCCCGCCAGAACCAGCGCGGCCCACGGCAGCGGCAACGTCTTCGTGAGCAGACCGAGGAGCGCGACGTTCGCAAACCCCAGCGCCAGTAGGCCTCCGAGCGCCGCGACGCAGAGCGCCGCGAGGCCCTTGCCGACCGTGAGGAGCTCCGGCCTGAACAGGGCGGCGAGCCGCCCGAGCTCGTCCCGCACCACCACCGCGATGTCGCTCGCGGCGTCGCCCGCGACCTTGCTGACCCGGCCGCTGGCCTCGCGCACCAGCCGCGCGATGCGCGCCTGCGGGGAAGGCGTCGATTCGGACAGCGAGCCCGCCTGCCGCTCGGTGACGTTGGACATGGCTACTCCTCCGCTCGTGCTCGGTCTATCTTTGGTGAGGGCTCCCCGAGCCATTGTGCCCGCTCGGCCTCTGCCAGGCAATCGCTACCCGGGACCGTTGCCCCCCAATAGTGCTGGATAGATAGTCCTGGATCCGTGGTCCTGGAATTCGCGTTCGTCGTGGTGTAGATTCGCGGGCAAGATCTTATTGCTGCTGTTTGGGCGGGGAAGCGCCGCGCACGCGGGAGAGATAACCTCGGAGATACTACCGGGTCAACGGTCACTTGGTGGGTGGAGCATCGATGAAAACAAAGATGACGTGGTGTGTCCTGCCGCTCGTTGCGAGCGCTCTCAACGGCTGTAGCGAGATCAACGCGACGCCGGCCGATCCCGCCCTGACACGCTTCGATGGCGTGTGGGACGTCCTAGGCAAGACCGCCGTGTCCCGTCCGGAGGCCGCAGAGGACTGCGGCTACGGGACCGGTACGGGCCGGCTCACCATCAAGGGCTCGACCATCACCGGCGAGCTGCAAGACAACTCGGGCTACGGCTACATGCTGGAAGGGAACATCGACGCCCGCGGCCGCATGACCGGGGCGTTCACCTACGAGGGCTATGACGCCGCCACCTTCGAGGGCACGCTGGGGGACCGGGCGGGGACGGGGAGCTGGCAGGACATCTACGGGTGTCCCGGCCGTTGGGAGGTCCATAAGGGAGAGGCGGCCGCCGACACTGTCGCGTCCCGCCCCTGACCGACCCCATTCCTGCCGCCGAGCGTTCCTTCGCCGATGGAACCGAGCACCGTGGAACCGAGCACCCTGGCCGACCATCTACAGGACCTCTCGCTCACCGAGCTGATCCGCCTGCAAAACGAGATCTCGCGCCTCCTATCTCAGCGTTTCGAACGCTCGATGGCGCTGGCGTTCTCCGACATCGTGGGCTCTACCCCCTATTTCGCGCGCTTCGGGGACGAGGCGGGGCGCAAGCTGCAGCAGCGCCACATCGATCTGGTGGGCCAGATCGCCCGCGGTCAGGGTGGCCGCATCGTCGACACCGCGGGGGACGGGGCCTTCACCTGCTTTCAGGCGGCCGAACCGGCCGTCAGTTCCTTCATCGAGCTGCAGACGGCCTTGGCCCGCGAGAACATCGCGCGCACGCGTGACCACCAGCTCACCGTGCGCGTCGGCCTGCACTACGGCCCGACCTTGACCGACGGGACCATGGTCACCGGGGATTCGGTGAACCTGTGCTCGCGGGTCGCGGGCACCGCCAGCGGTTCCGAGATCCGGCTCACCCGCGCCGCATTCCAGGAGCTGTCGTCCGCGCGCCGTCGCTCCTGCCGTGCGCTCCCGGCGGCTACGGTGAAGGGCGTGTCGCAACCCGTGGAGATCTTCGTGCTCGACTGGCGCGATCGCAGCCTGTTCCCGACCGCCATGTTGGTGGAAGAGAGCGGTGAGATCCTGAAAATACCCGAGCAGGACACCGTGACCTGTGGCCGGCTCGCCGAGTTCGAAGGTGCCACGGCCAACGATATCGTGCTGTCTTCCCCGGACTCCCAGCAGTTGCAGCGCATCGGGCGGTGGCACTTCGAGTTGCGACGCCGACCCGAGGGCCTATACCTGTATCAGGTGTCCGACGGGACCACCGCCATCGACGGTGCCGCGGTATCGAAGGGGGCGTCCGTCCAGATCCGCGCGGGGGCCCGGATCGAGGTCGGCCGGGTCCTCACCCTGAAGCTCCTCCAGGTGGCCAAGGCCTCCAGTGCCGATGACGCCACCATCCTCACCGAGAGCCCGCGTTAGCCCCGCAGCGTATTCGATCTTCGCAGCCGGCCGTCGGTGGGGGTGCCGAGTGGATGAGCGGTGCACCCCAACGAGATGAAGGACAGCCACGTCGCGATCAGCCACCTTCCCGCGAGCACCGCGGGCCGTCCGATATGGGCCATGCGGCGGTTACAGGACCCGCGGGCTCAACCGCCCACGCGCGACATCTCGACCTTGCGGAGCCCCACGGTCTCGGCACTGCGCCGCTCCGAGTAGCGATCGGTGCGCCGGTGCCACAGGGCGCTCAAAAGAGCCGCGATATCGTCATCGCTCGCACCGCCACGCAGGAGGGCGCGCAGGTCGTGGCCGCGGGTCGCGAACAGGCAGGTGTAGAGCTGTCCATCGGCGGTCAGCCGCGCGCGGGTACAGGTGCGGCAGAAGGGTTGGGTCACGGAGGCGATGATACCGATCTCCCCGCCGCCGTCCCGATAGCGGTAGCGGCTCGCGACCTCCCCGAAATAGACCGGCGTGAGTGCTTCGAGTGGCCATTTCGACCCGAGGATCGCCAGGATCTCGGACGCCGGCACCACGTCCGTGAGGCGCCAACCGTTGCTGTGGCCCACGTCCATGTACTCGATGCAGCGCAGGACATGAGCGCCGGCGCGGCAGTAACGCGCCATCTCCGGGAGTGCCTGCTCGTTGACGCCGCGCTTGACGACCATGTTGATCTTGATGGGGCTGAACCCGGCCTGCGCGGCCGCGGAGATACCTTCGAGCACCCGCTCCACGGGGAAATCGACGTCGTTCATGGCGCGGAAGACGCCGTCCTCCAGGGCATCCAGGCTCACGGTCAGGCGCGTCAGACCCGCCGATCGAAGTCCCGTGGCCATGCGGCCGAGGAGCGAGCCGTTGGTGGTCAGCGTCATATCCCGTACCCCCTCGATACCCACGAGCCCGGCGATGAGCCTCGGCAGCTCCCGACGCAGCAGCGGCTCGCCTCCGGTGATGCGGATCTTGCTCACCCCGTGCCCCGCGAACAGGCGCGAGAGACGCGTGATCTCCTCGAAGGACAGGATCTCGCGGCGCGGCAGGAACGCCCATTCCCGCCCGAACACCTCTTTGGGCATGCAATAGGGACAGCGGAAGTTGCAGCGGTCGGTGACCGAGATGCGCAGATCGCGCAGCGGGCGTCCGAGGCTATCGGTCAGTGCCATGGGGTCTTTTCGGGGACGCGATTGCTCGCCAACAGCCGCTAGTATACGGGCCGATCGGCCCGGGTCGCGACGAGCGGGGCCGGTCAGCCCGGCCAACGCTAGATCGGTCCGCTCCAGGCCTCTGGGGCGGCACCGAAGAGCTGATTGACCTTGGCCGCGCAGATGAAGTCGTTCTCCGACAAGCCCGAGATGGCATGGGTCGTGTAGCGCACCTCGCACTGCCGGTAGCCGACGATCATCACGGGGTGATGGTCCTCCCGGTGGGCGACGAAGGCCACGGCGTTGGCGAAGGCCATGGTCTCGTAGTAGTTCCGAAACGGGTAGACCTTCCTGATGGTCCCGCCCGGCTCGTCGAGCCGCCAGCCGGGGGTGTCGCGAAGGAGCGCCTGGACCTCCGCAGCACTGAGTCGGGGTGTGCCGCCTTCACACGGTTTGCAACGCCTTCCGGCAAGCTGGGTCATGAACGCCTCCTGGTGTGGTGCCTTATATATGGCTCGGTTCGGCCTCGCCGCGGTAGACACAGCCGGCACTGCAGGTCTCACGGATCACGATCTGGGTGAGTCCCGGGATCTCGGGTGCGAGCCGTGTCCACACCCAGCACGCCAGGTTCTCGCTCGTCGGGTTCTCGAGCCCTTGGACCTCGTTCAGGCAATAATGGTCCAAGCGCTCGAAGAGCGGCTGAAACTTCTCCGTGATGTCGGCGAAGTCCATGACCCAGCCGCTCTTGGGGTCGCAATCCCCTCTCACGTACACCCCGATCCGAAACGAGTGCCCGTGCAGCCGTCGGCACTTGTGGCCCACCGGCAGGTTCGGGAGGTAGTGGGCCGCCTCGATCGAAAACTCCTTGAATATCTCCATGCCAGAAGTCTAGCGAAACCTACTTGAAATCGTAAGGAAGGGGCGGAGATGAACTGGCCTAGCCCAACTTTCGCAACCGAGGCATGTAGAGGCATGAACTCCTTTATTATTCAATGGGTTGCTCACAAAGGTCTGTACTACATTTGAGCAGCTATTTTTGCGGTGATGCGTGGAGGTGGTTGTT
>JACCXJ010000031.1 GCA_013697045.1 Gammaproteobacteria bacterium | reverse complement strand
GAAGGATAGGTAACCCAACCCGACTTCGCAAGCCAACCCGCGCCTAGCCCAGGGCGGCATCGCGTCGTTTCATCATCCTGACACGAAGGGGTGCTAGCCTGCCGTTCCATGGGGACAGGGCTACGGGCATGAAGACGCTGCACGCGACGGATCGGCCGGCCTATTACCGCACCGTTTGGATCTCGGACGTCCACCTCGGCTTCTCGGGCTGCAAGGCGGAGTTCCTCCTCGACTTCCTGCACTCGACGCGCTGCGATCAGCTTTATCTGGTCGGCGACATCATCGATGTCTGGTGCATGAAGAAGCGGCTCTATTGGCCCCAGGAGCACAACAACGTGGTGCGCACGCTGCTCGGCAAGGCCAAGCACGGCACGCGCGTCGTGTATATACCCGGCAACCACGACGAGGTGTTCCGGGATCACGTGGGTCTTTCCTTCGGCAACCTCTCGATCCAGAACCGCGTGATCCACACCACGGCCGACGGCCGGCGTTTCCTGGTGACGCACGGCGATGAGTTCGACACCGTGGTGCAGTGCTCCAAGGCCGTGGCGCTGCTCGGGACCAAGGCCTACGACTGGCTGCTGCGTCTGAACGGGGTGGTGAACCAGGTGCGCAGGCGCTTCGGGTTCGGTTACTGGTCGCTCGCGGCCTTCATGAAACACAAGGTCAAGACCGCCGTGCAGTACATGTCGAGCTTCGAGTCGGCGGTGGCCTATGAGGCGGCCCGCCAGCAGGTCGATGGGCTCATCTGCGGTCACATCCATCGCGCCGAGATCACCCACGTGAACGGGGTTCTGTATTGCAACAGCGGGGATTGGGTGGAGAGCTGCACGGCGCTCGTCGAGCTTCATGACGGGACGCTCGAGCTGATCCACTGGTCCGACGCCTGTCACTCGCTCAAACAGGTGCAGGCCGCGGCCTGATCCCAGGGGTTTGACCCCGACACGCATCGCCATCGCGACCGATGCCTGGCACCCCCAGGTCAATGGGGTCGTCACCACCTTGGAGCGCACGGCAGCCGAGCTCGGGGCGCTCGGCTTCGAGGTCCTGGTCCTGAACCCGGGGCTCTTCCGTACCATCCCGTGCCCGAGCTACCCCTCCATCCGGCTCGCCATCGCACCGAGGCGGGGGGTCGCCGAGCACTTGAGCAAGTTCGCGCCCCACGCGGTCCATATCGCCACCGAGGGGCCGATCGGGCACGCCGTGCGCCGTTATTGTCTCAGGGCCGCCCTGTGCTTCACCAGCTCCTACCATACCCAGTTCCCGGAATACCTGCGGCTGCGCTGGCCGGTGCCGATCGATTGGACCTATGCCTACCTGCGGCGCTTCCACGGGAGCGCGCGCTCGACCCTGGTGCCGACCGTATCGTTCCGGAAACGGCTCGCGGCGCACGGGTTCCGCAACGTGGTGGTATGGGCGCGGGGCGTCGACACCGGCCTGTTCCATCCGCGCGACAAAGGCTTTCTGGACGCCCCTCGCCCCATCGCCATGTACGTTGGAAGGATCGCCATCGAAAAGAACCTGGAGGCGTTCCTGTCCCTGGCCCTGCCGGGCAGCAAGTTCGTGGTCGGAGACGGGCCGGCTCGAGAGAGACTCGCCCATCGTTATCCCGAGGCGCGCTTCGTCGGATACCGGCATGGTGAGGACCTCGCCGCCTACCTGGCCGCGGCCGATGTTTTCGTCTTCCCGAGCCGCACCGATACCTTCGGACTGGTGTTGCTGGAGGCCATGGCCTCGGGGGTCCCGGTGGCGGCCTACCCGGTGCCCGGGCCGAGCGATGTGGTCATCCAGAACCGTACCGGCGTCTTGCACGAGGACCTGCAGAGGGCCACCGTGGAGGCCCTCAAGCTCGGCGGCGAGGAGTGCATCGCCCACGCCCGCCGTTACTCATGGCGCCGCTCCGCGGAGGCGTTCGTCACCCTGATCGAGCCGCCGGGAACATCGGCCATGTCGGGGCCCTTGGGGTAGACTAGCCCCTCGTTTCGCCGGTCCCCGTCGGTCGTCGTTCGCGCGGCTCATCCGCACGGTGCCGGCGGTTTGGGCGCCACCATCGCGGTTCTCCCTCCGTATGGGCACATGCCGCTTTTGAATGACAAGAGCACGATCCGCGAATGCAGGCGGACGGTGAGCGTCTTTTCTTCCGGCCCCGAGGCTCTGAGCCGGCGTCCCGGGCACCCAATACGCGAAGCTGTCAGACGAAGTCGCGCCCGGTATCTCTATGACGACGCCGCGCACACGGCAGCTCATTTCTAGGTTGCGGACCGAATGGCCGCTCCCGGTGAGCGTCGCCACCACGGCGCTTTTTCTCGTGTTCGGGACCGAATGGCTCGCCGATCTCTCCGATCCTGTCTGGTTCGCCTTCCTGCTGGGATGGCTCTTCGCTGCGATTCTGGTTTCGGCGTTCGCCGTGGTGCGCCATGCAGAGGGGCTCGCCGCGCGGCTCGGCGAGCCTTTGGGTGCGCTCGTGCTGACGCTCTCCATGAGCGGCATGGAGATGATGATGCTCGCGGCGGTGATGTACACCGGCCAAGGGGGATCTTCGCTGGCGCGCGACACCATGCTCGCAATCGTGATGATCGTACTGAACGGGCTGGTGGGCACCAGCCTCTTGTTCGGCGGCTTGCGCTACCACGAGCAGACGTACAACCTCTACGGGGCGAACGCCTTTCTGGCCGTGATCCTGCCCTTGTCGGTGCTCGGACTGGTGCTGCCGAAGTTCACCGTGTCGTCTGCGGGACCCACCCTCTCCCCACTCCAGTCCGTGTTTCTCATCTTTATGTCGGTGGTTTTGTATGGTGTGTTCCTCGCGATCCAGACCATGCGCCATCGCGACTATTTTGTTTCGCCCGGCGCCGCGGCGGCTACGACGGATCACCAAGGTGCGGACATGCATGGCAGGCTTCTAGTTCAGTCGGTGGGCTATCACGGCCTCCTGCTGCTGGCGTATGTCGTCCCAATCGTTGTCCTCGCCAAACGGATCGCGGTGCCGATTGACTACGGCATCCGCGTTTTGGGTGCGCCTGCCGCGCTCGGGGGTCTGCTCGTGGCGGTGCTGATACTGTCTCCCGAATCCCTGGCCGCTGTCCGAGCCGCGCTGGCGAACCAGCTTCAGCGCTCCATTAATCTCTCGCTGGGAACCGCGCTGTCGAGCATTCAGCCTGACGATCCCGGCGGTCCTCACCATCGGCTTCATTACGGACAGAACGATCATCCTCGGACTCAATGCCGTCGATACGACCTTGCTGTTATTGACCTTGGCGGTGAGCATGCTGACCTTCGCCCTTGAACGAACCAACGTCCTACTCGGGGCGGTGCATCTGCTCCTGTTTCTCGCCTATCTGGCGCTCATCTTCGAGAAATGAAAAGCAGATCCTTTATGGCAAGCGATTCGAAACTCTTGCGTTGCCACCTTCCCACCGAACAACGATACGCCACGTGCGATTACATCACACCGTTCGCCGGATCCGGGCACAGCGGGCTTTTCGCAAAGAACGCGGCGATTTCCTCGCGGCGCGCTCCTGCATCCGCGTAGCCTAAATCCAGCAATTGCCGCAGGTAGTCTGGCTGAAACATCAATACGCTTAAGATATCATTTGATCGGGTCTCTTGCGTGCCCAGACCCCGGGTCATGAAACGGAAGGCGCTCGGAAGCTCGAGCTCATATGCGTTCGCGAGCTTGCCCAGATCGCATGAGGGCCTCAGCAGCAATAGGTCCACACAACGCAAGCCATCCCGCTTGTCGAGCGGTACCTGCTTCACCAGGAAGTTGATACGTTCGATACGCAAGGCATCGTAATCAAAAACATCGAGGAAGAGCGCATTATACAGGGCGCCCAGCACTTGCACGGGAGGTGGATAGCCGTTGATATTCGGGCGCTCAGCTTCCTCGCTGGACGGTGCATATTTGGTCGAAATCGCCAAGATGCGATCGGCGCCCAGGTGCACAGCCGGCGACAGCGGTGCCGTCATTCTGATTCCGCCATCACCATACCAGCATCCACCGATATTCACCGCCGGGAAGAAAAGCGGTAGAGAGGCAGAGGCTAATATGTGATCTAAGCACAGCGTACAGGGGATGGCTTTACGGTGGGCGCGTGTCCAGGGCACCAGATTTATCCCCTGGACCCAGGTGACCGCCTGGCCCGTAGAATAATTCGATGTCGTAATGGCGACCGCACGTAGGCGGCGTTCTAACAGATTCTCGTGAATGCCGGCCAGCACACCCGATACCGGTTTCAATACCTGCTCCAATAAAGCCTGCAACGGAGAGGCGTCGAACAAGCTGCGGATCTCCATGACATGCGAGGCCCTCCCCATGAGCAGGCGCACGCCCCAACGGGCGACGTGACCTGCAATAGAGCCGGCGTCGACTCGAAAGACCCGATCCAGGGTAAGCGTTTCCCAGACGGCCGCCAGGCCTTTGACCTTCTCGCGAAACGTCCCGTGGTGATTGGCCAGGTAGGCCGTGTTGATCGCCCCGGCCGAGACCCCCGTCAAGATCGGGATTTCGAGATCGGGGTAATGCTCCGCGAGCCACTCCAGAAATCCCACCTGATACGCGGCCCTAGCCCCCCCACCGCTGACCGCCAATGCTAGGGTGCCGCGGTTATTTTGTTCTGGCATCTAACTTGACATCCTGCGGAGCCCGGCATCCATATCACAGGAGGATAGGTAACACAACCCGACTTCGCAAGCCCGGGGCGGCATCAGTCCGTTTCATCATCCTGACACGAACGGGCGCTGAGCACGGCACGCGCGAATGGCGGCGTTCCGCGGAGGCGTTCGCCACACTGCGAGCCGGAGGGACCATCGGGCATGTCCGCGCCCTTCGGGTAGACTAGGCTATCGGCTCGCCCGTCCCCGTCGGTCGTCGTTTGCGCGGCTCATCGCGCAGGCGGTGCCGGCGGTTCGGGCGCCACACTCTTGGGGTCTCCCGCCGCACGGGCACATGCCGCTCTTCAACAACAAGACCGCGATCCGCGCCCGCGCCCTCCTGTTAGGCGAGCGCTTGGACCTGAAGCCGCTTCGGAACGCCGAGCAGCTCGCCGCCCAGCCGCTTACCTTACCCATCGCGGACCACGGGTGCGTGGTGCTGTTTCGCTACGGCGCCGCCGTGCTCTTCGATGTCCCGCCGCTGCAGGAGGTCGCGTTCCTCGAGCACGTGAAGTCGCTCCTCGCCGATCCCCTCCCTGAGCCTGAGATCGAGACCCTGGACCTCCACATCGCGCCCGACGCCAAAGAGGGCTTCGAGCGCGATCAGCTCTACATCCAGGACGTGGGTCTGCAACGGCTGCAGATCATCGCCGATGTGCTCGCCAAGAGCGTGGTGCTGGCCGAGTACGAGCGTCGCGTGGCCGGCACCTTCGACCGCATCGAGCCCCTGGCCGCGCGCCTGGAGCGGAGCGGCGGGATCGGGGTCCGCGCCGGGGAGCTGATCCGGCATACCGGTCGCAACCTCCTGGTCATGCACCGTATGGTCGGGCGGGTCGAGGTCGGGGAGAAGCCCGATGCCCTGTGGGAACGGCCCGATCTCGAGCGCCTGTATCTCCGGCTCGAGGACGAGTTCGAGCTCAAAGAACGCCAGTTGGCCCTGCACCGCAAGCTGGAGGTCATCGGCCAGACCGTCGAGACCGTGCTCGACCTCCTGCAGTCGCGGCGCGCGTTACGCGTCGAGTGGTACATCGTGGTGCTGATCGTCGCCGAGATCGTCCTGAGTCTCTACGGGTTGTTCTGGCATGGGGCCCCCTGATCGGGGTGCCGCGCGCGGCCGCCTTGACAACGCGCTATAATTTCAATCGTTTACCCGCTACCGTGCGCCGCCCGCCCGATCCCCCGCCGATATGGCCACAGATCTCCCCTGTTACAGCGTCGCGGACCAGGGCGCCCTGGCGGCGCTGCGCGCCGCGCTCCGGGCCTCCTTCGGCGTGCGTCCGGCGCGGGTCCATGCCCTGTCCCGCACCTATTACGACACCCCCGATCGGCGCTTGTACCGCGCCGGATGTGTGCTGGAGCTCTGCGAGCGGCGCGGCGAGCGCAGCCTGCTCCTGCGAGCGCTGGGGAACGGCCGCGCGCTGGCGACCCAGGCCATTGCGGCGCCTCCACGCTTTGCCAGGGACCTACCCGAAGGGACCCTGCGGGAAAAGCTGGCGGCGCTCGCAGGCCCGCGCGTGCTGCTCCCGGTGGCGCGCGTGCGCTCGCGCGTGACACCCCTCTCGGTGCTCGATAAACAAGGCCAGGTGGGGTTCGTGATCGAGCTCGACGAGGCGCGGCTGCGAAACGGCGCCCGCGTCGCAGACCAGGCGCTCGGGTGCTGGGTGCGATTGGATGATGAGGGCGATGGGCCGCGCAAGCTGCGCGAGCGGGTCCAGTCGCTCATCGAGGGCCATGAGGGGGTCGAGGACCCCACCCGCGACCCGTTCGAGGCCGCGCTCGCGGCGGGCGCCGAGCCGGCACCGGCAGATCTGGCACGGCCCAAGGTGGCGCTCGAGCCGGCGATGGTCGGGACCGCAGCGGTGGCCCGGGTCCTCGGGGCCTATTTCCGTACCCTGGACGCCAACGAGGGCGGCATCGTCGCCGACCTCGATGTCGAGTTCCTGCACGATTTTCGCGTCGCGACGCGCTCCTCGCGCTCGGTCCTGAATCGCATGCGCGAGGTGTTTCCCGAGCGCGAGCACGAAAAGGCGCGCGCGGACCTCGCCTGGCTCGGCAAGATCACCGGTCCCAAGCGCGATCTCGATGTGTTTCTCGGCGATCTGGATGAGCACACGGCACGACTGCCGTCGCTGTGGCGCCCGCATCTCGATCCCTTGCGTGCCTATCTGGGCCGACAAAGGCGGGTCGAGCACGGGCGGCTGGTCGAGGTTTTGACCTCGGAACGCTACCGGGGCTTCAAGCGCGATTACCCGGCTTGGCTGGCACGGGCCGCCAGGCGCCGAGTACACAATGGGCCCGGGGCCGGCCGCGCCGTGGATCTCGCGAGCCGGGCGATCTGGCGCGCCTACCACGCCCTCCTGAGCCAAGGCTTCGCGGTCCTGGAGGACACGCCCATCGAGGCCCTGCACGAGCTGCGCAAGACCGGCAAGAAGCTCCGTTATCTCATCGAGGCCTTTCAGTCGCTGTACCGGCCCGATGCCGTGCGGCAGGTCGTCTCGGAGCTGAAACACCTGCAAGACTGCCTCGGGGCGATCGTGGACCGGGATGTCCAGCGCCGGCTCTTGCGGCATTTCGGCGATGCGCTTGTGCTAGAAGACCCGGCCCCCTCCGAGACCGGCGTGGCTATGAAGATGCTCGAGGCGGTGCTGTGGGAGGAGGAGCAGGCCCACCGGGCAACATTCGACGCGTCCTGGGAGCGCTTCGCCCGGCCACGTACCCGGCGGCTTTTCCGCACGCTTTTCGGGCCGGTCGCGGGCGTGGACGGCACCTCCGGGCTGCGATCGTCGTCCCGAGGAACCGAGAGCCTCCGTGAACGACGCCCCCCGTGAAACGGATTCACATACCCTATGCCGGGTTTTGCGGGACGCTCGCATGCTCGGGGGGACTGCCGAGATCGGCGGCTCGCGGCAGAAGCTTGTTCCACTTCCAGCAGGATGCTACCCTAAATCGATAAACTTCCGCAGGATTCCGGTGCTTTTGCGCTCGGGGTCGGGTAGAGGTCGAAGCGATGCACACCATCGAGGACATCATCGAACAAGCGCACCGCTTGTCCCCGCAGGATCGCCGACGTCTCATAGACGAACTGCAAGACTCGCTAGCCGCGGAGCCAGGGGAAGAGCGGCTCCTCCCGGAAGGTCCTTACGCTCGGTCCTTGGCGTTCGCCGGCACCGCCCACACGGATTTCACGGACGTTTCATCCGACAAGTATCGGCACCTCGCCGAGGCCTACGCGGTCACGAACGATCGTAGGTGAAGCGTGTTTTCGTCGATAGCGGTGGATTCTTCGGGCTCCTAGCCCCGGAGGATCAGTTTCACGCGCACGCCTGCACGCTGTTCTTACGGGCCAACAGCGAACGCTGGCACCTTGTAACCACCAACGCGGTCGTCATCGAAACCCACGCATTGCTCGTCGCCCGCTCGCGTGGTGGACGTCGTAACGCCCTCGGGTTTCTGGATATCATGGCCAGCGATGCATACCACGAGCACATCCGCAAGGCGGACGAAGAACGCGCCATCGCGTTGGTGCGAGGCCACGCTGATAAAGACTATTCCCTCTGCGACGCGCTGAGCTTCGTGGTGATGGAGCGACTTCATATCGCGGAAGCCATCGCCTTCGACCGGCACTTCCGCGCCTACGGTCGTTTCACGATCCTGTAAACGCACGCTGAAAGGTCTACCCCACGCCGCGGTTTTTCGCAGCGCGGCGCCGCGGCCACAGACGCGAACTCAGCGACGCCGTCGTCTGAACAGGCCGCCACGGAGAAACGAAACCCGGCAACCGACCCGGGTTTCCCGGGCAGCGCTCCGCTCAACCGCGCTTACCGGCCGATTCGGGAGGGCTCGCGATGAAACTAATATACTAATGGAAGATCTCGGCGTTTATTGTGGCGGGAAGCATCACCGTATCCAAGATAAAGCTGAACGGGAGATCGATCACTGGATACCGTGGTGGCGCTATTCCGAATTTCCGCGGCCAGCTCTCGTCCCCCACCGTGACGTTCCAATCCAATCTCGTTCCGCTGAAGATCATGGGCCGCTCCGGATCGAACGTCGATAAGGTCCGAAACGTCGCGCAACCGCCCAGCGGGAGCGACATCGTTAAGAGCAAGTAAAAATAGATCACCGTGATAATGGTCGGGCGGCGCATTTCGCGACTCTCCGGTGGAAACACACGTTGTCCGGCTGCTCCACGGGGTGACGCGCAACCCCGCCAGGAAGGGCAGGGCAGCGTCACCGGGTGCACGGTCCCGAGTGGGAAGCCCGCCTGGTAAAAGCGCGGGACGGAACTCCGCTGCCGGGCGGCCAGCCCCGGAGCTCGATCCCCCCGGAACTCATCCCCGTACCGCCCCCGCCTTCCCGTCCTCGACGACGAACGTCGCCAGGGTCGAGATCGGCGCTCCCGGCGTCTTCACGGTATCCACGGCCTGCATTTCGACGACCGCGCGATCACGCGACAGGGTGACGCGCGTGTAGCCGCGTCGCGTGCCGTCGGCGAGCTTGATGTGCGGGTTTTCGGACAAGGCCGCAGCGACGCGCTCCGGGGGCCTGCCGTCGGAGCTGATGGAGGTGGTCACGAACTCCGTGGCCACGACCGGGGACCGGAGATCGTCGAAGTCGAGCTTGAGATCGGCGGCATAGAAGCCGTGGACGTCGCCGCCCAGCACGATCGGATTCGAGACGCGCCGCAGGGCGAGCGAGCGCAAGAGGCGCGAACGGGCCGCAGGATAGCCGTCCCAGCCGTCCGTCCAGAACGATTGCCCGGGCCCGGGCTTTTGATCCACCTGGGCCATGAGGGTCTGCTGGGCGATGAGGTTCCACCGCGTCCTCGAGCGCGCGAGCCCCTCGGCGAGCCACCGTTCCTGCTCGGATCCGAGGAGGCTGCGGTTCGGATCGCTGCGCTCCGCACATGCCTCGACGGTGTTGGAGCCGCCCCGTCCCGGGCTGGGGCAGGCTTGATAGTCGCGATATTGGCGGTCATCAAGCAGATGGAATGCGCCGAGTTTACCGAAACCGACCCGCGCGTAGAGCCTCATATCGGGTCCCCTCGGGCGCGCGCTCGCGGGCAGGGGCATGTGCTCGTAATAGGCCGGTAGGCCGCCGCCCGGCGAGCCAGGAATTGCTCGCGCGGGATTAGATCCTCGGAGCGGTCATTGGCATAGTCGTTGTCGACCTCATGGTCATCCCAGATCGCGATCCAGGGAAAGGCGGCGTGGGCCGCTTGCAGATCGAGATCGGATCGGTACAGCGCGTAGCGGTTCCGATAATCGCCGAGACTTACGGTCTCCGCCCCCGTGTGTGCGCGGACCGGGTGTTCTCCCCAAGAGCTCTCGTAGATGTAATCGCCGAGGTGCACGCAGAGGTCGAGCGCATCGCGGGCCATGTGCCGATAGGCCGTGTAGTAGCCGTGCTCGTAGTGCTGGCACGAGGCAAAGGCGAAGCGCAGATCAGCAAGCTCGGCACCAACGGCCGGGGCCGTGCGTGTGCGTCCGACCGGGCTCAGCTCCGAGCCTGCCTTGAAGCGATACCAGTACCAGCGCCCGGGCGCCAATCCCGTCACCTCGACGTGTACGGAATGAGCGTCCTCCGGTCTCGCCAGCGTGACGCCGCGCCGGGCGGTGCGCCGAAAGCATTCGTCATGGGCCACCTCCCACCGCACCTCGATGGGCAGCGCCCCCATCCCGCCACCGTGGAGCGGGTCCGGCGCAAGGCGCGTCCACAGCACCACGCCGTCCTCCGTGGGATAGCCGGACGCCACGCCGAGGGCGAACGAATAGCGCGCAAAGCGCGGCGCCGCGCGCACGATGGGGCTCGCGAGCATGGCCGCGCCCGCGAGCGTCCCGGTCAGGAACGCGCGGCGGGTGCATGAAGGTTTGTCAGCGTCTCCGTTCGTCGTGCTAGCCATGGCTTGCGCCCGGACACTACCACGAAACGGCCTGCCCTTGCAGGCGCCGGTCAAAACCGGGCGTAATTCCTAGTACGACTGTCTGATAGATTCTATCGCCCTAAATGTTGAACAGAAGCATACAGGAACACACCGGTCCCTTCTCCCTGCGGGAGAAGGGTAGGATGAGGGGAATCAAATCGATCCCCTCACCCTAACCTCTATCCCGGAGGGAGAGGGAACCTCTCAATTTGCAGACATTTCAAATATCTTTGGCTAGAATTATGGTGAGGAGAAGCTCAGGGAGGGGTTCAAAAGTCTCAGAAAACGGGTGGTTGGCGTAGGGTCGTAAAATCTATGACCGCGATCGGAGATCGTATGACCTAAAGCGCGTGGCCCCGTTCTGAGGGCAAAGGATGCGTAAACGCGCGTAACAACGCCGAGCCGTCGACTAACGAACGACCTCGTCGTTTCGCCATGCCCTTTATTCTGTGCCCTGTGCCGCGGCGCCGTTCAGGGTCGTGAAGGACACGAAGTCCTCTGTCTCTATCCAGCTAAGGCGGGATCTCCGTCGAAGGCCGTGTACGTGGCGTAATACTTCACGCTCCCGTCATCCTCGACGAAACGGACGAAGCGGGCATCTTCCATTGCTTTGCAGCAGGTGGGACATACCGGAGCTCGCGGGCCCCGCCGACGCCGCGGCCTACCGCAGGCACTCGACATGGCGCTCGCCGAGCGAGCGGCTGCACCGTACGGTCGATGCCCTGCTGCCAGCCGCACGACGCCAGTGGTCTCGGCCTGAGCCTGCGATGGCAAGACCTACGGCAACGCCTGCGAGGCCGCCAGTGCGGGTGTCTCGATCGATCGCGAAGGGGAGTGCGAGAAGGCGCCTGGGTCTTAGGGGCGCACGCCACCGCTCGCGAGCCGGTCTGGTGCGCCCGATGGGGAGCCCCGAGCTGGCGGTCTTGTGCGGCCCGACGGGTGCGCCGTGCGGCTGCCTCAAGACGGTGACTCACGGTGACTCTATAGCTTTCCGCGCGTCCTTGACGACCAATTAAGAGCTGAAGCGGGGTGAGGGGAGAGGTCTCGAGGCCGAACTGTGGGCCCTTTTGCAAGATTTTGCGCGCGAAGCGGCAACGATTACCGATCCGATCTCCGCCGCAAGCTCGGCAACCCCGAGACAATTAGCTATCCTATTGATATTTGCGTGTCTTCTTCATGGCGCAGCTCTTGGCACACAACATGACTTTAATTGGGCCTGTTTCGGCTTGGCCGAAGGGCGCAAGTGCAGCTATCGTTGGTTTCATCGTAACAGGAGGATTTAATGCCTATTATATTGTGGCTTCTGGGTGTACCCCTTTCCGTCATTATTATTCTGGCGTTGCTAGGCGTCTTCTAGAGACTCGCGCGTTAGAATAAACGACCTCCGCCGCTTGCGGCGGAGGTCGCCCACCTACACCTCAGTGGATCCCAGAATTTCGACCACTGGTTCCTGTGGTGGATCGGATCCCAGGGCCGCGAGCTCTGCGGAGCCGAGCACCGAAGGCTTGACGGGCTCGATCGGTCGTACTCTTTCAATCCGCTGTTCGCACCGGCGCCGCAGGGCGATCGCCGTGTACAGACTTCGTGCGCGCCGCTGTGGGCTTGCCGAGCTTCTGGAAGAACCTACGCTTCAAGGGGTGGGGCTGGGTTTCGGCGCCTCGGTTCTCTGTTCGCTTGCGCGATCGGGATCTCCCAGTACGACGGCCGCGGAGTACGCCTGCGGCAGGAAGAGCCGCGGCGCGCCACCGCCGTCCGCCGGCACCACCCACTCGTCCATGATCGCCGCTCGATCTGCTGCGCCCGGTAGGGCGTAGAGCACCTGTTCGTCGTCGAGCCACTGCACCTGGTCGTCGACGCTGCGGGGCTCGGCGAGCGCGTGCCGCCGGCGTGTGCCGAGATGCAGTACCCACAGTCGCCACGTGACCGGACCGATGAGGCCGCCTTCGCGGTGTTTGAATGCGACGCGGCGGCCGTCGGGCGACAGCGATGGGCACTCGACGTTGTCTTCCATCACCTCGACGGTGCGCGCATCGATGTCGCCCGTCACTAGCAAGGTCTCGCCGCCCGTGCCAAGCGTCGCGTAGAACGTGCGAGCGTCGGGCGTGAAGGTCACGCCCCAGAAGTTGAAGTCCGCCGCGCGCAGCGGCTGGCCGTGGCGACGGACGGTGAATGTCTCCAGATCCTCGACCAGCCACTGCCCGGTTGCGAGGTTCATGATCGAGGTCCGGGTGGAGAATCCAGCGGTCGCGTAGGAGTGCCCGGCGACGAACACGGTGGTCGCTGCCCATCTTCCGTCCGGTGCCACCTGTAGCCGGCTCGGCGCACCCGCCAGGGGTAGCTTGGCCAGCGGGTTGAAGGTCCGGTCGAAGAGCACGGCTTGATAGCTGGTGAAGACGCCTCGATCTGCCGTGAGGCACACGCCCCGGCCGGCGGCCATGTGCACGCGCTCGCAGCGGAGCGCCGGCACGAACCGCGGCGACGCCGGATCGGCCATGGGCGCGATGCCGAGCGCGCCATTGTAGGCATCGAGCGAGGTGCGCCTGAACACCAGGAGCGGTCCGGCCGGGGGGGCCTCGCCCGGCGCGAGCAGTGGCGTCGGATCGGCGATGCTCGTCTGAGGAGATGCGACCGATGGCTGTGGGCCATCGGCGCCCGGCGTCGCATCGGGGGTCGTCGTCTGGCGGGATCCGGCCGACAGCGGCGGGACGAGAACACCGTGCGCTGCTCGCTGCACGGCATAAAGGACATAAGCGCCGGCGCCTCCAAGGCAGGAGGTCACGATCACCGTCAAGAACAGTGCTCGACGCGACACCGGATCACTTCGCGGTGGCCGGCCCCCAGGGTCGTGCCACGCGCAGGAGGACGGCCGCGAGAACGGCGGCGAACAGGAGGCCCAGGCCGAAGAGGACGAGCGCCTCCGTGGGACCGCGCCAGCTCCAAAGGGCGCCGAAGAGAGAGGCGCGACAACGCCGTGGTGGTGCCGAGGATCGCCAGGCCCGTGGTCAGATGTTCTTTCTGCAGCACACTGCCGGCGAGCGCCCCAGGACTCCCCCCGCGATGACGAGCGCAAGGAAGCGCCGGCCCGCAAGGACGGCGCCCAGGCGCGCTCGCGCCGACGCCCCGGCGACCGCGCGTTCTGGCCGAGCCCGACGGTCCTCGACGAACAGGCCGAGGATGGCGAGACCCACCAGCGCCACCGCGAGGCTCACTACGAACACCGCGTCATAGGCCCCCGGCGCCGCGGTCAGGACCGCGAACGCGACGACCGGCCCGAGCGCCGCCCCGGCGGTGTCCATGGTCCGGGGCAGGCCGAATGCGGCGCCGAGACGGGAGGGTTCGCTGCTCTGCGTGATCAACGCGTCGCGGGGCGCGGTGCGGATGCCCTTCCCAAGCCGGTCGATCATGAGCAGCGCCGCGATCGGTGCCCAGGCCGAACCCACGAGCAGGAGGCCGAGCTTGCAGAGCGCCGACAGCGCGTAGCCGACGAACGCGACCGGCTTGCAGCGACCACGGGCGTCGGCGACTAGCCCCCCTGCCACACGTACCATGGCACTGGCGCCTTGGTAGAGGCCGTCGAGCAATCCGAACTGCAATGGCGTCATGCGCAGCTCGAGCACGAAGTACAGCGGCAGGACCGCGGTCAGCGCCTCCGAGGAGATGTCGGTGAAGAAGCTGGTGAGGCCGAGGACCACGACGTTGCGAGGGACGGCCCCTCGGTACCGAGGGCCGGCCGCCGCGACCGGCCCGGTAACGTTGGACACTGCCCGATCTCGCGCCGACGGATACACAGGGCCCGCACAGGCACAGCCAGTGCCACGTCGTGCTCAGGACGGGCGACTCAGGTCCTGCGGCCTCGGCTCGCCGAGAAATGTTTCGCGCAACGAGTACCAGAGCCGCAACCGCTCCCAGCGGGGCTCTTTCAGCACCTTGAGGTCCTCCGACAGGAACGGGCTCGGCAGGAACACGGTCGTCATCTGCTCGCCGAACCCGTTCCAGAGGCGCAGGCCCCAGCTCCGGCCCCCGCCGCATTTCCCACCCCGCGCCTCGAAGAACGCGGCGCGCGCCACCCGGCGTTTCGCGGCAAGCTCCGGCGAGGGCGCGCCCTGGTGCGTCCCGATGCAGAGGTGGAAGTGCCAGTGGCCGAGGTCCACGGTGAGATAACCGTCGAAGAGCGAAACCTTGGGCGGGTCTTTGAACCGGATCTCGAAGACCGCGCCTTCGATGCAGGGCCCGACGGTGATCTCGCCCCAATGCTCTTTGAACAGGAGATCGGCGAGCCTTTGCATCGCTGCCTCCGTGGGCTCGAAGTCGGAGTACTCTGTTACCGTCCCGTCCGGGTTGTCGACGATCTCGCGGCGGGGCGTTTGCGTTTCATTCATGATGACCTCCTCGAACGCCTCGGGCGGTCAGAGCTCGATGCCCTTCTGTGCCCTCACACCGGCCTCGAAGGCGTGCTTGACCGCCCGCATCTCGGTCACGGTATCGGCGGCCTCGATCAACCCGGCCGGCGCGCTACGACCGGTGACGACGACATGCTGCATGGGCGGGCGCACCGTGATGCCACGCAGCACCTCTTCCGTGCTTAGATACCCGTATTTCAGCACCAGGGTCAACTCATCGAGCACCACGAGCTGGAGATCCGGATCCTGCAACATGCGGCGCGCCACCTCCCATGCCGCCCGAGCGGCCTCCGCATCGCGCCCGCGGTCCTGGGTCTCCCAGGTATAGCCCTCGCCCATGACGTGGTACTCGAGATCGGGAACGCGGCGGAGGAACGCCGCCTCCCCGGTCGGGATGCCCCTTGATGAACTGCACGACCCCGACGCGCATGCCGTGCCCCAAGGCGCGCGCCACCATGCCGAAGGCCGAGCTGGACTTGCCCTTGCCGTTGCCGGTCAGGACCAGGAGCAATCCCTTGTCCGTGGTGGCGCGGGCGATGGCGGCGTCGACGACCGCCTTCTTGCGCTGCATGCGCTCCCGGTGGCGTTCTTCCGGCGGGAGGGGATCCATGGCGGGATCCACGATTCTCAGTTCCCGCCCAGCGCCCGCCTATCACGGGCCCCTGACAGGCGGACGGCGCCGAACGCGACATGCACGATCGCCGCGACGGCGACGTAGAACGCGAGCGTGGCCAGGGAGGACGGAAAGTCTCTCGCGATCCGCGCGCCCAATTCCGCGAGGTTCGGCTCGAAACGCCCGGAGAAGAAATAGAACCCGCCGCTCGAAAACAACTCACTCACCAAGCCGCCGATGACGACGCTCGCGGCCAGGGGCAGCAAGGTCGAGAAAGCAAAGCGATGGCGAACCGCGTACCAGCGGCCGGCGAGCCACAGGGCCCCGTAAGCGGGTAGGAGAAATCCGTAAGCGGGGCTGATACAGAAGCTCGACACCCCTCCGAAGGCAATGGCGGCGTAATCGATGAGCGCCGCTTCGACCAACAGGGCGGCCGCTATCCACATCGGGCGCAGATACACGCCGGCGAGGAAGAACACCGCGGCAGAGGCATCGGGGAGGTGCAATTCACCGGCGAAGTGGTCGCTGCGGGTGGCGGCCATGCAGAGGACCAGGGCGAGGGCGATGAGAGCGGTGCGGCGGTCGGTCTTGTCGTTCATGGGTTTTTCCTCATGCGTTGGGGTCTATTATCCCCGTTGTTCGCGTCATAGTGTAGCCGGAAAAGGGTCAAGTCTCCCATCTCTCACTTTCTCTTCCATCATCGCTCCTATTCGTCCGACCTCGCCCGTTCGGGCCGAGCGGTACGATCTGCAGGGTTCCGGTGACCGGGTTCCGGGTCACGGGCACGTCGAGATCGAAAACCTCATCGGTGTCAGCCAGGTAGGTCATACCCCTCTGTCTTACATTATTACATACGCTATACTACTGACGGGGGTGCTTTACAAAGATGGGGAAGTCCTTAATAGTGTGGTCAGCTTTCAGTTCCCTCAAACAATCAGCACACAGACAGTCATCGTAGTAATCCATGATATAAGCGCGTTCTTCTCTTGAAAGATCTACACTGGAGCATTGACAGATCAGAACTGTGCCCACCTTGCACTCAAAGGTTACGCCGCAGCGAGGGCAAATCTTATCTTCGTGGCGCGGCATAGGAATGCACGGTTCCCCTTATACTTGCTCTCGCAACGCTTTTGCAGCGGCGACCATATTGACGAGCGCCCGCCTGGTCTCCGGCCACTTACGGGTTTTCAGGCCGCAGTCGGGGTTGACCCAGAGGTTGCGAGCCGGCAGCACAGCCAGCGCTTTATGCAGGAGTGCAGTCATCTCCTGCTCGGTCGGAACGCGGGGCGAGTGGATGTCGTATACGCCTGGGCCGATCTCGTTGGGATAACGGAAGCTTACGAAGGCGTCGAGCAACTCCATCTGCGACCTGGACGTTTCGATGGTGATGACGTCGGCATCCATCTCGGCGACGGACTCAATGATGTCGTTGAACTCCGAGTAGCACATATGGGTATGGATTTGAGTCTCGTCGACCACTCGGGAGGAGGCCAGTCGAAACGCTTCGACCGCCCAATTGAGATAGTCTTTCCAATCGGCCTGACGCGGAGGCAGTCCCTCACGGATGGCCGGTTCATCGATCTGGATGATACGGATCCCGGCTTTTTCGAGATCGCACACTTCATCGCGGATCGCCAAGGCGATTTGTTTCGCCGTGGTGGAACGCGGCTGATCATCGCGCACAAATGACCACTGCAGGATCGTGACCGGCCCCGTGAGCATTCCTTTGATGGGTTTCGCGGTCAACGACTGCGCGTATTTCGACCATTTCACCGTCATCGGCGCTTGGCGTTCCACATCGCCGTAGATGATGGGCGGTTTGACGCAGCGCGAGCCGTAGCTCTGCACCCATCCGCTACCGGTGAACGCGAAGCCCTTCAGAAGTTCACCGAAGTATTCCACCATGTCGTTGCGTTCGAACTCACCGTGCACCAGCACATCCAGACCCACGTCTTCCTGCCAGCGGATGGCCTGCTCGGTTTCCGTGCGGATCGCCGCCTCGTACTGTTCCGGCGTGAGTTCGCCTTTCTTGAGCCGAAGCCGGAGCCTTCTCACGTCATCGGTTTGCGGGAAAGACCCGATGGTGGTCGTGGGAAATAAAGGCAGATTGAGGTCCGCGCATTGCTTTTCCTGACGCACGCCAAAGGGGCTTTGGCGTTTGAGATCGTCGGGGCGGACGGCGGCAAAGCGCTGTTGCACCGCTGGCCGGTGGATCAAAGCCGACTGGCGACGGCTCTCCATGTCGAGCATATTTTCCTTGAGCTTGTCGGCATATTGTCGGTGAGTCTCGGGCTGCGCCAGTCCCCTCAGCGTGACGATCTCATCAAGCTTTTGCCGGGCAAAAGCCAGCCAGCCTTTGATCTCGCTAGGCAACGCCGTCTCGTCGCGTTCAAGCACCAGGTCACAAGGCGCGTGCAGCAGTGAGCAGGAAGGCGCCAACGCCACGCGCTCACTGCCGAGTTTCTCTACGGCCTTGCTGATCAACTCCAAAGAGCGCTTGAGATCATTCTTCCACACGTTGCGACCGTCCACGACCCCCAGCGAGAGGCCAAGCTGAGGCGGGATCAGGGACAGCACCTGGTCCAGTTGCGCGGGCGCGCAGACGAGATCCAAGTGCAGATAGTTTACGGGAAGGCTCGCAGCTAGCTCCGCGTTATCCTCAAGTCCGGCAAAGTAAGTCGCGAGGATGAACTTGAGCTCGGGGCAGGCCCGGGTGATTGCGGCATAGGCCGATTCATAGGCGCGCTTCGTTTCATCCTGCAAATCCAGCGCGAGGAAGGGTTCGTCGATTTGGACATATTGTGCGCCGAGACCTTGAAGCTCGCCCAGGATCTGCAAGTAGACCGGCATAAGCCGGTCGAGGAGGTCGAGCCGATTAAAGTCCGGTACTTTCTCCTTGCCCAGGAGCAAGTAACTCACCGGCCCGACCAAGACGGGCGTGGCGTTGATGCCGAGCGCTCTTGCCTCCTGAAACTCATCCAGAACGTTCCGTGATGTCAAGCTGAAGGTCTGATCTTTCGTGAACTCGGGGACTAGGTAGTGGTAATTGGTGTCGAACCACTTGGTCATCTCCATGGCGATGAGGTCGAGACCGTCTTTCTGATAGCCCCGCGCCATGGCAAAGCACAAATCCAACTCAGAGCTATCAGGCATATCGAGCAGCGGCCGGTAGCGCGCGGGGATCGCGCCGACCGTGAGCGAGAGATCCAGCACGTGGTCGTAAAACGAGAAATCGTTGCACGGGATCAGATCGATGCCAGCCTCATGCTGGCGCTGCCAGTTGTGCCGGCGGATGGCCCGGCCAGCGTCTAGGAGCTCATTGAGGCTGATCTGGGAAGACCAGTAACTCTCGCAGGCTTTCTTGAGCTCTCTATGGCTACCAATACGCGGATAGCCGAGGTTATGTGTAAGCATGTGTACCTTTCCTTTCACGGGTTAACGCTATCGATAACTTCGCGATGTCACCGCAGAAAGAGGGAGGCAGACAAACCTCGCCCGTACGGGCACAATAGGGCTCCACCTGAGTGAGCCTCGGACCGCGGCAGCATCGCCGTTGCGGATAAAACACTCTTGCCGCCCTTCCCATTCCGCTGGAACCGTGGGCATATTCGCCAAAAGCTTTATGCGTTACCTACAGGTCGCGCGACAGCTCGTGATTTGCACACGATTCCCTGTTATTTCGCGTTACGCGAAACCTTATCCCATGGATGAAAAAGCCAAGACCAAAAAGTGTAGCCGTTTACTGTGCTTGTGTCAAACTTTTCAGACATCCACGATTTCGGAAAGCTAAGGAACCTCTGATTAATTCAGAGGTTCCTTAGCCGTCCTTCGATGCGGCATGTTCCTTGATGGGGTCTATGATCCCCCCTGTTCGCGTCACAGTGTATCCAGAAAGGGGAAGACTGCCATCTCTCACTTGCGGATCAAATAAACGATCGCCGCGCTCGTTCGCTCGTTCGATGGGATCACCAGGCCGAGGATGCCCTTGGCGAGCATGCGCGTGCTCGTGAGACGGGTCGGAAGCTCATGCACGTTTTCGCGCCGAATCGCCTCCACGTCCCGGAAGGCCGGATCCTCGAGCAACTGCGCGCGGAGACCGCCCCGGCCTCCACCATCGTCTAGCCCGATCCTCATGGTCAGAGCTCGGCGCGGAAGCCGATCAGGAAGCTCGCCCCCGCGGTCGAGAACCCGAACGTCTCCTCGTAGTCCTCGTCGAAGACGTTCTGCCCCTTGGCGGTGATCGAGAGGGACTCCATGCCGAACCGGTCCTCGATCAGGCGGTAGGCAACCGCGATGTCGGCCTTCGCGTAACCATCCAGACGGACTCGGCGACCGCCCGGATCGGCGTTGAAATCGAGGTCGATCGAGCTTCCCTTGATCGTCAGGTTGAAGCTGGCCGTCCAGCGCTCGGCGGTGTAGTCGACGGTGAAGGCCCCGGAATGCTCGGGGCGGCGCAGGAGCGGCTCGCCCTCGACGAACAGGGTGCCCCCCGACGGACCGGCCTCGAGCACTTCGGTATCGAGGAAGGTATAGCTGCCGCGGAAGCCGAGGCCGATCGGGGTCACGACCCGCAATCCGAGCTCGACGCCCTGGCTCTCCGCCTCCTGGATGTTGAAAAAGGCAATCTCGTCAGGATCCGGCTGCGGGATGAAGCTGATGAGGTCCTCGAAATCCGAGGAGAAGTACGTCGCGGACACCTCGGCCCGGTAATCGCCGAAGGCCAGCGGTTGGTCGAAGCCGACCTCCCAGCTCTCCGATCGCTCGGGACCGAGCCCTTTGTCACCCCTTCCGAAGATCGTTCTGCCGAAGTTCTCGAAGAAGGTGGGGTTCTTGATCCCGGTCCCGTAGCTCACGCGGAGCTTGGTCTCGGTCCCCGGGAGGCGGTAGGAGAGCCCGGCGCGCGGGTTGACCTTACTGCCGTAGGTAGAGGCTTCGTCGAGCCGGAAGCCGGCGATCAAGGTCACCCGCTCCTGCCAATCGAGGATCATCTGTGAATAGAAGGCCCCGGCGTCGCGGGTCTCGTCCGCGCGGCTCGAGGATGGGAAACCCTGAAACTCAAAGAGCGTGTCCTGCTCGAAGGATTCCGCCTCGCCATATCCGCCGAGCGTCACGGTCGGCGTGATGCCCGCGAAGGACGGCAGGAGGAAGCTCGAGTTGTAGTCGGCCGACAGGCGCTCCTGGGTGGTGTCGTTTCGGAAGGACCCGAAATCGACCCCTGCATCCGCGGGGTCCTCGAAAGCGAAATCCTCATGGTAGTACCCGAGCTGGAGCGCGTGGCGCCACCAGGGCGAGGGGTTCCAGACCGCGCGCGGCCCGACGACCAGCCTTTCCCGCTCCGTGAACTGGTTCGGGTCGAGCGGCGGGAACCGATCTCCCGCGATTTCGCTCGGGAACTCGAAGCGCGAGTCGTTGTAGCGCACCGTGGTCGTGAGGTCCAGCGTCTCGAGCGGGCTCAGGTCGAAGCGCGAGGCGACGGTCGTGTTCCCGTAGCGGTTGTTGATATCGAGGATGCCATCGGTATCGATGCGACCGACGTCGATCGAGTAACCGTACCGCTCGGTGCCGCCCGAGATCCCGCCGCCGCCCTCGTAGGTCTCGAACTCGCCGCCGGCGAAGCCCAGGCGCGCGGAGAGCGGCCCTTCCCCGCGGCGGGTGAAGACCTGCACTACGGAGGTGACCGCGTCCGATCCGTAGAGCGCGCTCTGCGGTCCGCGAACGATCTCGATGCGGGCTAGCCCGTCGGTCGTGAGGTCCGAGAAGTCGAAGTCGCCGCCGGCCTGGTTCACTTTGACGCCGTCGATCAAGACTTGATTGAAGTCCGACTGGCCGCCCCGGACCAAGAGCGAGGTCGTGCCGCCGCGGCTCCCGTTCTGCACGATGGTGAAGCCCGGAACGTCGCGCAGGACCTCGAATATGTCCTTGACCTGCTGCCGCTCGACCTCCTCGCCTTCCACCACGGACACCGAAACGGGAAGCCGGTCGATCGGCGTCTCGAGGCGCGTGGCGGTAACGATGATCGGCTCCAACTCGGTCGGCTCTTCGGCGGCCAACGAGGGGCAAAAAGACAAGGGACCCAGCGGCAGCAGGACTGCCGGTATTCGGCGCAATCGCATGTTTTTCTCCTCCGCGCACACCCGCGCAGCAATGAAAGCTCGGGCAAGGCACGCAGAGGAAGGGGGCAAGGCGGGAAGGATGGCCCGGGTGCCCCGGCATCACCCTCCGCGATGCCATTGCAATCCCTTCAGGCCGGTCTCCGGGCTCACAAGCGGGTAGGGACCCTGGGGCGGCGCCTTCCCGTGCCGTAGCACAGTGGCGTAGTGCCGCGCCTTTGCTTGCTTACCGTTGCGGGGGCAGCGCCGGCATTGCGTGTGGATCAAACCACGCCGCGCACCGGCTTCCCGTTTCATCCCCTCGGACCAAGGTCCTCCGGGACACCTGAAGCCGCCACACTATCTCCGACGTAACGCGCGCCTGTCAATAGGGTGGGTGGGTGGCTTCGCTGGCGTGCGGAGTCGGTCCCGGGATCGGCGATGAGCGCAGGACGTGATGGAGCGAACGGAACCCCTCAGCCGGCGCGGGCGAGCCAGCGTTTCGTCTCGGCGACGCCGGGACGCTCGGTGCGCCGGCGTACCGCGAGCGCGCGGGTGAACGCGCGGTTGGCGAGCGTCGGCTCATGGTTGGCGAGGTAGGCCTCGCCCCAGACGTAGGCGGCATCCGCCTCGCCCCAGGCGTACTGGCAGTCGAGATGGGCCGCGAGGTCGAGCGCCTCGCGCGCCGCCTGGATCGCCTACGATGCCCAGAGGGTTTTCTTCGGCATGGCGGCTAACGACCGGCCGTTGAGCCTGCCGCCACCGGTGGCTCATAGGTGAGCCCGAACACGGTGTCCGTCAGCCATCGTTTGAACGACTCGTTGTCCATGAACTGCTTGAACAACTCGGTGTCGTCCTTGAGCACCGCGGTCATGACCCGTGCCAATGCCTTGTCGTGCTCGATGCGGGCGTTCTGCTTGTCGGAGTTCTTCTTCGCGTTCTGGAAGGCCGTATCCGCCGCCACCCGCGCCGGGATGTCCTCGGTGATGAGCTTGTGGACCCGGTCGGCATTCCGGGCATAGCGCTCGGCCGCTACCGCGTTACCGGGCGAGGGCGTGCCGTAGAAGAGGTCGAGGTGCAGCGGGCCGTGCTTCACGCCGTGGCGCAGCACGTCGATGGTGCCACGCTTCGTGATCTCGCCGTGCAAGCGGGCCAGAACCTTGCGCCGTCTCGGGCTGTCCTGGCCGAGGTCGAGCGCCTGTGCGACTTTCGGCTGCGTCGCCTGCAGGAAGGCGCGGAGCTGGAACAGGTCCACGCAGTGCTCGCGGTCGTAGTCGGTGGGGTCTCCAAGCAGCCAACCGGTCCCGCCGTACGAAACGGCCGGCTTCCGGACCGCATCGACCGGCGTCATTCCGTCGCTGGCCAGCCCAGTCATCGCCTTGACAATAAGGCTTTCTAGCCCTTGTTCGGTGGTGTCCGTACTCACGAAGGCCCCAGGGGGCTTACGCCGCCTCCAAGAGAACGATCGCAAACTCGTCTGGACGTGACCAGCGCGTGACTGTGGACAGCCCCTCCACCAGTCTGAAATCCTCGCCTGCCCAGACGTCCACCGTATCGTCGAACAGGGACACGAAACACAACGCCTCTGGCCCCGCCGCCAAGTGGTTCAGGTCATACCAGGCTGCAAGTACGTGTTCGGCCACGGAGTGGGCGGCCGAGCGGTTACCCGTGCTCAGGACGTAGACCAGGGAACTGCGCGCCGGAGTCCGGACATGAAAGTCCACGCTCCAAGTGCGCCCAGAGCGGCCCGCCAGTTTCTCAGAGCGGTCGAAGGGCAGTTGGCGCTCCGTCAAATAGTCGGCCACTTCATCGGTAATGGACTCGACCGCCCGGGTTCGGAAGGTAAACCAAAGGTCGGAGACCCGCAGCGCCGTCTGGGCCACCCGCGTGACCACCGCCGCCAAGGAGTCGCCCCGCCGACTGCGGGCCTGAAGCATGCCGCGGTAGAACTCCACCCCATGGGTCAGGCAGATATCCTCGATGAGTTGGCGCTGCCTCGGCGAACGCCGCGGCGACACCGATTGCATGCGAAGCCAACGGGTGGTTTCGGCCAGATCCGTTACCGTCATCACGTCGCCTTCGGGCTTGCAGAACAGGTCGATGTTGTCGCCATCCGGGTAGAGATAGGGTGTACGGATCCGCTGGTAAACGCCCTGCTCCGTGCAGGTGAACAATTCTCCGAGATCCGCCGTCAGTGCCTCGCAAGCTATTGGTGTGTTCATGAAAACAACTCCTCCTGCACTGCGGGCGGCTGCGCCAGACTGCCCGTGTGCTCAATTTTAGCCTCCGCGCAGAACTGCTCCCAAACCACTACGGGATCCGAGATCGGTACGGATGTCGTCTGGCACATAGGCCTCCTTGTCCCGAAACTGCTCGCACCAGCGGTGCTTGTGCTTGTCGCCGACCTGCATACATTGGGGGTTATGGTGGTCCTTGCCCAGGTCAAACGCATAGATACGCCCCTCAGTCTTGAGGATGAGCGCGTAGGTCAGGGTACCCGCCAGCCGGTTGTAACTGCCTCGGACGAAGAGTGGCCAACCTGCTCCCGACAGAACTTCGGCCCGGAATTCCAGCGCCGGGGAATGATCCTCGTCCTCACACCAGGCGATGTGCCCTTCGATACGCTTGGAGCCGTCTTCAACGATGGAAGCAAACTCGGTATTGGTCAGCGGCATGTCCAGCCCTCCTCTCTCTCTGCGGTTCATTCTGTGTGGGCCTCTGCAAGCTCGGCGGCAAGGTCGTCGTCCGCGTCCTCCTCGACGTCGCTAAGCGCATCCGCCTCGTCGAGCGATTCCGGCTCCTCGGCTTCGTCGGGCAGCCGCGCCGCAGCCTCGCGCACATCGAGCTTGCCGGTGACCACGTCGGCGATCAGGCGGGTGCGGTATTCGCGGAGAAGGTTGATTTCGCGTTGGGCCGCCGCAATAGCGCGGTCGAGGTTGGCTGAGACGGTCTCTATCCACGCAACAATTCCGTCTTGTTCTGACACCGGAGGTGTTGCCACCACAATCTCGAAGAGGTCCTTCCGATCGACTCCAGGCACAGCCGACTTTCCTGCATGGTCAGCCTTCGAGATCGTGCGAAGCATGAAATAGCACCAACGGGGGCGATTCCCGTGGAAGTCGGTGACAAAAAGAGCAGTATTATGGGGCCAAAAATCCGTATCGAGAAAGAACACGGCGTCGGTGGAACCATAACGGCCCATGACAACCCCTGGTCCGCGTGATCGCGCCTCACAATGAGAGTCGATTATGCCTCCCGAGGAAACGACTGGAAACGGGCCGGAGATTCTCCGATCCGCAGGAAGATCGTATCCGCGCTGAAGTCGTGTCACCCACTTGAGCCGCTTTACCTCCCAATGCTGTGGCACATTCCCCAGCCACTCCACGCCGGAGGGCTTGAAGTGCACGTTTGGGTCGAGGCCGCGGGTGACGGCGTGGTGGATGATGGCCTGCTTCTGCTCCTCCAGCAACTTAATCAGCTTCTGCTTGGCGCGGATGTAGCGCCGGAGCCGCCGGTCCGCGTGGTCGAGGAAGCGGACGATGGCGGCTTGTTCGGTGAGAGGTGGGACCGCGACATGAAATGAGCCAAGTCGAGTCTCAGCAATCGCTGGATATGCAATCCCCACGGAGTACGACGTGACTCGGTCCGTGAATGGATTGCTCTGGGCCAGGTAGCTTACGAACTTTGGCAGCGTCCCGACACGGGGTGTGAGGACCGCGAAGCCCGTAGAGCAGACAAACTCGTCTGGTTCTCGATCAGCGAAGTAGATCGCCTTCAGGTACGTCCTGACAGTCGAAACGATCGTGTCGCCTTTGTGAACAACACGCCGCGCTCTTGATGGGGCAGTTGCGAAGCGAAGCCGCTGTGGCTTCTGGGTCAGAATCCGCATTCCGACCGAACCAATATCCCGGTAGCAAAACTCGTAGTCGGGTGCGGTCGTTTCTGGCAGCACCTCAGCGTTCATCCTGACCCAACGCTTGAGCGGCCTTGTGTCCCAATGCCCCGGCACCTCCCCCAGCCACGGCACATCGGAATTCTTGTACGCAGGATAGGGCTTGAGGTCGGCTATCACGCGCCTGCTCCTTCCGAATCCACCCCAGGCTCGTCAAAGAGGCGGATGTAGGTGTCGTAGCGGAAACGCCGGTTACGGGATTGGCCGGTCATCTCCCTGAGCACGCCGATGGTCACCAGCCGCTCGACCAGCTGGTTGGCGGCCGCGTAGCTGGTGCCGGTCAGCTCCTTCACGGCGTTCACCGACAGGATTGGCCGTTGGGCCTGGCGTCAATGGTTCCGTCTGTCGTTCCATGGCTCGTTGTGACTTTAGTATGCTGCTCGATCGAGCTTATATTAAAGCTTGCCTATAATATAGGCGGCCGGATCGCCCTTGTGTAAGCCAGACCACAATACCGGTCTTACGTTCTCCCTGCCCCGATGATCTCGCCGAGCAGCCCCTCGGTCTCCTTCTCCAGGGCCAGGATGTCGGCGCGGATCTCCTCGATCGCGCGCGGCGGCTGCGGTTTGTAGAAATAGCGCGTAAAGCTGATCTCGTAGCCGGTCTTGACGCTGTCCGGCACGTACCAGGCGTCAGGCGCGTGCGGCAGGACTTCGCGGCGCAGGAAGGTCTCGAGCCCGCCTTCTTCCAGCAGCGGCACCTGCTCGGTGTCGCGCAGCTCGGTGTCGGGCTCGTACTCGACGGCGCAGCGCTTGCCGTCTACGGTGGCCTCGAATAGGCCGCGCAGCGGCGCGGGCGCGGTGCCGCGCTTGTGGATCTTCTTGATGACCGGCTGGGCGCCTTCCGCACGCTCGGCGGTCTCCTTGAGCGCCTTGATTTCTTTGGGGCTATAGGCGCGGTTGGCATCCACGCCCTTGAGGCGCAGTGGCCGCTCTACGGTAACCTTCCAATAGCCGAAAGCGGCGTTCGGGAAGATCTTGGACTGCTCGGTCTCCTTGAACGCGAGGAAGGTGTCACAGATGCGCTGGATGTCCGCCTCGGACAGCTCGCAGTTCTTCTTGCCGAGGTTCTTGCGCAGGGGCTTGAACCACGGCGTGGCGTCGATCAATTGCACCTTGCCGCGGCGATGTGCGGGTTTGCGGTTGGTGAGCATCCAGACGTAGGTCGCGATGCCGGTGTTGTAGAACATGTTGAGCGGTAAGGCAACGATGGCTTCGAGCCAGTCGTTCTCGATGATCCAACGGCGGATGTTGCTCTCGCCCTGGCCGGCGTCGCCGGTGAAAAGCGATGATCCGTTGTGTACCTCGGCGATGCGGCTGCCGAGCCGTGTGCCCGCCTTCATCTTCGAGAGCATGTTGGTCAGGAACAGCATCTGGCCATCGCTCGAACGGGTGAGGAGCGAATACTCGGCGTCTCCGGCGTGCTTGATCACGAAGCGCGGGTCCTTGATCCCGTTTCTTCCACCCATACGTTCGAGATCGCTTTTCCAGCTCTTGCCGTAGGGCGGGTTGCTGAGCATGAAATCGAACTCGCGCGATGGGAAAGCGTCGTTCGACAGGGTCGAGTACTCGGCGCCGCCTATGATGTGGTCTGCCTGCTCCCCTTCGCCCTTCAGCAGCAGGTCGGCCTTGCAGATCGCGTAGGTTTCTGGCTGGGACTCCTGGCCGTACAGGTGGGTTGCCACCTGCTTGCCATGCTCCTTGGCGAGCTGCTGAAGCGTTTCCTCCGCCACGGTGAGCATCCCGCCAGTGCCGCAGGCGCCGTCATAGAGGAGATACGTGCCCGATTCGATCTGATCGGCGATCGGCAGGAGGATGAGCCGTGCCATCAGCTTTACGGCATCCCGCGGCGTCCAGTGCTCGCCCGCCTCCTCGTTGTTCTCCTCGTTGAAGCGGCGTACCAGCTCCTCGAAGATCGTGCCCATCGCATGGTTGTCGAGGCCCGGATGCTTCATCGAGCCGTCGCGTTTTAATACAGGGTTGGGGCTCAGGTTGATCTCGGGCGAGAGGAGCTTCTCGATCAGCGTGCCGAGCGCATCGGCCTTCGAGAGCCGCGGGATCTGATTGCGAAACTCGAAGTTGTCGAGGATATCCTGCACGTTCGGTGAGAAGCCGTCGAGATAGGCCTCGAAGTCGGCCTTGAGCTGCTGCTGGCTGGTGCGATTTTTAAGGTCCCGGAGGGTGAACTTCGATGTGTTGTAGAAGGCTTGTCCCGCCGCCTGCCGCAGCGCCTGGTCTTGGTGGACGATGCCCGCCTTGTCGAGCGACGCCTTCATGTCGAGCACGGGCCGCTTGGTCGGCTCGAGCACGACGTCGAGACGGCGCAGGACGGTCATGGGGAGGATGACGTCGCGATACTTGCCGCGGACGTAGAGATCGCGGAGGACGTCGTCCGCGATGCCCCAGATGAAGTTGGCGATCCAGTTGAGTTGCGATGGTTCCATGGATCCTGTACGTGTGCCCGCGGAGGGCCCGAGATGATGTCGAGGTCTCCCCGTGTTGCCAAACGACGATCGCCTCGCTGGACGATGCGACCGACTATTAGAGCGCCGGTCCGGCCGCAGGGCCGAGCATCTCTCGGCGCACGAGCGGGATGGGGGGAGCGCCGTAGGACAGGAGCCGGTCGTGGAAGGTGCGCCAGCCCGAGCGGCTGCCGTGCCGCCGCGTCCAGTCGTCACGGAGCTTCCGGATCATCAACTTGCCGAGCGTATAGTTGAGATAGGCCGGATCGAACGTCCCGCGCGCCGCCTGCTGGCGGGCGTTGGCCGGGTCCTGGAACGCCAGCTCCCGGAACATGCGCTCGGACTCCGCCACCGTCATGCCCTGGGTGTGCAACCCGATGGCGGACAGGTAACGCGCGTTGCGGAGGAGCGCATTCAACAACTGTCCGATATGGGCCGCCGGATCGCCGTGGCGGAACCCTGCTTCCCACAAGAGCTCCTCGGCGTAGTGGGCCCAGCCCTCGCTGAAGCCATAGCCGACGAACACCTGGGCGAGCCGTGAGCGCGCGCGGTGGGCGTGCAGGTTTTGCAGGAAATGGCCCGGCCACACCTCATGGGCCGAGATGAACACGAGATCGGCCTCGGCGTGGACATAGGCGCTGCGCTCGAGTGGCGACCACTTCGGGTCCGGCGGGGCGACGTAATAGATCGACATGAGGCCATGCTCGAAGGGGCCGGGGATATCGATGTAGGCCGGGTTCCAGCGCTGATAGGGAGGCGATTCCGCGACCTCGGCCTCTTCGGTGCCGGGAATGGTGACGAGCCCGCGGCTCTCCACGAAGCGCTTGAGCACCGGGAGCTGGCGGCGGGCCTCGGCGACCGGGCCGCCGGCGGGCTTGGCCAGGCGCATCCGGGCGACGCAGGCCTTGAGGTCGTCGCTCGGGAGATAACGATCACAGGCCGCCCGCAAGGCGCTGAGATTGCGCGCCATATCGTCCCAGCCGGCCTGCTCCAATCGATCGAGCGGGAGGTCCACGCCTTCGGTCGCCCGCAGCATCGCGCGGAAGCGCTCGGCCCCGAGGGGGTAGCGGCCGGGTGCCGTGCGGCGCTTGCCGTGGAGCCAGGCCACAATGCCTCGCATCTCGCTCGCGGCGCGGGCGTTGGCGGCCCGAAAGCGCGCTTGCAGCGGCGCATCGGACACGGAAGCGAAGGCCGCGGGCACGGCCTTTTCATAATAGTCCGCGAGCCCGCCGAAGAGCGTCACACCGAGATCCAGATAGGTCCTGGGCAATGGCCCCGCGAGGTTCTGACGGATCTGAGCGACCGCCGTCGGGATGGCCTCGGCATAGCCGACGTAGGCCTTCAAGCGATCGGCGAGCGGGGCGTAAGCACGAACGACATAGGCATTGGGGTCCAGCGCATCGCTGTAGTAGAGCGGGTTCTTGTGGGGCCATCTGGCCTCTTCGAGCCAGAACAGCTCGCGATCGAGCTGCGCGATCAGGTAATCCCGTTCGAAGCGCGCGTTCGGGGTCAGGGCGGTGAAGGCGAGGGCCTGGGCACGCGCGGTGTGCAGGCGGGCGGCCAACTCCTTGAGCGCCGTGGCGCGCCAGTCCGGCAGGTGGCCATCGAGCTCGTGGCGGCCGAGCTGTACGGCGTAGCTCGGATAGTCCTTGTAGTATTGGTCGAGAAACCCGCTCACGAACTGATCCCATTGCGGGTGTCCCGTGCCCGTTGCCTGCCCTGGGCTCGTGTCGCCCGGAGCAGGGGAGGGGCGGTGAGCGCATGCGGCCGCGAGCACGAGCGCGCCGAGGACGAGCCCGAGTGACCGGCGGGTCGTCTTCATGCCATGCAGCGGAGCCGGGTGCCTAGGGCGAGGGGGGTCGGGCTTCGGAGGGCGTCATGCAGGGCTATTCGAGGGAGATATTCGCGAAGCCCGCGTCCGGACGATAGGTGCTACCGAAGCGCGCCGCGAGATCGGACAGCCTCTCTGCCACCTGATCCCGGCCGCGCTCCTTCAAATAATGCATGGGTCCCCCGCGGAACGGCGCGAAACCGGACCCGAAGATCATGCCGGCGTCCACCAGATCGGCGTCTTCGACCACCCCCTCCCGCAAGCAGGCGACAGACTCGTTCACCATGCGCAGGATCAGCCGGTCGGTGATGTCGTCGCTGGGGCCGTGGTCCTTGGGCACGGCAGGCCGCTTGACCTTGCCCTTGCGATACTTGTAGAACCCTTGCCCGCTCTTGCGACCCAGATGCCCCTGTTTGACCAGCTCTTCCAGGCGCGCCGCCACCGGGCTGCCGAAATGCCGGCCCAGGATCCCGCCGACCGAGAGACACACGTCGAGACCGACCGTGTCGGCCAGCTCGATGGGGCCCATGGGCATCCCGAAGTCGGTGGCGGCCTGGTCGATGAGCGTCGCCGGTACGTCCTCGGAGAGCATCGTGATCGCCTCCATGAGATAGGGCAATAGGATACGGTTGACGAGAAATCCGGGGGCGCTCCGCACGGGCAGCGGTAGGCGGTCGATGCGGCGGGCGAAACCCGCGGCCTGGCTCTGGACGGCGCGATCGGTCGAGGGCGTCGAGATGATCTCGACGAGCTGCATCTTGGCCACCGGGTTGAAGAAGTGCAGACCCACCAAGCGCTCCGGCCGCTTCAGGCATTCCGCGAGGGTCTCGAGCGGGATGCTGGAGGTATTGGTCGCCAGCAGGGCCTCGGGTTTCAAGCGTGGTTCGACGGCGCGGTAGAGGTCTTGCTTCGCCTCGATGTTCTCGATGATGGCCTCGATGACGACATCGGCCTTGGGTATCCCGAGCCCCTGGGGATCGGGGACCAGGCGGTCGAGCGCAGCCCGCCGCAGGCGCCGATCGCGGATGCGCTTGGAATAGAGGTCGTTGGCGCGGCGTAGCGCCGGGGCGATGTACTTGGGGGCGCGGTCTTGCAGGGTCACTTGCAGGCCGCGCAGGGCACACCAGGCGGCGATGTCCCCGCCCATGACCCCGGCACCGATGACGTGTACGCGGGGCTTGGCGCCGGTTTCCCTGCGGCCCAGGGACTTCAGACGCTCCTGCAGGAAGAACACGCGCACCAGGTTGCGCGCCGTGCTCCCGGTCGCGAGTCTTGCGATGGACTGCGCCTCCTCGCCGAGCATGCGGCGCTCGTCACCGCCGTAACGCTCGAAGAGATCGATGAGGGCATAGGGCGCCGGGTAGTGCGCGGCCGGGGCGCGTTTCCGGACCTCGCGGCGCAGGTAGGCGCCGACCAGTGAGCGCAGCGGTTTCATCGTTGCCAGCCGCGCCAGGACGCCCGGGCGGTGGGGGGCCGAGGGCCGGGTGGCATAGGCCAGGGCCGCGGCAGAGAAGTGGCGCTCGGGCACTGCGCGATCCACGAGCCCGAGGCGCTCGGCGGCGCGCGCATCGACCGTGCGCCCGCTCAGCATGAGGTCCATGGCCGCCGGGGCCCCGATGAGCCGGATGCTGCGCATGGTGCCGCCGAAGCCGGGATGGATGCCGAGCAGGACCTCAGGCAACCCGAGGCGGGTGCCGGGGTCGTCCACCGCCACCCGATAGCGCAGCGCGAGCGCCAGCTCCAATCCCCCGCCGAGGCAAAAGCCCTTGATGGCCGCGACCGTCGAGAACGACAGGGCCTCGATGCGATCGAAGGTCGCGTGGCCGAGCTGGACCAGCGCGAGCGCCGCCTTGGTGTCCGTGATGGATGCGATCTCCCGGACATCTGCCCCGGCGATGAAGCCGCTCGCCTTGTTCGAGAGCAGGATGAGACCCGCCGGCGGGCGCGCCGTCAGCTCGTCGAGGACCGCCCCGAGCTCCCGCAGGACGTCCGAAGACAGGACATTGGTCCCCGACCCGGCCTGGTCGATGTACAACCGAGCGATGCCGGCATCATCGCGCTCTATCCGCCAGTGTTGGTAGGGCCCGGTTTTCAGTTGTTGTTCTGCCATTGCGTGGTCCCCCGTTTCCCCCCATCGATGTGCGCCGCTAGGTGCGTTCCAGCAGCATCGCCCCGCCCTGGCCCCCGCCGATGCAAAGCGCGGCGACGCCGAACTGGCCGTCATGCGCCTCGAGCACGTGCAGGAGGTGCAGGACGATGCGGGCGCCGCTCGTGCCGACCGGGTGGCCGAGACTCACACCGCCGCCATCGACGTTGAGACGCTCGCGCGGGATCTCGCCGAGCGCTTCCGAAAGACCGAGCTCGGTGCGGCAATAACCCTCGTCCGCCAAGGCCACGAGGCAGGCCAGCACCTGGGCGGCGAAGGCCTCGTTGATCTCCCAGTAAGCGATCTGATCGATATCGAGCCCGTGGCGCCGGAGGAGCGGCGCCACAGCGTGTACCGGACCGAGACCCATCTGGCTCGGGTCCAGGCCCGCCCACTCGCTATCCACGATGCGTCCCATGACCTTCAGGCCATGCGCCTGTACGGCCTCTTCGCTCGCCACGATCAAACAGGCCGCCCCGTCGGTCACCTGGGCGCTGTTGCCGGCCGTGACCTTGCCGTAGGGCCGGTCGAACACCGGGGACAGCTTGGCGAGCTGTTCCACGCTGCTGTCCGGCCGCACGCCTTCGTCTTTCTCGTAGACCTTGCCCTGCCAGTCGTACATCCCCTCGACCTCCGCGAGCCGGCCTTCGTTCTGTGCGGCCGCCAGGCGCCGATGACTCTCAACGGCATAGGCGTCCATCGCCTCGCGGGTGATCCCGAAGCGGTGCGCCAGGACCTCGGCGGTCTGGCCCATGGACAGACCCACGATGGGATCGGTCAGGCCGCGCAGTAGGCCGATCACGGGGGTGAGCATGGCCGGCCGAAACTTGCCCAGGGCCTGCATGCGGCTCGCGAAGCCTTTGGCGCTGGTCCATTGCCCGAGCCAGGCCACCATCGCCGTCCCGAACAACACAGGCGCATGGCTCATGGCCTCCGTGCCGCCGGCGAGCACCAGATCGGCCTGACCGAGCGCGATGTCGCGCACGGCAGAGTCCAGGGCCTGCATCCCCGAGCCGCAGTTGCGCTGGACGGTCCAGGCCGGCGTCGCATTGCCGCAACCGAGCCGCAGCGCCACGACGCGCGCGATATTGGCCTCATCGGGGCCGGGCATGATGCAACCCAGGATGACCTCGTCGAGGTCCGTCGCTTGGAATGGCTGCCCCGCGAGCAGCGGGCGCGCGGCGTTCACGGCGAGGTCGGAGGCGGTGAAGGGTCCCGGCCTACCGCGGGCCTTGAGGAACGGGGTGCGGGCGCCGTCCACGACGAACACGGGACGGCCTCCGAGCTGTGCTTTGGAGTGTGTCATGGTCTATCGCTCCATTATCCAGGGGGCCAGTAATGGCCGAGTCTCGCTACCGGGCCGCGTCCCCCGTGGTCGGGTCGATCACGGCACGGACCTCGCTGATCTGATCCGCGGGAAAACCGCCCGCCTGGGCATGCTTGCGGATGAGATCGGCGCTCGGCGCGAGATAGACGCAATAGATCTTGTCGTCGGTCACATAGCTATGCACCCATTGGATCTGGGGACCCATCTCCTGGAGCACGCTGCAGGACTTCTGGGAGACGCGCTGCAACGCGTCGGGGCCGAGCTTGCCGGCCCCGGGGATGTTACGTTCGATGACGAACCTGGGCATGGTGATCCTCCATCAATTTTGGTGTTCGATGACGCCCCACCGCTGAGACGAAATGGGCCGATGGGGACCCTTCTCCGCACGGGATGCCCCACTGACCGGCGGGCTCGTTCCGTCGCGGCGAGGTCCTTCGAGACCCTCGCCGTGGAACGGAACGCTGCAAGCGCTATGTGATTCAGGCGATCACGTACAGGACCGTCAGGATCGCGAGCAACAAGATGAGCGTGCGCGTCACGAGACCCTGCGCGGCCGTGATACGCTCCACCTCGCCAGCGTCGGAGCCGACCTGAAGGGCACCGGTACCGCTCTGGCGGAGCGCGGTCTCGTTCTGCTCCAGGGTCAGGGTGTCGAGCACCCGCCAGCTCTCGAAGGCGCCGGTGAGGTTGCCGGCTAGCGCATAACCCAGCGCGACGATGCGGGATGGGAGCCAGGCCAGCACGTTGTAGACGCGGCCGGCCCAGTCCCGCAGGCCCGACGAGGCCTGTATGGCGTAGCGGCGCAACTCCGCCGAGAACCGGAACAGCACCGCCCCGATCGGCCCCAGGATCAGGAACCAGAGCAACACGCCGAAGACGCGCTCCTGGAATTCGGTCAGGATCGACTCGACTACCGTGTGGCCGCGGGTCTCGGCCGGGACTGGCTGGGCCGAACGCCCGACTGCCTGCGCGAGGCGGTTGGCCTCGTCATCGTTGCCCCCGCGGATCGCGGCGATGAGCGCCCCTACCTGGTCATCCAGGTCGTCGGGCCCGAGACAATAGAACAGGATCGCGACGGTGAGGAGAAACGCCAGGATCGCGTGCCAGCCGCCGATCACGGACAGGAGCAACCAGAACACGAGGAGCGGCAAGGCCAGCATAGCCGCCACCCCGGCCGGGCCCTTGAAGACCTCCACGCTACCGAGCTTCTGTTCGATCAGGCCCACCAGGCGGTGGTACCAATCGAGTCGCCGCAGCGCCTTGAGCTTCCGCAAGGGTTCCCTCAGACACTTGTCCGCCGCCGTAGTTATCAACACTATCAAGAGTTTCATTGTTATGGTTCCTCCGTCATTCTCAACTCATGTAGATGGACAGCAATTGTCTCAGCCTCCGCCACTCGAACGCCGGCCCCGGGTCGGCCTTGCGTCCCGGGGCGATATCGCTATGTCCGACCACCCGCTCGGGCCGGATGCCCGGCCAATGTACCGAGAGCGTCCCGATGAGCTCGGCAAGTATTTGGTATTGAACGTGTTCGTACGGATCCCGGTCCCAGCCTTCCAATTCAATACCGATGGAAAAGTCATTGCAACCAGTCCGGTCCTCGAACCGAGATGCACCCGCATGCCAGGCCCGCAGGTGCAAGGGCACGTACTGGGTCAGGCCGCCGTCGCGCCGGATGAGGACGTGGGCGGAGACCCGCAGCCCGGCGACGGGCCTGAAATCCGCGTGGGCATCCGGGTCGAGCGTGTTCGTGAACAGCCGGTCGATGTGCTCCCCCCCATAGACCCGTGGCGGCAGGCTGATGCCGTGCACCACCACGAGATCGATGTCGGTCTCCGGCGGCCGCTCGTCACAGTTGGGCGATGGGACCCGCCGCACGCCTTCGAGCCAGCCGCTCACCGGATCGAGGCGCCACGAGGCATCCCTCTCAGGCACGTCCCGCTCGCCGGAGTGCCCGAATCAAGGCGTGCACCTCCAACCCTGTCTGGGTGTGGACCAACGAACCCCCCTATCCACTCCGGCCATTCTAGCACGGCGCTCGGGCTCGCTCGCTGCCATCGCGTTACCGTCGCAAGAGTGTCGTAGGCCACGGCTCATGTACGGTAGCGATGTAGAGCAGCCGCGCGATCCGAGGCGTGCCCCGGGGCTCTGTCGCGAAGGCCATAGGCACCACCTGGGTCGGCCGGATGCCGGGGTGGGCGTGCTGGGCGTGGTCTTGATGCGCTCGGCGGGCCACCGTACGCTGGCCGAGGTGGAGGGGGCCTCGGGGCGAGGACGTCGTCAACCGCTCCGGCACCGCGACGACGATCCGACCAACGCCGAGGGGCTGCTCGGCGCACTCCTGCCCACCAATCCGGCGTGCACGTCGCATCGTATTTTTTCTACCTACGATGGATCTCTACACTAGCTTCGCCCACCTGAGCCGCCGTGAGCGCGAAGGCCGAGACTACCGCATCCGCTGGCGGATGGGGGGCTCGGGTGTCGCTATCGTGGCGCCACACGGCGGTGGCATCGAGCGCGGCACCTCGGAGGTGGCCGATGGCATCGCGGGGCGGGAGCATGGGTTTTATGCCTTCGAAGGATTGAAATCCGTCGGTAATCACGTCCTGCACCTGACCAGCAATCGTTTCGACGAACCGCAAGCACTCAGGCTCGTGCGCGGGGTACGGGCCTTGATCACGATCCATGGCGCGAAGGGCCGGGAGCCCGCCGCCTATCTTGGCGGGCTCGACTTCGTGCTGCGCGAGCGCATCGCCGAGGCCCTGATCAGTGCCGGATTCCTGGCCGTCGACGACCCGAGCCCGACCCGCCAGGGGCGTTCGCCGTCGAACATCTGCAACCGCTGTGTCTCGGGTCGCGGCGTGCAGTTGGAGCTGAGTTATGGATTGCGGACAACGCTGTTTGCGGGACTGGACCCCTCGGGCCTGCGCAGGCCTACGTCGCTGTACCGACGTTTTGTGGGTACCCTGCGCGCGGTGCTCGCGGGGCATCAGCCGGTTGAAATGCGATCGGTCATCGCGGAGAACCGAACATGAGCGTGCAAGCTGCGCCGACACCCATCATCTGCCCCTGCTGCCAGTGCGAGAACCCCCACGATGCGGTCTTCTGCGGCAACGCCGAATGTCACAAGGCACTCGGCGAGTTTCGCTATGTGACCGAAGAGTTGATGGAGACCAGCGCGCCGAGCTCGATTGCGAGGTCAATGTGAGGGCCTATCGCAAGCTCGGCGAGATCCAGGCGGCGCTCGCCCGGGTGACGGAACGGCTGGATGCGCTGGAAACGAAGGAGCGAGACTGTTGATTTGAAAGCCCGCTGCGGGCGGCCGGCGTTCCGCGCGCAACGCTCGGGTGCAGTTCGCCATCCCCGACGGCCCGGATTGTTTGTACCGGGTCTACAACCACCGATATCTCCTGACCCACGGCCACCAGTTCCGCGGGGGTGATGGAATGATTGGCGCGCTCGGCCCCATCATCCGCGGCGACCACAAGAAGCGCTCGCGGAACGGTCAGATCGACATGGGCTACGACACGCTGGTGATCGGCCACTGGCACCAGCTCATCGAGCTCAATCGCCTCATCCGTGAACGGCTCGCTCAAGGGCTACGACGAGTACGCGAACCAGGGCAACTTCGGCTTCGAGCCCCCGCGTCAGCCGCTGTGGATCACTAATGCCAAGCACGGCATCACGTTTCGGATGCCAGTCAATGTAGAAGAGTCGCCACATAAGTCAGACGCGGGCTGGGTGAGTTGGATGGAAGCGCGGCATGAGCAGGCTGATTGACCTCACGGGGCAGAGGTTTGGGAGGTTACTCGTGCTTCACAGGACTGGGAGCGACGGCAAGGGCAGGCACGCGCAGTATGTGTGTCGGTGCGACTGTGGAAGCGGACCCACGATATGTGGTGGAAATCTCAAGAGAGGGCAGACGTGTTCATGGGGATGCTATAATAAAGAACGCGCAGCAGAAACAAAGACAACACATGGAAGAACGAGAAAAAACTCGGCTGACCGCACGTATAAATCATGGCGCGCCATGAAACAGCGCTGCAGCTTATCGACGGACCCGTCATGGAAGGACTACGGCGGTCGCGGCATAACAGTTTGCCAGAGGTGGGAACGCTCTTCGAAAACTTCCTGACCGACATGGGCGATCGGCCCGCAGGTACGACCCTCGACGGGACTAACAACGATGGGAACTACGAACCTGGTAACTGTCGTTGGGCTACTCCCGCAGAGCAGAACCGAAACAGGGGAAGGCAAGGCGTGGGCAGGGGGCAGTAGGGTTTTGAACTTGACCTTAAAGGGAGAGGTGAATATGCACACTATGTTACCAGCCGCACCGGATGCGCAGACGTTACTTCAACGAGCCTTTGAGGGACGGGCTTCAGCAGCTCATCTAGCAAGGCTTGCAATGACTGCCGTACTACGCTTGGCGGTACCGGCGGAGTTCGGGATTGATTTTGCAGGATATGCTGAATCGCTTCGACAACGTTCGTCCGAAGACGCTCATCATGACGGATGATGAGGTTGAAGAGCAACATATATAGGTCGTCTTGTTCCAGAACGAACTTATCTAGTTCATGTACGTGTTGGTTTGCTGGCATAAGTACCTCCTAGCGAGAAAGTTAAGCGGCGCTCCCCCATCATAAGGCGCGCCGCAGATCGTCACCAACGCCCGGCGCCACCCGGGGAAGAGACCTAGCCATGGCGTGGGGGCAGGGGATGAGCTGCGGCGCGGGACGGCTATCGGGCAGCTAAGTGAGAGACTTTAGGCAGAGAGAGAGCACGAATACAGCTAGTTTCCCTGTCCTGGGAACTTCAAGCCCCGCTCGACGGGGCTTCGTTTTGGGGGAGGGGCCACCACCGCCGCTTGGCTTACCTGCCCAATCCTTGAGCGGGCTGTGGGAGGCGCACGCACTGTCCGTAGCGCGGGGTCCGACACACGGAGGGAGACACTTGAGCGGCGGCCGTGGCGGTGTCTGTAGCGGCTCGGGGTCTCGGGGGTTGAGGGCGCCGCCTTGGCGGCCCCTTGCGGACAGGCCCTAGGGTGCTATAATGGCTGTAGATATCCGGTGCCGGACAACGTCCGTGCGGACAGTTTCTAGCTACTCCATGTTAGCCGTGCGGGGCATACGGCGTTTTCGCAAGTCTAATCTTCCTCTAGCCTTGCGACGCAGGATCGTTTAGAATGGAACAAGACAACCTCATTGGAATGCTCTTGCGAGAGGCGAATCGCGGTAACTACGTAAATCTACTTATCATTCTTGGCGTCATCATAGTTCCAGTTGTTGCCGCGTGGGTATCAAAATGGCTCACTAACAGAAAAATCGCCAGGTTATATGAAGCCCGCTTGAAAGACAAAGACGCAGAAATTGCACGGCTGGCCGTTACAGTTAAGAACCTCGAAAATAAACTCCTGGAGACCAAAAGACCATGATTACACTACTCTGGTTGTTGCCTGCTCTCGCCATACTTGCTGTTTGTTCTGTCGCCTGGGATTTGTACACTGTGTATCATCTCCGACTCGCGAAGGAGCATGATCGAATACTATACAGGTTCTGCCGCGTGAGGGATTCGATAGCCCAGTTGGCCGTGGAAGGAAAGCTTGCAGAAGACAGTAACATCTTCAAGTTCTTCTACAGCCAGAATGCTTCCATCATTCACAGTCACAGGGACGCTGGCTTGTGTTTCTCTGATCTGTTGAAGCAGGTAGACCGGGAGGTTGCGTTGTCTGCGCGGAGCAAAGAATCGGACCTTCTTCAGGAGATTCGCCAGTCGGACGAAGAAGTTCACAAACTCGTGGACACTTATAATGATGCCCTCTTGGACGCCATAATCACTTCTCTCCCTATGATCTTGCTCGATAGAATCATTCGGCAGCCCGAAGCTTTTGTTCGCACCATAAGCACGTGGCAGATTGTCCCCGCCTGGAAGCGACAAGTAATATCCTTCTGGCAGCACCTTCGAGATTCGATTCTGGAAAGTCGCCAAGACGCGCGTACGTCTAACTCGGCGCTCACCCCGAACGCGCTATAAAGCGGCGCCGTCAATCCTCCCGCTCCTTCCGCCGCTTCTTGTTCCGGTCCAGCAGCCGCAGGAGCGGGTTCATGTGGTCCAGCAGCTCGAGGAGCTGGTAGATGAGTCGCATGGGCATCAGGTCCCTCCGTAAATTAAGTACGCGGCCGCAGACTCGAGGTGGTCGTGTAACGCACACGCCCAGATGTGTCTGGGCGGTAGCCCACTCGCGGCCAGGGCGGCGGCCATCGTCTCGGCCTCCACTTCGGTGGTGTGGGTCGCCGGCGTCGTAGACCAATATCCATTTGTTCATAGTCTCTTCTTAGCCCGCGTAGGTTGGGGTGTTGTGGGGGCTGGGGTTAAACACCCGGCTACCCGATTAGATGTTAGATGGCCCCGAGCGCAGCAAGGGCGGCTTTAACTTTGCTCTCGATCAAGTCGCGTACCGTCCGTAACTCGTCCTGGGAGGGTTGCTGGAGGTCCGGGATGTCCCA
>JACCXJ010000026.1 GCA_013697045.1 Gammaproteobacteria bacterium | reverse complement strand
CGTGCAGCGCGCGGTCCTGGCGCGGGAGCTGTCGGAGGAGGTCCGGGTGCTCATCGTCGCCAACCCCTGCTTCGGCCTCGACTTCGCCGCGACCGCGGCGATCCGCGCAAAGATCATGGAGGCCCGTTCGACCTCGCCGATCGGATCGCGGTGATGTTCGAGGGGCGTTTCGCCTATGAGGCGCCGGCGGCGACAAAGCGCAATAAAGGGGTCAGAGCCCTTTAATGGATAATTCTCGGGGTTTCCTCGTCGGGCGTAGCCGACGTTGCGCCCCGCCATCGCCTCCACCTGTTCCTTGAAATGACCGTCGCCCAAGGGGTACCGGTCCGCCACGCCTCGCGGATCTGCGTCAATTGGCCGCCGTCTACATTACTTGAGAGTACCGCGTTTCCGGCGAGACGCAAAGGCTCGTAGCGTGTGGGGTCAAGGCGGTCGCGGAGGAATTTCTTGAATATCGGGCAGGAATCGGGGTCTGCGAGAAATTCCGGAAGCGCGTTACGCATCGCCGCGGCGGTGACGAGCTCGGAGGGCGGGATACCGGGCCGGCGGTGCGCAACCACGAGCCGAACGACGCCCAGACCCGGCGCGGATGTTTCACGGCGAGGTACTCCAGGATGCCCTGACTGATGAGGCCCACCTGGATATGGCGGTGGTAGGCGGCGAGCTTATGCCGCACGGCGGCCCGGTAGCGATCGCTCTTGCGGTGCAGCGAGCGTAGGGCGCGTGTCCGCGCCTGCTCATTCGCCGAAGTCAGCACCGCTGAGCGATTCGATGTTGCTTCCCCGTTTGCTGGCAGCCACCTCACAGGAACACCCGCAGCGGGGCGGGGTCGCTCCGGCCCAGCTCCACGAGGGCGGCGCGTGGCAGATCCGGGGCACGCACCGGCGTAAAGGCGATGCGCGGGAGCCGGAAGGGGTGCGCGTGGGTGCCGAAGAGGGTGTTGAGCCCGGTCACGAGCCCGGCAACCGAGCGCTGGTTCTGGTGCAGGGTGTGGACCCGCCGGCAGCGCTCGCGGGCCTTGAGGTAGGTGTGGAGATCGGCGCCGCGGAAGCTGTAGATCGCCTGCTTGGGATCGCCGACCAAAACGAGCGCGTTGCCACCGTCCCCGTAGATGCGCCGGAAGATGGCGTATTGGAGGGGATCGGTGTCCTGAAACTCATCGATGAGCGCCGCGGGATAGCGCTGCCTCAAGAGGGCGGCAAGCGTCTCGCCCCGCGGGCCGGCGAGTGCATCGTATATGTTCTCGAGGAGCGCGTCGTAGGTCTGCAGCCGAGCCTCGCGCAGTCGCTCTTTGAGTGCCGCATGGGCCTCCTCGAGCAACACCTGGCGCAGCGCCCCGAGGCGCGCCTCGAAAGAGGCCTCGATGAGCTGCACACCGGTGAGCGGGACGCCGAGGGCCACCGGCTGCTCGATGGTCATGGGTCCTCTCCGGCCGGCGTTTCCCGCAGATGGGCGAAGAGGGGATCGAGCAACGTGTGGGCGGTGGTCTCGAACCCCTCGGGCAGGTCGCCCCGGGCACTGCCGTAGAGGAGCCGGAACCAGGCGTCCTGGTTTTCGCCGGGGTGCCGGGGGGGCCTGCCGGCCCATGTCAAGCGGGCTTTGGCGGCGCTGCCCTCGATGAGTGCGAGGGCACTGCGCGGCGCATAGGGGAGCGGCGTGGACAGGCCGCGCCGGTATTGTCCGAGGAGTTTTCCAAGCTCCGCCTCCGCGTCCTCGATCGGTATGAATTCGAGGAGGACGTCCTTCAGCAACCAGCGGCTCCGGGCCGCGACGCCGGTCGGATTCACCGCGCATAGGCAGAGATGCCGCAGCCAGGCGTTCCACAGGGTGAAGGCCCCGCGTGTGCCGAGCCGATGGCCGAACAGTCCACCCGCGTGCAGCCCGGAGAGCGATCCCGTGAGCGAGACCTCGCCGATCACGAGCGCGAAGGGGAGGACATCCAGGGGATGGGTGGGCGCGAGGCGGATGAGGTCGGCGTGGAATCGGGCCAGTCCCCGCCACTCGTTGCGCAGCTCGATGCGACCCGGAGCCCCATGGGGCAACTCGCTGCCGGCCAGGGCGATCTCCGCTATCCCGGCATCGCCGGCACCCGCGAGGCACAGCGGCAGGAGCCGCTCGGCCAGCCGGGATCCGTCCCGCCGGCCGAGCTGAAAGGGTTCCTGATCCGGCAACTCGGCCTCCCCGGCGCCGAGGTGGATGCCCAGGCGCTCCCGGAGCAGGAAGCGGATGGGGTGAGAAAAGAAATCGATGAGCCGATCGATCTCCACCTTCCGCCACTCGGGTCCCGGCTCCGGAAGTGGATGAAGGAACAGCGGCCGGGCCGCGGACCTGGAACCGGTCCGGGACCTCCGGGCGACCTCCGCGTAGTCCGCGGTGTAGGAGAACAGGGCGTCCGTTTCGCCCGATAGATCTCCAAAGTAATGGGGGCTCCAAGGCTGCAAGCGGTGCTCCGTGATGAGGCGGCGTCGGACGGCATCGGCACCCCCCGCGACCGAGCGCCCCAGATAATCGAGTAGCTCCGACACCGGTATCGCGGGCAGGAGAGGGCTGTCGTCACGAACGTCGTGACCGGGGTAGCTCAGATAAAGCACCTCGCGGGCACAGAGCAGGGCATCGAGGAAGGCGGCACGGTCGTCGTGACGGCGGGCCCGATCCCCCAGCCGCGGCCGTTCGGCCATGAGGTCGAATTCCGTAACGGCTGCCTGGCGGGGGAAGGCGGTGTCGGCCAAGCCGATGAGGCACACGACCCGGAATGGGATGCCCCGCAAGCTGCCGATCCCGCAGAAGGTGACTGCGCCCGTCGGCGACGCACCGGGGGCCGTGCCCATGAGCCGCTCCGTGAGGAGCGCGGCGATGACCTCCACCCTGACGGGCGAGCACGCGGCCGCTAGGGTGGCGTCCTCACCGAGGGCCGTGAGGAGGGAGCGGATGCGCTTCAGGTCTCCCTGCTCGTCCTCGGCGGGCAGCAGGAAGCGGTCGGTATAGGCGATGAGCAGCGTCGCCCACTCGGCCGGGGGGCGGGGGATGGCGAGGTCCCGGGCCGCGCCCTCGAGCGCCTCGAACACCGTGCAGAGCTTGCCCAGCGCCAGCGCCTGGCTCCCCTCGATGTCATCGTAGGGCAAGACCCCTGTGAAGGTACGCCGGCCGCCACCGGGCAGCGCGTAGCCGAGGAGAAGACGCGCCAGGCTATCCGCCCAGGTGTGGCGGGGTTCCGCGGGGAGGCCCAATGCGGCGCGATGCTCGGCGTCGCGACCCCAGCGCACGCCGGACTCGCGCAACCACGCGCGGATGCAGGCCAGATCGGCCTCACCGAGGTCGAAGCGGCGCGCCACGGCCGGTGTCTCGATGAGCTCCATCACGATCGATGCCTCGAACCGCGAGCGCGGCAGCCCGAGAAGCGTCGCGTATGCCCGCAGGAGGGGCGTGGCGGAAGGGTTGGCTCGACCGGTGATCCCAAAGGGGATGTACCGCTCTCGCGGTGCCGAGCCGAACACCGCGTCGATGTGCGGGGCGGCGGCCTCCAGATCGGGGGTCATCACCACGATGTCCGCCGGGCTCAGGCCGGGATGGGCATCGAAGAGCGACAACAGCTGATCGTGTAGGACCTCCAGCTCACGGATCAGGCCGTGGCAGACATGGACCTGGACGGAGTGCTCATGAGGCGACAGCACGAGTCGCTTGCCATCCCGGTCGTCGAGGTCGAGGACCGAGCGCTGCAAAAGCGCCAGCAAGGAAACGCCGGCGGGGTCCTCGTAGTGCTCATCCTGCTCGACGCTTTCTTCACCGCACAGGGCGGCGACGAGGTTCAGGTGTTGCTGCGGCTGCCTTCCCCAGGCGGCCAGTAGGGGATGGCCTATCTCGTGGTGCGACTCTTCGGCCTCGCCGGCGAGCGACAGGCGCGCGAGGTCGCGTTCCGTGACGATGTCGGCCCAGTACTCCCGGCAAGGATTCAACAGGTAGTAGCGGATATCGATGTGCGCCGAGAGTGCCAAGAGGATCTCGAAATAGAGGGGCGGCAGGTGCGGGATCGCGAACAGCGCGATGCGGGGTGGGAGCCAGGCGCGGAGGTCTTCTTTCCTGTCTGCAAGCCCGGCGAGCGCGGCGAGATAGCGGTCCTTGGGGTGCTCTCGGAAGGCACTCGGGGATAGCCTTGCCAACTCCCGCCACAGGCGCGCCTGCCAGCGTTCCGTGTCGCCGCTGCCGAGCCCGAGCAGCCGGCCCGTTTCCCAGGCACGCAGCCAGTCGGGCCGGTATACGAGATACTGGTCGAAGAGCCGCGCGATGCGGCACGCGAGCCCCATGCGGCCCTGTGGATCGCCGTGGGTGACATAAGCCGCGAGCGGGCCGTATTCGGGCACCTCGGGCAACGCCCCGAGGCGCTCGAACACGCGCCAGGCGATGACCTCGGGATCGAAGGGTGAGCGCGCCGGCACGTCGGGCAAGAGTGCCGAAAAGCTCTTCCAGATGAACTCGCCCAGATAGGGACACGCGACGTTCGCACACACCCCGTCGCGCAGGGCGATCCGATCCTTGAGCCAGCGTGCCATGCCGAGACTCGGGACGATCAGCGTCTCGGGCCGGAGGACATCCGTGTCCCGGCGCGCCGGATCGGCGAGCAACTGCTCGGCTAGCGCCTCGATCCGGTTGCCATGGAGGATGCGGAACATCGCGTATCGATCCTGCCGCTCACGTTTCGGGTTTTCTAGGGCTGTGCCGACTATGCCTGTCCGATAGCCTTGCTGCAATGCGGGCCGGGATGTTCTGCCGCCTACCGATCCGGCGGCGAGACCGCTGCTTAACGTTCCCGGTGCCAAACGCGCTAATACGGTGCACCCCGAGATCTACGACGACTCATCGTAGTGCATCACGGACAGGGGCTGCGCAGCGACGCGCGGAGGCATCCAAGCCTCAGGGGACGCGGGGCGCTGACACACTGGAAGGCCTTGCGTCACGACTCCGGGTAGAAGGGGTTTTCAGGTAGGTCATCGCGACCTGGAGACCTTCAGCGAACTGCGTTAAAGGAGGCAGGAATATTATGCTCAGCAAGGTTTTTCGGATCTTCGGCGGCGGCGCTTTGATCCTCTCGGCTACCGCGGCAACTGGTTTCCTCAGGCGGCCCTGGCGGCCTCCAACGTCAAGGTAACCGGCACGGCCAAGGTCAAAACCACCAACATCCCCACCGTTAACCTCCCGCTCCCATCCGGCTCAGCCGCTGAGGCGACACTCCCCCTTGGCCCTCGCTCGCCCGAGACGCCAAAACGCCCCGAAACATAGCGCCTCGAGCCCGAGGAAGGGCCCGAAAATGCCCCCATCCCAGGCCGCGGACCCGTATGCTTGACAGCTCACGAGGCCAGCAGTACCCTAGTACCTCTTGACGAAAAAGGGCGTTTAAAATCCCTATTCGCCTTCGAGCTTCTGCGCGTGGACGGCGGCTATCCGGCCCATGAACAACTGGACGCGGTGGCGGAGCAAACCGAAGTCTATGCGCCGGTGCCGAACGATCCGCACGCGCCGAAAGCGCGAGACAGCAAAGCGGTCGCGGCTTGGCGGCAACGGATGGGTACTGAGGAAGCCAAGCACATCTACAAAGACCGGGCGGCGACCGCCGAATGCGTTAACGCTTTGGCACGGGAGGCCGTGGGACTGGAGATCCCCACCGACGCTCTTATCCAACCCTATCGCACAGTCGATCACCGGGCAGCTTGACCGCCAGACCAGAATTCTCGCTTCGGGGTTCGTCATTCGCGGCAAGCTCTGGTAGATTTAGGTTGTAGATCCACTTTTTTCGAGGAAACAAGATGCCTTCTTTATCGATTTTCTGCGGGGTTTTGCTAATCCTGATCGGAATTTTAGGGTACGTGAACGGAGTCATGTCCGACAGAGCAAGCTATACGGCGCTTATTCCGGCTATCTTCGGCGCGCTCCTGCTTCTGTTCGGGCTTATCGCGCAAGCGAAAGAAAATCTGCGAAAACACTTGATGCACGCGGCCGTCGTTGTAGCCCTGCTCGGATTTATCGCGACGGCCGTACGTCTGATACCGCGTCTTGGCGAACTGACGTTTTCGGGCGCCGAGATCGCGCAGATTTCAATGGCCGTGGTTTGCCTTCTGTTTGTCCTGCTTGCCGTCAAATCGTTCGTCGGCGCGCGTCGAAAGGTCTGATTGGGCTAACTGCCTTCGCGGCTGAACATTTCAGCGTGATCTCGACCTCGAGACCGGCGTTGGTATTTCGTGCTTTTATCGTTCCCCGGTGTGCCTTGATCGCCAGTTCGGCGATAGTCAGGCCAAGCATCGTAGGGCGCAATAGCGTGAGCGTATTGCGCCAAATCAGCGTGGCGCCAAATCAGCGTGGCGCCAAAACTATTCCGCCAACCCGCCCGCCTAGCTAGCGAATCCGTACGCCTCGGATATCCTCCCCGTCCATGGCGAATTCAGATGCACCGACCCGAGCGGCGCAAGACGGCGCGCCGAGCGGGCTAGCACCTGTGCTATAGTCCGGCGGCCCCTGGGCACCCCGTGTCCCGATGCCGCGCATCTTCTATGCTCCGTTTCATCTTCCGCAATCTTGGCCGGCACCCGCTCCGGACCGGGCTCACGGTGGCGGGCATCGTGGTGGCCGTGCTGGCCTTCGCGATCCTGCGTACGGTGGTGGACACCTGGTATGCGGGGGCCGAGGCGACCTCGGCCAGGCGCCTCATCACCCGCAACGCCGTCTCGCTGACGTTTCCCCTGCCCATCAGTTATCTGGGTCGGATCCGGCGGATCCGCGGTGTCGAGACCGTCAGCTACGCCAACTGGTTCGCCGGCGTCTACCTCAACGAGAAGAACTTCTTTCCGCAGTTTGCGGTCGAGGCCAAGGGCTATCTCGATCTCTACCCGGAGTTCATCGTGCCGCCGGAGCAGCTCAAGGATTTCCTGCACGACCGCAAGGGCGCGCTCGCGGGCGAGCGCGTGGCGGCCCAGTATGGCTGGAAGATCGGGGACGTGATCCCGCTGCGCGGCACCATATATCCGGGCCAATGGAGCTTCG
>JACCXJ010000005.1 GCA_013697045.1 Gammaproteobacteria bacterium | reverse complement strand
GCACGCACCATCGACTACCTCGCCGGGAACGCACGACGCGCACACCCTAAACGAGATCGACAACGTGGGCGGCTGCAATTCGGTCTTGAGCCGATTTTCGCGACTCCTTAACTACATAACCTATGAGCCACGCCTAGCCTGGCGGGATCACCTCTTCGCGCATGAGGTCCTGCACGGTTCCGCGGCGCCGGACCAGATGGATGCGCTCGCCGTCCGCCAGGACCTCGGCGGCACGCGGCCTTGTGTTGTAGGTCGAGCTCATGGAGGCGCCATAAGCCCCCGCGGCACAGACGGCCAGGACATCGCCGGATGAGAGGTTCAGGGCGCGCCCCGAGCCGAGGAAGTCGCCCGATTCACACACCGGCCCGGCGATGTCATAACGGCGCTCGGGACCCGGGCGGCGTTCGACCGGTACGATGTCGTGCCAGGCGTCGTAGAGCGCGGGTCTCACCAGATCGTTCATGGCGGCATCGACGATGGCAAAGTGCCTCTGCTCCACGTCCTTCAGGTATTCGACGCGCGTCAAGAGCACGCCGTTCGGCCCCACCACCGCGCGTCCCGGCTCGGTGATGACCGAGAGCGGCTCGCCGCCCAGGCGGGTCAGGATGGCTTGCGCGTACGCCGCGGGCGTCGGCGGTGATTCTTCGCGGTAGCGGATGCCTAGACCACCGCCGATGTCGATATGCCTCAATGCGATGCCTTGTGCATCGAGCCGTGCCACGAGGCCGAGTACCTGGTCCAGGGCCTCGAGCACGGGCTCGAGGCGGGTGAGCTGCGAGCCGATGTGCACGGCGATCCCGCGCACCTCGATATGCGCCAGGTCCATGGCTTCTGCATACACAGCCTCGGCCTCCCGGGCCGGGATGCCGAACTTGTTGGCGTTGGTGCCGGTGGCGATGTAGGGGTGGGTCTTCGCATCGACATCGGGGTTGATGCGGATCGCCACCGGTGCCCGCACCTTGATCCTCGACGCGATCTGATCCAGGCGCTGCAGCTCCGGCAGGGATTCGATGTTGAAGCAATGGATCCCGACTTCCAGGGCGCGCAGCATCTCATCGGCGCGCTTGCCGACCCCCGAAAACACGACCTTTCCCGGGTCTCCCCCGGCACTGAGGACGCGCTCCAGCTCGCCCCCCGAGACGATATCGAAACCCGAGCCCAGGCGCGCCAGGAGGTTCAGGACGGCGAGGTTCCCGTTGGCCTTGACGGCGTAACAGACGAGATGCGGATGGCTGCCGAAGGCGCTGTCGAAGGCGCGCCAGGCGCCCTCGATCCCGCCCCGCGAATAGACGTAACACGGGGTCCCGAACTCCTCGGCGATAACCGTGAGCGCTACCCCCTCGACATAGAGCGCGCCGTTACGGTAAGAGAAGGGCTGCATCCGGGGTGAGGCGTGACTCGGGTTTCTTCTCGCGATACAGGGCGCCCTTCTGGCCACAGGCCGCGAGGGAGAAGAGCAACAGACCGACGATGAAACGCCGAGCCGGCCCGCTGCGGGTCAACCGGATAGGCGCGGGACGAGGCGTGGTGTCACGGGGTGTCCGCATGGGCAGAGGATACCAAAGTCCAGGGCCTCCAGTGGGTATTGCCTGCATTCGCCAGACGGAGCGCCACAACGCTTCCCACCACCGCTCGCCCGTGAAGCAAGGCGTGCTGCGCGCGGTTTCGGTCGGGTTCAAGGTCCTGCCGGGCATCCGCGCGTAGGACCGGCTAGACTCGGCACGTGCGATCGGCTTCGGCAGAAGAGCTTCGGCGTTGGCGCGAGGCATTCGATGCCGCAGCCAAGCGCCCGCTGCGCACCCGGTTTCGCTACGCCTTCATTCATACGTACAAACCCGTCCTGGATGACGCAGGATACCGCTCGTTCGACACGATGGAGGACTATCGCGCGTGGTGCGAGCGCGAGCTGCTGAGCTGGCTAGGGTATGGCCGCTAAGTTCGAATACGCACAAGCAGAGGAGATTCGAGACGTGTTCGCGCGCCACGGCGTGCGCTATCTGTTTCTCGGCAAGTCGATCCTCCTGGGGTTTCCCGATACGACCCAGGATGCCGACCTGTATGTCGAGAAGTCGCCCGCGAACGGCGCAACGCTCGTCGTGGCGCTCGATGAGCTGGGTTTCGTACTCGATGACGTACGGCGTGCCGAGATCCGGCGCGGCAAGGACTTCGTGCAGCTCAAGGACGGCCCGTTCGATCTCGATCTCGTCTTCGCGCCGGATGGCATCGAGCGGTTCGGCGACGCGTGGGACCGTCGGGTCCAGATCGAGGGGTTCCCGGTGTGCCATCCCTCCGACATCATCGCGAGCAAGGATCGAGAGAGTCTTCCGCGCCTGCGCGCGTTCGTGGACTACTGGCTGGAGAAGCATCGTCGCTAGCGTTCGAGACGCGATAGCATCGCGGTGATGACCCATCGGCTCGTCCTGGTCGTCGCGATCGCGGGGTGCGGAGACAACACGGGGGAAAAAAAGGGGGATGGCCTGCCGATCTCACACTCGTCGGTAAGAGACGTCCGCGCGCAGAATCGCGCCGAGCGCGAGCGTCCGGGAAATTAATCGAACCTGGCCCCTTAACATCACCGAGTCGGGCTGCGCTCGAGGTGGGAGACGTTGGAATCGTGATGCCTGATAGCGCGCCATCGAAACAACCGCCCACGGTCTTCATCAGCTACGCGCACGAGAGCGCCGCGTTGCGGGCGTCGTCGCGGCGCTGGCCCAGTGGCTAGTCGGGCGCGGGTGCCGGGTCTTCACCGACCATCTCTACGTTGATCGCCCGCCGCCCGAGGGCTGGCTCGTCCGGATGCTGGGGTGCATCGGACAGGCCGAGACTGTGCTCGTCGTGTGCACGCCCATGCTCAAGGGCCGCTACGAAAAGACCGCGGCGCCGGACGCTGGGCGGGGGGCCACCTACGAGGGGGCCATCGTGACGCAGCGCATCTATGATGCGGCGCTGGCAGGTCGAGCTCTTGTTCAAGGAATGGAAGTCCTATGCGAACCTGCATGCCTTCGATACCCGGAACCCCGCCATCGTCGAAGGGCTCATCTGGGCGGCCATCGGCGCTGCCGCGCTCAAG
>JACCXJ010000405.1 GCA_013697045.1 Gammaproteobacteria bacterium | reverse complement strand
GGGGTTGATCTCGCCGCGGTTGCGCTATTCTAGCCCGGATTTCTCACCACCGCCCGTCGCGAGGCCGCCGAGGCGCCGGTCCGGCGGGCCGCACGGATCGAAAGACCGCGAACGCGTAGCTGACACTACGTCGAGCCGGCTTGAAGGGCGAGGCGGATGAACCTGTCGTCCGGTGGACGACAGGCCCGCCGAGCGGGCAGCCACGGATGGCCGCACTGGGCTTTGCGCGCAGGATTGCGCAGCGCAAAGACGGCCCGCCAGACCGTGCGGATCGGGGGTCGCAGTAGGGTGGTGGTGAGAGATCGTGCCATCCGGTGGAACGCCGTGATCAAGGCCCTTCTGACCACCCATGGAGCGCGTCGTGTCTTCAGCCCGAGACCGCAAGCCGCACGTTCTCGACCACGAGATCCGGGAGCTCTTCAGCTCCAAACACATGCGTAGCATCCAGGATCTCGATGCCGACCAGCGCTTCGCCCGGCCCAATATTCAGGGCGACCTCATCGTTGAGCCTGAGCGTTCGGCACTCGTGGCTGCCTTCCAAGAGCCTGATATATAGGGCGTCCACTTCACGGTCATAGCTGATCTTCATAATGTCCGCTCAAAAGAAAAACGTGTATACGGTGACGACGACGGTTTCTTCCGGTTCTTCCTTGATAACAGGCGCCACCTGCTTTATCGCATAATGATTCCCCTGCCATAATGCGTTATGGGGGAAATTATATCGACACAGAATTCGCCCATGCTTTGCCGGCTCACGCGAACCCTGCTCGACAGCATAGCATACCTCCCTCGCGTTAGCTCCTCGCTCGCCACATTGCTCCACGGCATGCCTGGTCAGGCGGATAGGCTTCATCGGGCTCTTACGGGCCGGCTGGTAGGGAGTGCTTTCAATTGTTACCAAACTCCCGAAACGGTGAGTGCGGACATCACGCTACGCGACAAGCTGCTATCCACCCTTGATCGAGTCGAGCGTGGACGCCCGCTTATACACCTCGCGTGCGACGCGGAGTAAGGCATCGAGCAATTCGAGATCAATATCGACATCGCCTTCGTACTCGGCGACATTGCGCTTGTTGTGGGCGCGGTCGAGCACCCGCCATTGCTCTTTCGGTAGATCCAGCGTGTGCTCCAAGCACTGGAATACCAGGTATCGATTGTCCGACCGATACCCGTGCCAGCGCAGTGCCGCGAGAGCGAGTGCATGCGCCGCGTTGTACGCCAGGTCGAAGCGACTCTCGGGGCTCAAGCTCTTCTTGGCAGCATCATCGAGGCGCGCCTTGCCGGAGCGGAGAAGACCTTCAATCTCCGCCTCGGCCGCCGGTTCCGCCTTCAGCTTCTGGATGCGCACGAGATTATCAAGCTGCATCAATGGCATGTGCATCTCCAATCAGCACGATATTCTCGCCCGTAAGCACCTTGGTCACGAATGGATTGCCTACCACGCGGCGCCGGGCGAACTCTTTGACGGTATAGAGCGTTGGGCTGACCTTTCTTTGGAGTTGCTGTTCCGCGGGTTCCAGCGCACAGTACAGGTCCTCCAGCGTGAGATCCTCGGTGACTACCAGCAGATCGATATCGCTCGCGGCCGTGGCAGTTCCCTTGGCGATGGATCCGTAGACCAGCGCGAGCGTGATCCGATGACACAGCGGCATGAGCGCAGCCCTCAGCGGCTCGGCCAAACCCACCGTCTTGACGATGATGCTTTGCAGCTCGTAATAGATCGGAGCCTCCGCATTGGCCTGATAGTGTCGCTGCCGCCCGATCGACCGGCTCGTGACCAAGCCGCTGTCGACCAAGCGCGCGAGCTCGCGCTGGACCGCGCCGGACCCCGAGCCGGTCAGTCCAATCAGCTCATTCGCGAAGAAGCTTCGCTTCGGTTGACCGTAGAGTAAGCCGAGGACACGCTGCTGGGTGGTAGTGAATAGAGCATCGGCGAGCCCCGTACGCGCAAGCGGCTGAACCTTTCTCCGTATCGCGCCGGAGTCGGAGGCCCTCGTCCTGGTGGTCATCTTGCCCATTTAAGGCATGATAGTGCCGCATTTGGGCATATTGCAACCGGCCTAGGGCGACCCGGTTCGTCCCCTATCAGATTTCGCAACGGCAGGCATGCAAATCGTGCTTACCCGGCCAGCTACTCCTACGGCAACCGCCCTGCCTGTACCAATCGGTATTTCAAGACATTCGCCGAAAGCCATACAACGAGGTCGTCATATTCCTGTCCACTTCCACCCGTATACCCTCGGGCCACAACGGTGCCTAAGGTATCTCCTGGGATAGACGCCGCGCCTTCACGTTCAAAGTTCTCGACCTCATGTGGAGAAGGTGGGTCCGTGCTACTCGCTGGATCGAAACGGTATTTTCCATGTGAAATAACTACTCCGGCGACCTTAGCGGCGACAACGTTCCCGCCATCACCATCTCGCACGGTGATGCCACCGTCGGTGCACAGGGCAAAAGATGTCTGTGCCGGGGTTGCCGTACACGCAGGTGGCGGAGTGACCGTTGGTGGGATGAGGTTCCCAGACCCGTCTACACCGAATTGGTCTGCAAAGTAACCGGTCACTCGGTAACGAAATGCGCGGTTCCAGGCATCTAGCCCAGGAACACCGAGGTCAACCCACGGGATATTACCGGCGTCAAGGGAACAAATCTCCGGAGAACCAGTTCGGTCTTGCGTGCCGTTATTGTTGACATCAGGGCACGGCAATGCTCCGTTAGCCATCGCGTAGCCGTACAACGCCTCCTTGATCTCCTCCATCTGATCGGTGGTCTTTCGGATTTCCTGCTGTTCGATGCGAACGGATAGTGGACCCAAGAGGCTCGCTAGAAGTATCCCCAACACGAGGACGACAATGGCGATCTCAACCAGCGTGAATCCGCGTTCCATATGAGTTGACCTGATCCCTTCGTCCTCTCAGAATTAGCGTATATCGCCATCGGCATTCAAATAACCAACAACGTCGTTGAACGGTCGTGGCGGGTCCCCGTTTACTGTCTCCACGAAGGCATCATCCTCTGGAGTAGCATTTTCCTCCTCTAAGTAATTTGCAACGGTTCCTTTATTGGCACCATCTCTTGGTTGGCCGCCAGCTACCGCCACGAGCCGTTTACCTGCCGCGATTACAACCACTCGCTTGTCGCCTTGGGTAACGGATTGATTGATTGCGAGACAAGGTGGTGTTCCACACGGTGGCTCTGGCGGCACTGGGCCAGGCGACGGGCCCTCTACCGGTACGATAGTATCTGGTTGGTATTTTTGAGCTACGGCGTAGAACACAAGCTCTTTCCAGTTCCCCCACCAGTTTTGGCGATAACAGCTAGAGTCATCGAAATGTGGCGGCACGCCCGATTTGTTACAGTACGTAGTATCGTTATACTTAAAGCGAGCCATCAAGCAGCTATCAGTCCACCTATTGTGCATCCCAGCGACGGAAGTGGCGGTGAACGGGGGGTCTGGCACACGCCCAAACCGTATGCGATCGGTGTCTTGGTAGGGTTGAGACAAGTCATCTAGCATTGCCGCCCAGAGATATCTATTCTTATTGATACTATCTCCGGAGACGGGATCAATGTAGGTGGAATAGCTTTTCAGACATGCTAGGACTTCGCCCACGACCCGTTTCTCAAGTAAAGGAATCAAATCCCCATAGGTGATCGGAAGTATCCGATCATTAACAATCACGTCGCAGTCACCGTCATTGCAGTTCCCTAAGACCTTACCCGCAATGAACCCGTCCGCCCTATTGGAAAGAGTGGGGCCATCGTAGAAAGTGGCATTGTCCTCTCCTAGTCCCACGTCTAGATAATTTCGCGCGCAGGAAGGAGTGCTCGCTGTTTCGCACGCCCCCCCACGGCTCTGGACTAAACCGTCCTGCCTTTTCAGTGGATTACCGGGCGCGATAACAACCGCTATGGCGCCGCTTGGTGTCCACTGCGCAGGTGCGTTTACCCGTTCTAACGGATTTCGCCACTCCGGGTTCCGGCCATCGTGAACCACGCTGAAGTTACCAGGGTCGCCGTCGCCATCCGTATCGGTCCCGGGCACTTTCACTGTTATTCTTCCCCTCGCGTCGCTATTGAGACACCCAGCGCTACCGGGGTTTGTGCAGGTCGATCGCGTATTGGCCTTGAAGGTCGCAGACACGGCATACTACAGCTGTTCGCCGGTACCATCGTGCACGTCACCTAGATCGAGTGTACGCCAAGGCAAACGCGCCAGGCGACTGGCCTGCCCGGTCGATCCAGAGGCGCTGCCGCAGCTTGAACCGGTACCCGTTGCCGGGATTACGCCGTCATTGTTAACGTCCGGGCACGGCAGATCTCCCGGCCGGGGACAGTTGTTCCCGGGGGCCGTACAATTGGGGTCGATCTGCCGCGACACCGCGTAGCCAATGAGCGCCGCCTTGGCCTCCGCCAGCGCCGCGACCGTCTTCCGCGATTCTTCCAGCTTCGCACGCTGGGCGAGGGACTTCGCGTCGCCCAGGAGGGC